>CAZYDB010000116.1:4341-13047 GCA_964645995.1 uncultured Roseivirgaceae bacterium
GAACAGGATGGTGGAAGCCACATTGGTGATGGACCGCTGGATATAGTCCGAGGTATCGATTATGGAGGTCAACTGGATCTGCGGGATGTCCTCGTTGATGCGCTGGATCTCCTCGAGCACGCCGCCGGCGACCTCCACCGTATTGGTTCCCGACTGTTTGTTGACCGCCAGCCGGATACCCGACCTGGTGGTGGGAAGCATTGTTTTCGGGGTCGTGATGCGGGGCGCAGTCAGGATATTGAAATTAGCCCGGTAGATCGTGGGGACCCCGGAACAGGGAGACAGGAAGGGATGGGTTATTCTGCACTAACCCTGTACGTCAAGGTGAATTAGCGGATCATCCTCCCTTTATCTTCTCATAATTCTCCTTCAGACGCATCAGGCTATTGACCGATCGCCCGGGAATCCTGCCTGACCGGTCCGGGGGTACGTTAAGTAACAGGTTCGCCCCCCTGGACCGGCAGATCAGGCGCATGCCCAGCAATTCCTCGTCCGACCTCAGCGGATCATCCTCCTGGTAAAACCACTCGTACCCGACCGGGTCACAAACTTCTCCCGGAATATAATAATCCTCAGGCTGACCGGCTTCCTCTGAAATGGTGAACCAGGGATCATATCCTTTATTTGAAGTGGGTAGCCAGCGTTCGATAGCCATCAGGTCGGTGGGCCAGGCATAATTGAACTTCAATTCCGTTCCGTCCCCGAATCCGCTGTTCATCATGATGACCGTATCCGGGCTCAGTTCAGCGATCTGCCGGTACTGTTCCCGCCGGCCATCGGCACCAAGAACACCCGGAATATCTATCCACATCTCCATGACCGGTCCGTAGGTGGTGATCAGTTCCGCGACCTGTTCCATCTGAAAATTACGGTATTCCCTGGTCGTAAATGCCTTGTCCCATCCGATGATCGTGGGTGTCTTCGAACCGTATAAATGATGATTGTCCCATGAACAATAATAAAAGCCGGGCCGGATACCGTACTTATTACAGGCATTTACAAATTCAGCCACCACATCGGTGGTATTCCCGCTGGTTCCCACATGATAATCCGTGTATTGCGAGGGCCAGAGGCAATGACCCGACACATGTTTGGTGGTCAGCACAGCATAGGTCATCCCGGCATCCCTGGCCACGCGGATCCACTGATCTACATCCAACGCCTCAGGCCGGTAATATGAGGATGGTTTATCGCCCCGTGAAAGCTCTTCCCCATCAAAAGTGCTCATGCCGAAATGGATGAACATCCCGTATTCCAGAGCTTCCCAGGCTTTCAGCTTTTCCATCGATAATCGCTGTGCGCCCCTTCCTTTAACTGTATTCACATTATGTGCTTTCAGACGCTGCGCCGGCTGGGTACCGGAATATCCGAGAAGCGGCATGCCTGCGAGCCCCATTACTGCGTGCTGTAAAAAATGCCTTCTTGTTGCCATAATCATAAGATCTGTTCCGGGCATTCAATATCAGCATTTGGAAGAAATATTGCCAGTTAAAACGGAAAAATCAGGATTAAAATTTCCGGAAATAAAAAGCCAAGGCATGTCTTGAGGCAATGATGTTTGCCGGAATCCATATTTTCAGAAAGACCGCAATACATGCCTTCAGAGATTTGTTTTGGTCGATATTTTGGATATTTTAGAAGGAAGATAACCGATTTTTTATATGTTCCGGTATTTCTTATCTCTGATCCTGCTGATCCCCTGCATTGAGAGCCATCCGGCCCAGGCTCAGGAAGCCCCATTTTCCCGGGGGGTAAACCTCACCGAATGGTTTCAGGTGGGCAGCGCCAGACAGATCCAGTTCACCAGGTACACCAAAAAAGATTTCGAACAGATCAAAAGCCTTGGCTGTGATGTGATCAGGCTCCCCATCAACCTCCACCATATGACCAACGGAGAACCCAATTATGCCTTAGACCCCCTTTTTTATACCTTTCTAGACCAGATTATTGACTGGGCCGAAGCGTTGGATATCCACCTGATCCTCGATAACCATACCTTCGATCCGGCGGCCGATACGGATCCGGAGATTGGGATCGTTCTGAAGAAGGTCTGGTCACAACTGGCTGACCGGTACAAGGACCGTTCGGAACTTCTCTATTACGAGATCCTGAATGAGCCCCATGGCATCACCGATGAACTGTGGAATACCATCCAGCAGGAAGCGGTGGAAGAGATCCGGAAGATTGACAAAAAACATACGATCATCATCGGACCGGCCAACTGGAATTCCTACCACCACCTCCACGACATGCCGGTCTACGCGGATGATAACCTGATCTATACCCATCATTTTTACGAACCCTTCATCTTCACTCACCAGGGGGCCGGCTGGACCGATCCCTCCCTGGTGCCGCTGGCAGGCGTCCCTTTCCCCTATGAGGCTTCCCGAATGCCTTCACTTCCGGCCAGCCTGACAGACACCTGGATCGGGAACAGTTACCGGAATTACGAGGAAGGAGGAACCATCAACAATGTCCGGCAGGAACTGGATGTGGCCGTCCGGTTCAAGGACGATAGACAGGTGCCGCTCTTCTGCGGTGAATTCGGGGTGCTCATGATCAATGCAGAAAATGAGGACCGGGTGAAGTGGTACCGGGCCGTTCGCGAATACCTGGAACAACATGATATCGCCTGGACGAGCTGGGATTATCATGGCGGGTTCGGCCTGTTTGAAAAAGGAAGCAACGGCCTGTTCGAGCATGACCTGAACGTTCCCCTGCTGGAAGCGCTGGGCTTCAACGTACCGGAACAGTCTCCGTATGTTCTTCATCCGGACAGTACCGGGTTCATCCTTTATACGGATTATATGGGAGAGGATATCGTAGAGTCAAGTGACACCAGGGGCTATCTTGACTATTATGCCGGCCATCAGCCCAATAATGATGATTACTGCATGGCCTGGCGGGGAGCGCAACGGTACAATGTGATCGGTTTCGATTTCAGGCCTGACAAGGACCTTTCATTGCTGGTCGACAGCGCCTATGCCGTTGATTTTTTTGTGCGCGGGAACCAGCCCGGCACCCGGTTCGATATACGGTTCGTGGATAGTAAAACGGAAATAACCGATGACCTCCCCTGGCGGATGGTATACACCATCGATGAAGCCCTGGTGAACTGGGACGGCCGCTGGCAACATCTGCATATTCCTTTGTCCCGGTTTACGGAAAAAGGATCCTGGTATGACAACCAATGGCATGACCCCCAGGGCAAATTCGACTGGACAGCCGTGGATCGTTTTGAGATCGTAGCCGAATACCATGACCTGGATCCTGGCTGGCTCTGGTTCGATCAGAT
This sequence comes from uncultured Roseivirgaceae bacterium, assembly GCA_964645995.1. Taxonomy (GTDB): domain Bacteria; phylum Bacteroidota; class Bacteroidia; order Cytophagales; family Cyclobacteriaceae; genus JAGTVG01. The sequence goes on from CAZYDB010000116.1 coordinate 7,637, forward strand.
GGTGGTCACCGGCCAGGATACGGCAAGGGTCCGGGAAAACGGTATGTACGAGGTACCCACCGGAATACCGGTACCGGAGAAGGCTGCAGTGAGGATCTATCCCAATCCCTTTAGAGACCGGCTCCTGCTCGAATACCCCGTGAACAAAGAATGGCTGATACGGATCATCAACCTGTCCGGCAGTCCGGTATACGAGGGAAATTTAATAGGCCGGCAGGAGATCGATCTTTCTGATCTTTCAGCCGGTGCATATATCCTGCATTTAACGGATAAAGAGCGAATTACAAGAACATTTAAATTGATAAAAACTGAATGAAAATCATTTAACAAACGTTTCCAGCAGAACCGGTCATTCTAGCAGGTCTGATTTTTATTACCCAAGGAAGGCCTTCCGAACAGAACAATACTGCCTTATTCCCTGGAGAAATGTGAATCCTGGAGTACAAAAGCCCAAGGGTCGATCCTTAGACCAAATAATCCATGCTCCCGTTACCCATAAATTATCTTCTTCCGGTCGTCGATCATGCATCAGCATAAGGATATTTCTTTGGAGAATGCCGTTTTGATGCCTTATTAACCTACCTATTCATAAATTTTTGTTGTTCGGCGTAATTTTAAGATATAGAGGTGATACTCAATAAGATACTTCGCTAGGTTAACCTTGATGGGCATCCCGATTATCATCGGGGCGCTCCATCAGCCCTATAGGGTGAAAAATTCGTGAATTTTTCAGGTTAAGTCACATCATAAAAAATTCCAAAAAAAATTTGAAATATTATTTTTTATGTATACAATTGCAGTGTATTAGTATAGTAGTACACTAAGTTTTTTAAAAAGCAATGATCACGATCGAAGATGTTCAATTCAATTATCGCCGGAAACCCTCTCTTTTTGATGGGCTCGCGCTAAAAATTCCTGCCGGGAACATTTATGGTCTGTTGGGAAAGAATGGTGCGGGAAAGACCACCCTGCTGAAGATGATCTCCGGTTTGCTTTTTCCGCAGAAGGGCCGTGTTGATGTGCTTGGTCATACCCCGGAACACCGAAGCCCGGAATTTCTCAAGGAAATATTTCTGATCAACGAAGAATTTATACTCCCGGAAATGACCATAAAAAGATACGTGGATCTCTTCAGCCCCTTTTATCCGGGATTCGATCATGAAGCTTTCCGGAACTATCTGGCAGAATTTGACCTTCCGAAAAATCAGAGGATCACATCCCTTTCCTATGGCCTGAAGAAAAAATTCCTGCTTGCCTTCGGCCTGGCCACTGAATGCAGTATTCTGATCCTCGATGAGCCTACCAATGGACTGGATATCCCTTCCAAAAGCCAGTTCCGGAAGATCGTGGCCAATGCGATCCATCCGGAAAGAACCATCCTGATCTCTACACATCAGGTTCGGGATGTAGAACACCTTATCGATCCCATCATCATACTGGATGAGGGCCAGATCCTTTTTTATGAGGACTTTGAACGAGTGACAAGCAAACTTACCCTGGCACGGGAGGCCAGTCTGGCTGACACTGATGGATTGGTGTATGCGGAACCTTTCCTGGGAGGGTATACCATCGTAAGGGAGAACCGGGAGAGTGTTGAATCGAAAATGAATCTTGAGATACTGTTTAATGCAGTGACCAATTCGCGTGAAAAAATCCATGAGATCTTTAACAAAAGCTGATGAAGAAACCGAACATGTATTTCAATCCATCCCGACTCTGGCTTTTGCTGAAACTTGAAATTTTTCAAAGCCGCAAAGGCCTTTTACTCACCATAGTGATCACATTCGGACTTCTCTTCTTTCTCGGATTTCTAATCGTCCCGGTCGCGGAATACAGCAAGGTCTATGATTCCCATTCCGGAGCATATGCCTTTGCCCTGCTCACCGGTGGCTTCATCCTCAGCAGCCTGGCCTTTCACGGACTGAGAAATACCCTGAGCCGTATCCAGTACCTGACCCTGCCGGTCTCCTCCCTGGAACGCTTCATCTGCATGTGGCTGCTCACCTCAGTGGGATGGATCATACTGTTTACCCTGACCTTTACACTCTACACCTGGATTGCCAACCCGATCGGGCAGTTGTTATTCAGGGATGTGACCTTCAGGGCTTTTGATCCATTTGGCAAGACCGCATGGCATGCGATAAGATATTATTTCGTGATACAAGGGATCTTTCTGGCTGGAGCAGCCTTTTCCCGGGGATACGTGCTGCCCAAAACCCTGTTTATTTTGATCCTTTTCAGTATGGCCTGTATGTTCATTGCCTGGTTCTTTATGCGGGATCTAACCTATCCGGATATTGACGATATAATGAGTGTTGAGCCGAATCCATTGACAGACAGGCCGGTATTCAAGTTCTGGCTATTATTTCAGTGGCTTTTCTGGTGGGTATTACCGCCTTTGAGCTGGATACTCACCTATTTGGGATTAAAAGACCAGGAGGTTTAAGATGGAATTCAGGGATGATCAGGCGATATATCTGCAGATCGCAGATCTGATGTGTGAGAATATTTTACTTGAAAAATGGAATCCGGGGGACCGGATACCCTCGGTGCGCGAAATGGCAGTGAATATTGAAGTTAATCCGAATACCGTAATGAGAACATTTAATTTTTTACAGGAGAAAGGGATAATTTTTAATAAAAGAGGGATCGGGTATTTTGTGGCAGAGGACGGACTTGAACGGACCATGGTTCTAAGGAAGGAAGATTTTATCCAGAAAGAACTTCCCCGGTTTTTCAAGGCCATGAGTTTACTGAATCTCAGCATGGACGACCTGAACAAGTACTATCAGAAATACAGGAAAACCGTAGAAAACGGGAATATTCATAATCAGAAAAATTAAAGGTCATAAACAAATGCCATATCAATGAAAACGAGCATTAAATTTCTTCTGTCGATCACAGGAATTCTGGTAGCCCTGCTCATCATCAGCCTTGCCGTACTCCGGCAGGATATAAAAGCCATCATCGCATCAGAGCTTGAAAGCAAGTATGAAACGGTGGAACCGGGTCATTTTCATTCACTCAGCTTTTCACCGGGATGGAAAGTAACGATCCGGCAGGGAAGGAAACACAGGGTGCTGATCGCCAATGAAAAACGAGATTTTCTGAAGCCTTCCATGATCAATAATGGAGACACACTCTTCTTCAGTATCGATGCTGCTCCTCTACATCAGTTATCACAAAAGCTGCATGTGCGGATCACGGCACCAAAATTGAATACCATCAAAGCTGCTGAAGGAACGGAAATCGATATCAAAACCTTCAGTTCGGATTCACTACAGGTATTGCTTGCCGATCAGTCTTCCTTCACCGGCAATGAAAACCTCTTTGAGTTTATCCATTTCATAACCTCCGGAAAAACAAGCATTCAGTGGACAGATGATCCGTTAAAATAAGGACCGTGGAATTAATGAAAAAGCAACACCTAACATTTACAAATTAATAAAAAACAAAAACTATGGAAACAACAAGTAAAAAAATGCATCAGCATTGCAATGGACCGAGCTGTTTTTACGGCCTTGGATTAATTGGCGCCGCCATCTATTTCATCTCCAATGCCACCGGTTTCTGGGTGGGTGTGCTGGGCTTCCTGAAAGCGATCGTCTGGCCCGTATTCATGGTCTATGAAGCTTTTAACATCCTTGGGGTATAGACCATTAGACTAGGACGGGCACATCCAGTTCATCCCGCTTAAACAATTAAAGTTCAAAATCTCAAAAACTTCCCCTATCATGAAATCCATAACAACATACCCAGCCGATACCAAGAAGGTATTCTGGAAAAAAGGGACCTGTTCCCAGACATTCTGTTTTCTGCTGAACCGTGAATTTGGCCATCTGGATGAGCCCCGGGAACGGGCCACTGATCCGCTGGCCGGCGGTCTCCTAAACACCGGTCATCAATGCGGGATGCTCTGGGGAGCCTCCCTGGCTGTGGGAGCGGAGTCGTACAGGAATAACCCAGACCGGGAAACTGCCTGTACAACGGCTATTAATAGCACCAGGAAAATAATGAGATCCTTTTCAGAGCAGACCGGCACGGTAAATTGCCGGGAGATCATCCGGTGCAATCTGACCACCAGGCTGGGGATGGCCAAGCTGATAGTCAAAACAATCCTGGGAGGTTTTTACAACAGTCCCTGCTTCAACCTGGCTGAAAAGTGGGCTCCGGAGGCGATCCGGACGGCAACCAAAGGTTTGTCAGTACCGGAAAACAGCAGTGCCTGTAAATGTGAAAATTGTGCTTCGGAAATGGCGGCTAAAATGGGAGCCAATGAAGAGGAAACCATCATGGTATCCGGTTTTGCAGGTGGGATGGGATTAAGCGGCAATGCCTGTGGCGCACTGGCTGTTGCGATCTGGCTGAAGACACTTGCCTGGTGCAGGGCGCACCCGGGAGAGACACCTCCCTATTTTAATAATCCTGAAGTAAAAAAGATCTTTGAAGCCTTCAATGATGAAACGGGTGGCAAGATCCGGTGTACTGAAATAACCGGCCGTAAGTTTGGCTCCCCGGAAGATCATGACGCATACATGCAGGCAGGAGGCTGCAGGAACCTGATCGAACAACTTGCCGCAGCAGCCGGGAAGGGTATGGAAGAAACAGAAGAAAAAACTGCCGAGAGAAGCCTGGCATGAAAGCTGCGGTATATCAAAGGTGCGGTCCGCCTGAAGTTTTGAAGCTTACGGAGGTGGAAAAGCCCTTCCCACGGGATCGTGAAGTGCAGGTGAAGGTACATGCAACTACCGTTACGGCAGGAATACAAAGATGCGGGGTTTCAGGGGCACTGGTCAATGTACTAGCCGAAGAACAGGTGGTGTTCCACCCTTCTATTATACGCGTACCATTACCGTAAGCGCTCACGTGATCGAATTTACGCGTTGATGGCGCGGCCGGCAGTTCAGCGGTTCAGCAGATCGGCCTAAACAAATGGAGGATAGAGGGTGTAGGTATAATCAGACTGTATGTTCACATTGTTTATGTTCCGGATCTCTCCAAAAATTTGTAAAGGCTTTTGCGTTGTATGACTTTGGGAGAGATACTGTCCGCGAAGAAATATAGCAGCCTCTGTTGGCAGGATCAAAACTCCTGTCAGAGGCTTTTTCCCAACCGTAACAAAAAGTGATTCTCTCCCGGCATATAATCATTGACGACCGGAGAGGCCCTGTGAACTGCCGCTCCGGACACGCTTCTTTTACCGTTCCCAACTCAACAAAGTTTTGATCGATCATGGATTTTCTGAAATCGGTTGTTCGGTAAATGTGCTGCCGGCTGACGATCGATGGAGCGGAGAATATATGACCTTCTGTACAGCCGGAAAAAGAGGTAACCAAGCAAAGTAAACCCTGCCACACACCGGGGATTCCCTCAGCAATCTCATAAAGCCGCCTGACCATCAGTCCATTCGC
>CAZYDB010000117.1:0-1105 GCA_964645995.1 uncultured Roseivirgaceae bacterium
GACGGCTTTCGCCAGCAATTTTGGCGGACCGGAGCATGTTTACCATACTTCTCCCATCAACTTCATCGATGAGGATATGCCGCCTGCCTTGATCTTTCATGGCACCCATGACAAGGTGGTGGCGGCAGAAATAATACTTGAATTTCAACAGAAAATGCAAGAGGCCGGCCATTATTGTGAAGTGCTTTTGTTTGGCGGGTATGGCCATGCTTTTTTTAATAAAGGCCGTGATGAAGACCGGCCCTACAAGAGGACCATTGCCCTCATGGAAATATTCCTGCGTGAACTGGGTTACTTGTCCGGAAGTCAATCTCCTTAAAACATGAAAATATTCCTGAAAATCATTGTTGGCTTGTCGCTTATCATCATGCTCGTACTACTGGGGGCTTTTGCGCTTCTGCAGATGGCTGGTTACCAGGCTAAAAAAGAACTGAAGAATTTTAAATCCATTACAAACCAGGTCTCCGATGGCAATTATCATGGCAGTTTCGCCACCCTCGGGCAGGTAAAGGCGGAGATTGAATTTCGGATCGCAAAAGGAAAAATGACCCACATCAGGGTACTACAATTAACAGGCACTCCCGGTTATGGCGCTGACTATGCCGTTCAGATGCAACTTGACAATTCACGGATGCCTGATTTTGACGCCGCAACAGGAGCAACAATTACCAGCAATTTTGCGAAGGCTGCCATTAAAGATGCCCTGGAGAAAGGAACGGTCAAATAAACTGCTAAACGCAGCAAACATGCCTATTCATCAAGGATGTCATCAACCCATGACAAGGCAGCCATCATATTGGGAAAACCGATTGTATTAGTCAGCAAGACTATCGAATGCCTTATCTCGCCGGCCGTAGCGCCCACATCGAGTGCCCGCCGGGTATGGCTGTGAACAGCACCTTCTGAACGCATGGTGGCAGCCGCCGCCAGTTTGATCAGATGCACATATTTATGCGACAAGGCCCCTTTATGGGTTGCCTCGCCCAGTTTTTCATAGGCCTCAAGTAAATCAGGGAACTGTTCCTTGATCTTCTGATAACGCTCGGGAGGTTTGGTAGCCATTATTAAAAATTTTAAGTTTAAATAAATGAAGTAATTGTGTTAA
>CAZYDB010000117.1:1115-6910 GCA_964645995.1 uncultured Roseivirgaceae bacterium
CTGGGATTCAAGGTATCGTGATCAGGTATTTGTATATGGTAAAGAACCCAATCGATATTTTAAAAAATTTATTGACAGTCAACCGCCGGGCAAACTATTACTGCCTGGAGAAGGTGAAGGCCGCAATGCGGTATACGCTGCCAGAAATGGTTGGGAAGTAGTGGCGATCGATCAAAGTGCTGAGGGTAAAAAGAAAGCGGAAATACTGGCGTTGGAGCATGATGTAAGTTTCACCTATCTTGATGACAATCTGACAGATTTTTCCTTCCCGCAGGAATCCTTTGATGCCATTGCACTGATCTTTTTACATTTACCGGCTGATATCAGATTAACCATACATAAACAATTCGTGCAAAGCCTCAAACCCGGGGGCTTTCTGCTGATAGAAGCTTTCTCAAAAGCCCAGCTTGGTAAGTCCTCGGGGGGGCCGCAATCACTGGATCTTTTATATGACCGCTTTATGCTTAACCAGGATTTTCGGTTTCTTGAGATTTTCGATCTTCATGAAACTGAGGAAGAACTCGATGAAGGGCCTTTTCACCAGGGCAAGGCGGCGCTCGTCAGGATGCTTGCACAAAAGACCTGATACCCATTGTTCCAGAGGGGTTAACCCGGGATCATTTATTTGACTTAAGATGGTCCCAACCCTGTGCCAGAATCGGTACAACACTGCCATTTTTAGTAATCAGATTCCGGTCAGCCGCTTGCTGCATATAACCAATAAAATGTATGTCCATATGGTTTTTAAGTTTTTCATGATCCTTATGGTCGATCGTAAACAATAGTTCATACTCTTCTCCTCCGTTCATTACCGCCGTTGTCACGTCAATATTAAATTCCATAGCTGCTTCCAGGGTCTTCTGATGGTAAGGCAGTTTATCTTCATACACATTCACCCCTAATTTACTTTGCTTACAAATATGCATCAGGTCCGATGCCAATCCATCAGAAAGATCAATCATAGCGGTTGGGACAACCTTTAAGTCGTCAAGTTCATGGATAATGTCCATCCTTGCCTCAGGCTTAAGCTGCCTCCCGACGATATAGTCATAAGCTTCCAGTTCAGGCTGCATGTCAGGGTTCGCCAGGAACTCCTGCTTTTCCCTTTCCAGCACCAGCAGTCCAAGATAAGAAGCGCCAAGATCACCCGTAACACATAATACATCCTTTTCGCCGGCGGTGGACCGTCTAACAACCTTCTTTTTATCCGCCTCCCCGATAATCGTAATGGAAATAACCAACCCGCTGGATGAGGCCGTTGTGTCACCCCCGACAAGGTCCACTTTATACGTGTCACAGGCGGCTTTAATGCCCTGATAGAGTTTATCAACGGCTTCCACGGATACCCGGTTCGACAAACCCAGGGACACCGTAATCTGCCGGGGCACCCCATTCATGGCTGCTATATCAGAAATATTGGCTACAACAGATTTATAGCCCAGGTGCTGCAAGGGCATATAGGACAGGTCAAAATGAACACCTTCCAGTAACATATCCGTAGATATCAACGTATAGGAACTACCGGTATCTATGATGGCTGCATCATCATCGATGCCCAGGACGGAGGAAGGATTGATTGATTTGAAATTAGATTTTATGCGGTCTATCAGGCCAAATTCACCTAGTTCCTGTATTTCTGTGCGGGCTTTTTCCATGAATCAATTATTTGAAAGGTATTATCTTTGTGCAAAGATGAAAACTTTTTTTTATCTTGCGTAGTTAATTTAGGTAACTCTTATTATTAAAAAGGTATATGATACAGGTAACAGATACAGCAAAGATTAAGATTATTGAACTAAGAGCGAATGATGGCCATTCGGAGCATGCGAATGTGAGAGTTTCAGTCAAAGGCGGAGGCTGTTCCGGATTGATGTACGACCTTACTTTCGATGAAACGATCCTGGAGGGTGATAAGGTCTTTGAAGACCAGGGAATCAAAATACTTATTGATAAAAAAAGTCTTTTATATCTCCTGGGGACCACTCTTGATTTCTCTGGCGGGTTAAACGGTAAAGGATTTCAATTTATTAATCCGAATGCATCCAGAACCTGTGGATGCGGTGAGAGTTTTGCCGTTTAATCAAAAAAACTCAGGTATAGTTAATTGGCAGGATCAGTACGCCCTTACGGTAAGCCCTTCCATGTAATTCATAAATGACTTATTCACCACCTTGTTACCACCGGGTGTGGGATAATTGCCTGTAAAGTACCAGTCACCGAGATGACCGGGACATGCTTTATGAAGATTCTCAACGGTCTGATAGACGATCTCCACTTCAGAGGTCATATTTTTAGGAGTAACAATCTCGGATATCTTAACGGAAACCTGATCGGTTGTAAACAGGTCATATAACTCCTTAACGAAATTAGGTTGTTCTTCCTGATCTTCAATGGTTTTTGCTTTTTCATAGACCTCGTCGAGCTTATCCTCCTGTTTCGTATCCTTCAGCAACGCCATCAATGCACGGAAAGCAATAAACTCATTCATTCTTGACATGTCGATGCCGTAACAATCAGGATAGCGGATCTGTGGTGCTGACGAAACAATCACGATCTTTTTGGCTCCCGTTTTACTGAGCAGGGTTAGAATACTCCGCTCGAGGGTGGTACCCCGCACGATGGAATCATCAAGAACCACCATGGAGTCGATTCCTTTTCTGATCACCTCAAAGGTCGTGTCATACACATGACTTACCAGGTCACCCCGGTGTTCATCATCCGTAATGAATGTACGGAGTTTAACATCCTTCCATACCAGTTTTTCAGTCCTGGGTCTGAAATTCAACAGATCCTCCCTTGAATCAAGATATGGCTTGTTATCAATAAACACATCCTGCCTTTTAGCGATAAGGTAACGGTCAAGTGCCTCCAGCAAGCCCTGAAAGGCTGTTTCAGCCGTATTCGGGATATAAGAAAAGATGGTGTTCTTCAGGTCGAAATTGATAGAACTCAGGATCTGCGGCAGCAATAACTGCCCCAGCGTTTTCCTTTCATTATAAATATCCGGGTCGGTGCCCCTGGAGAAATAAATCCGCTCGAAGCTGCACGACAGCTTTTCCCGGGGTTCAATAAATTTATGCTCGTTATAATTACCGTCCTTACTAATGATCAGCGCATGTCCGGGCTCTATTTCTTTGATCTCATTGAATTCGACATCAAAGGCTGTCTTGATCGGCGGCTTTTCAGAAGCCATTACGATCACTTCATCGTCAGCATAATAATAGGCCGGCCTGATGCCATTGGGATCCCGTGCGATAAAGGCCGCCCCATAACCCGTCAGGCCTGCCATAGCATAGCCTCCATCAAAATCCTTGCACGACCGCTCAAGCACCCTGGCCAGGTCGAGCTCAGATTCAATCAGTTCGGTGATGTCCTGGTTCGTAAATTTATCCTTGTATTTATCAAAGATCTGCTGGTTTTCCAGGTCGAGAAAATGACCTATCTTCTCCATCACGGTCACTGTATCCACCTTTTCCTTGGGATGCTGCCCGATATTGACAAGTTTTCCGAACAGCTCATCAACATTGGTCATGTTGAAATTGCCAGCCATCACAAGGCTCCGGCTGCGCCAGTTGTTCTGCCGTAAAAAAGGATGTACCTGTTCAATGGAATTCTCTCCATGTGTCCCGTAACGCAGGTGCCCCAGCCATAATTCTCCGGTAAAAGCCACATTTTCCTTCATCCATTTACCATTATAGAACTTCTGCGGGTATTCTTTCTGCGCCTTCCGGTATTTCTTGGAAATTTTTTTGAATATATCGGCTATAGGCTGCTGCTCCACAGAACGATACCGGCTGATATACCGGTAGCCGGGATCAATATCAATTTTAATATTGGCAACACCGGCGCCATCCTGTCCCCTGTTATGCTGTTTTTCCATCAGGAGGTACAGCTTGTTCATCGCATAGGAGGGCGTACCGTATTTTTCAATATAATAATTGAGTGGCTTTCTTAATCTGATAAGAGCAATGCCACATTCATGTTTTATAAGATCGCTCATCAACTGAATCTAAGGTGCAAAATTAAACGTTATTATCATCTCTGCCAACGAACTTGATCATAAAGAACAGGTCATTTATCCGGTCAAGTAATAAATTTCCTGGTAATTAAACAAAACATCAACTAAAATTCATAAAGCCCCCGAAACCCGCCCCTAAGAAATCGATGCAATACCGTTTAGGTGTGGGCATCTTCCAATTTCATTCCTCATTCCTCATCAGGAACAAGTGACCCCACGCAATCACCCGACGCCAACCTCGAGTCAGTGTGATGGCTCATTCATCATTCCTCCATCTTCATTCCTCCATCTTCATTCCTCAATCTTCATTCCTCAATCTTCATCTCTCCAAAAGTCTTCCGGCACACAAGCCTATGCAAACTTTTGGATAGATCCGCCCAGTCAGATCGCATTTGTCCTTCTTTCTCCTTGTTTATTGGTCATTGCTTGCTATTTTTATGTAATAATAATTCTTAATATCATGCGGATAAAAGAAGAGGAGGCAGCCTTATTTAAGCATAAGATTCATTCCATAGATCCACAGGCAAAAGTTTATATCTTCGGCAGTCGCGCTGATGATGCCCGCAGGGGTGGAGATATTGATCTATTGATCATTTCAACAAAAAAGTTAACACTTGCTGAAAGAACGGAAATAAAATATGGTTTTATAGAAAAATTCGGTGAACAGAAAATTGATCTTGTCAATTTTACTTTTAATGAACCGGATACCTTTAAAGAATTAATTATGGGAGATGCGGTTGAATTATGAAAAGTGAAGAGAAATATATAGAATATCTGCAGGAAAATCTTGATCTCCTCAACCGCTCGGCAATTACTTTGAGAGAATCTTTAGAAAGGTGCAGAGAAATTGGATTAAAAGAAAATTATTCATCACTGGAATCCGATGCTTTCGACGCATTAACATCAAAGTTTTCCAGGACATCCGATATGCTTACTCAACGGATACTTAAACTGCTACCCCTATTGTTTAGGGAGGATCTCCCGACATTTCTGGATCGGGTTTATTTTGCTGAAAAAATTGAAGCCCTGGAATCTGCAGACAGACTGAAAATAATCCGGGAATTAAGGAATGAAATTACCCATGAATATGTGATCTCCAATTTGAAGGAAATTTATAGATCTACCATGGAAATGTCCATACCATTATTGGATGAAACCGGGAAAATAGATCGTTTTCTGCGTAAAAAATTCCTTAAATAACTGTTTCTTATCCCACCACATCATACCGCCTACCGCCTGATCAGGCCCTAGCGACCCCCACGCAATCACCCGACGCCAACCTCGAGCCAGTGTGATGGCTCATTCATCATTCCTCCATCATCATTCCTCCATCATCATTCCTCAGGCTATCATCTCTCCAAAAGTCTTCCGGCACACATGCCCACGTAAACTTTTGGATAGATTCGATGCAAAGACCCCGGCATTGAAGCCGGGGAGGATAGCGTCTTATTTGATTCATCGAACTTCCCGTACATAGGCATTACTAGTCCTGAAATATAATTCGTGGCTTCATCCCGGTTGCAATTCCGGGACCTTCCCGCTTCCTGCGACCTCCATTCCCGCTTCCAGCAGGATTTCGAACCTCCGGTTCTCAACTTCATTCCTCCATCCTCCATTCCCGCTTTCAGCGGGATTTCCGGCCTTCGGCCTCCAACCTCCGTCCTCAGGCAATCTGTTCATTCTTCATTCTTCACTCTTCATTCCTCATTCCTCCATCCTCACTCTTCATTCTTCACTCTTCATTCCTCATTCCTCCATCCTCACTCTTCATTCTTCA
>CAZYDB010000117.1:7010-13044 GCA_964645995.1 uncultured Roseivirgaceae bacterium
CTCTTCATTCCTCATTCCTCCATCCTCATGAAGTTCTGGTGAATTTTTAAGTGTAAAAAACTAACGAATTGGGATCTCTGTCACGATCAAGGATTCTTCAGGATACCTTTCGATCACAATATCCTGAAGGCTGATATGCTGTTCCCTGGCATACTTCCGGATCGCTTGAATGACCTTTTGCGGCCGGGGCATCACCAGGTTATGCGCTTCCAGCTCTGCCCGTATAAGCCCGTTCATTTTAATTTCCCTCAACTCAAGCTGCGGATCGGCAAATCCGGTATCGTCAACCCTGATGCCTATAAAAGCCTTAGCAAATCCCTGCTCTTCCTCAGGTTCATTATACCATATGATCGTTAAATCCCCCTTCACTTTTCCTTCTCCCAGGAGGTCTCTGGTTGTTACAAACAAATCCTCCCAGCGGACATTGCTCAACCTTCCCTCGTAATACGACCCCAACACCCTGTATTGACGAACCTCAACCAGGGTAATTTCCGGCTCTTTGAATCCTCCCAGTTGATGGTAGGCGATCAGGATGGCAGTCAGCAGCAAACCAATGCTAAGATATGTATAGCTTTTTCTCATGCCGGATCAGGCCAGTTCTTTATACTGAATATTATAAAGATGCGCATAATGACCTCCTTTGGCGAGAAGTTCCTCATGGTTGCCGCTTTCAATGATCTCTCCCTTATCCAAAACCAGGATCTTCCTGGCCCGTTGTATCGTTGACAACCGGTGGGCGATCACGATGGAAGTCCTGCCTTGCAACACACTTTCAATAGCGTGCTGTATTAATTCTTCAGTTTCTGTATCAACAGACGATGTGGCTTCATCCAAAACGATAATCCGTGGGTCATATACCATCGCCCGGATAAAGGAGATCAACTGCCGTTGACCGACAGAGAGTGTCCCCCCCCTTTCCATAACATTGTAATCGAGGCCACCCGGCAGCCGTTGTATAAAAGTAGAAGCACCCACCAGCCTTGCAGCCGTCATGATTGCCTCATCAGTGATCTCTTTATTCCCTAAAGTAATATTATCCCTTATTGAACCTGAAAACAGAAAGACATCCTGCAGAACGACGCCAATATTCTTACGCAGGCCCTGAAGTGTATATTTTCTGATGCCGGTATCATCAATCCTGATTTCACCCCGGCTGATCTCATAAAATCTTGATAAAATATTAATCACTGACGTTTTCCCTGCTCCGGTTGCCCCTACCAGCGCAATAGTTTCCCCCGGATCGGCAGAAAATGATATATTTTTCAATACATAGTTTTCGTCCTCATAGGCAAACCAGACATTTTTGAATTCTACCTTTCCTTCAAAATGTTCCGGATCTATTTCCCCCTCATCGGATATATGTTCCTTGCTGTCCAGTAACTTTAATATTCTGGAAGTGCTCACGACACCCATTTGAAGGGTATTAAACCGGTCGGCGATCAGCCTTATGGGTCTGAAGAACATCTGTATGTACATGATAAAGGCTATCAACACACCAATGGAAGTATATTCCTGCACCACCCCCTGTGCGCCATACCATACCAACAGCCCAATACCGATGGCCTGTATCACTTCTGCCACCGGATAATAAATGGAATAATACAGAACGGATCGTAAATTGGCTTTCCAATGTTCCTGGTTTATCTTTTTAAATTTTTGAAATTCCCGTTTCTCACTATTAAAAATCTGGACGATGGTCATCCCGGTAATATGTTCCTGAACAAAAGAATTGAGATTGGCCACAGCATTACGAACTTCATTAAAGGCTGATTTGATCTTTTCCTTAAAGATGTAGGTGCTGATGACCAGTAAAGGCAGGGTAGATAAACTGATAAGGGTAAGTCGCCAGTCGGTATAAAACATAATGCCTAGGATCACCACCAGTTGGAGCAGGTCACCGATCATGGCAGCCACCCCCTGGCTGAAGACATCGCTAAGCGTTTCAACATCAGAGACATTACGTGTGACCAGCCTTCCGATCGGGTTGCGGTCAAAAAACTGAAGTTTTAGTCGCAGGATATGATCATACAACCTGATCCTTATATCACGGATCACATGCTGGCCAAGCCAGTCAGAGAAAAAAGTATGGCCATATTGCACCAGTGACTGGGTGAACAGAAGGCCAAAGAGAATGCCTATCATCATAAACAACCCGTCATAATCGCCCACTGCCACATAATTATCAATGGCAATACTCACAAGATAAGGCCTCAAAGGGCCCAGCCCTGCCACGAGAAAAGTGAGAAAGATCAGGAACAGGAAGGTGACCTTGTAGGGCTTTACGTATTCAAGCAACCGCCTGAGTACCCCGAAGTCAACAACATTGCCGGTATTTTTATCTTTCTTCAAAATATATGCTTTCCGGATAGGCTACTTGTGATAAATACAAACCATGGGCAGGCACGGAAGCCCCTGCCTTCTTACGATCGCCGCTCGCGATAATATGCTCAAAGTTTTCCCTATCGAGCTTTCCTTCGCCAATACTGATCATGGTGCCAACCAGCGCCCGCACCATCCCCCGGAGAAAACGGTCAGCTTCGATAGTAAAAAAGATCCCGCTGTCGGTTTTTTTCCAACCTGCATTCCCTACCTTACACCTGTAATGATTCACATCTGTCTTCACCTTGCTGAAACTCTTAAAATCATCTATTGTTTTTAATACATCACAGACTTTGTTCATTTCCTGCAGATCCAGTTCTTTTCTGTAATAAAAAGCCTGTCGTACCAGGAAGGGATCCTTGATACGGGTGATCCTGTATTCATAGCCACGCGAAACCGCATCATACCGGGCGTGGGCCTCCGGAACAACCTTCCGAATGCTTCTGACGGCGATATCCCTGGGCAGGAAACTGTTTAACTTAAAGACCAAACGCTCTTCCCGGAATTTTCCTTCAGTATCAAAATGAGCAACTTGTTGTAAAGCATGAACACCCGTATCCGTTCTTCCGCTACCGGTAACCTCTATCTTTTCACCCAGGATTGTGCTGAGCGATTCATTGAGGATCTCCTGAACTGACGAAGCATTTTTTTGAACCTGCCAGCCATGGTATGCAGTACCTTCATATGTTAATTCGATAAAATAACGCACGAATGTTTTTCCTGATCTGCAAAGATAGCCAAATAATTTCAAGACTGGTATCAAGCCGCCGTGGATCGCAGGAAAGTATCATATTAATCAATTATTTTATAAACCAGAATGATTATGTTTGTAAAAAATCAGAATAAAAAACAATGATCCAGCGTATTCAGACCCTCTTTCTTTTTTTTGTTGTGGTATGCATGATCTTATTCCTGGTGCTGCCTTTCTGGTCGTTGACCCATCCGGCCACGGGCGAATCCTACCAGCTCTATGCTTTGTACATGATCCATCAGCCATGTGCAAGCGGCGCCCTTTCCCAGATCTACTATCCCTATGGGATCAGCGGCATCCTGGCGGTACTGGCCATCATCGTCGCTGTATTCGAGATCTTTAGGTTTAAGAACCGGCTTACCCAGATCAAGCTAGGCCTTTTAAATTCCCTTCTGATCACCGGTTCTCTGATTACGCTTGTTATCCTTTCCTATTATGATCAGCAGGAGCTGATGCCCGATATCAGAGGGGTTTACCAACCCGGCCTTTTCATGCCGGCAGCCGCCCTTATCTTCAACTCGCTGGCCAACCGGTATATCCGGAAGGATGAAAAACTGGTCAGGTCGGTTGACAGGATCAGATAATTATTCTGCTTTGATTCCTGAATTGCACTAAAAATCCTTATTTTGGCGATGTTTTAAGAAAACCCGATGGTTTTAAACTATATCTGGATCACATTTTTTCTGGTCGCTTTCATCATCGCCCTGTTCAGGCTTATCTTCCTGGGTGACATGGAGATCTTCCCGGCGCTCATGAACGACACCTACGACACGGCTAAGCTGGCATTTGAACTGGCCCTTGGACTTACCGGCATACTCGCTTTATGGCTGGGGATCATGAAGATCGGCGAGCGGGGGGGAATTGTAAGCATTTTTAACCGGCTGGCAGGTCCTTTTCTTAGAAAACTCTTCCCCGAAATCCCCAAAAACCACCCCTCCATCGGTCCTCTTATCATGAATATTTCCGCCAATATGCTGGGCCTCGATAATGCAGCCACTCCCCTCGGGCTGAAGGCTATGGAAGGCATGCAGGAACTCAACAAGGACAAAGATACGGCTTCCAATGCCCAGATCATGTTCCTGGTATTGAATACTTCAAGCCTTACCATCCTTCCCATCACCATCATGTTATACCGAAGCCAGCTGGGAGCACAGGATCCTTCTGATGTGTTTATCCCGATACTGATAGCGACCTTCTTTTCTTCAATGGCAGGCTTGATTGCCGTTTCCATCTATCAGAAGATCAATCTCTTTGACAGGGTGATCATCGCCTATGCCGGGTCGATGACCTTACTTATTGCCGCCATCATAGCCTTTTTTTCAACACTTGAAAAAGACTCCTTAAATGCAGTCTCCTCCACGGCAGGCAATTTTCTTTTATTTACTATTATTATCATATTTATGACGCTGGCCATCCGAAAGAAGGTCAATGTCTATGAAGCCTTTATCGATGGAGCTAAAGAAGGTTTTTCCGTTGCCATCAGGATCATCCCTTACCTGGTAGCCATGCTGGTAGGCATAGGGTTGTTCAGGACCTCCGGCGCAATGGATTATGTGGTACAGGGGCTGGCTCAGGTAGTTTCATGGATCGGCCTTGATACTGATTTCATCCCGGCCATGCCCACTGCTATGATGAAACCGCTCAGCGGCTCCGGAGCCAGGGGCATGATGATCGATGCCATGAATACCTACGGGCCTGATTCTTTTGTTGGCAGGTTAACTTCAGTGATGCAAGGTTCGACAGAGACAACCTTTTATGTGCTGGCCGTCTATTTCGGAGCCGTGAACATCCGCAATACCCGGTATGCTGTCACCTGCGGGCTGATCGCTGACGCCACCGGCATTATCGCTGCGGTCGTGATCAGCTACCTGTTCTTCCATTGAGATTATAAATAAATCACCGTTCCCTGCCCAGCGGATCACCGGGATCATAATCAGGATTTTCTTCCGGGATCTCCTCTCCCATTTCCCGGATCCAGTCATGGAGGATTGCCAGCATTTCCGAGGTAAGATCAGGCATCTCCTGTGAAAGATCCGTAGTCTCCCCAATATCCCGGCTCAGGTCATACAGTTCCACCCTGCCTTCAGGGATATACCGGGCATCCTGGTCCAGGTCAATATAATCACCAAAGAACTCGATCAGCTTATAATCTCCTTTCCTGATCACGGCTGCAGGTACTGCGCCCCATTGCGGGTCGTATAAGGGCATATACCAGTAAAGATATTCCCTGTCCAGCGATTTTTCTTCGCCGGTAAGAAGAGGCAGCAGACTCATACCATCAACGGTGTGTCCTTCCGGAAGTTCTCCCCCGGCAATATCCACCAGGGTAGGATAAAAATCAATGACATGTACGGGCTGATCGGATACTGTACCGGCTTTGATCTTACCGGGCCACCGGATCAGGAAAGGCACCCTGATACCGCCTTCATAGGCTGATCCTTTACCATATCTTAACGGAGCATTGTCAAATTCACGGTCTACCCCGCCATTGTCCGAAAGGAAGATCACCACCGTATTCTCTCTCAGGCCTTCTTCATCTAAGCGAGCCAGCAGACGACCGATGGCATTGTCAAAATGTTTGATCGCTGCAAGGTAGGTGGCATTCTGCTGTCCTTCGACTGGGAAACCCCGCTCCAGGTAATGGGCAACCAGGCTGTCCGGAGCAAGGATCGGCCCGTGGATGGTATGATGGGAAAGATAAATAAAAAAGGGCTTTTCTTTGGTACGTTCAATAAAGCTGATGGCCTCATCCGTAAGAAAATTAACCCCCTTATCGGTATGGGCCTGATATTCTGAAGGATCAGTCATGGGATCAACGTAATCGAATCCGTAATAGCCGGCTGAATCCGGAAAAAGACGGGTATAGTATCCTGTTCCGCCATAGACATGCAAATGCCATTTACC
>CAZYDB010000118.1:0-13044 GCA_964645995.1 uncultured Roseivirgaceae bacterium
GTTCAAACGAAGGTATAAAATTGAGAAATCCAACCTGCCTCCGGGCAAATACAGAAATATTACCGGCAATCAGGCCGTAGCCCTGGGCCTTGTCGTGGCTGCCAGAAAAAGTAACCTGCCGTTATTTCTGGGGTCTTATCCGATAACTCCTGCAACGGAAATCCTGCAGTATATCTCGGGATATAAAAAATACGGTGTAAAACATCTTCAGGCCGAAGACGAAATTGCAGGAGTAACCAGTGCCATTGGTGCTGCCTTTGGCGGCAGCCTTGCTGCGACAACAACCAGCGGCCCCGGTCTTTCCCTGAAAACAGAAGCGCTGGGTTTGGCTATAATAACCGAACTGCCCCTAATCGTGGTCAATGTACAACGAGCCGGGCCATCAACAGGACTGCCAACTAAACCGGAACAAAGTGATCTTTTTATGGCATTCTACGGGCGACATGGGGAGGCGCCTTTACCGGTTCTTGCTGCTGCCAGCGCCTCCGACTGTTTTCATATGACCTTCGAGGCTGCCAGAATAGCACTTAAATATATGACCCCGGTTATCCTGCTTACCGATGGTTATATAGGCCAGGCAACAGAACCATGGAAAATACCTGATGTAGAAGATCTGCCCGATATTTCTCCCGAATTTGAGACGGATCCGGAAAAATTCGCCCCCTATAAGCGGGATCCGGAAACACTCCGCCGGTTATGGGCAATACCCGGCACACAAGGCCTTGAACACCGCATCGGCGGCCTTGAAAAGCAGGATGTGACCGGAGAAGTAAGTCATGACCCGATGAATCACCAGCGGATGATCGAACTCAGAAAAGAAAAAGTGGAACGGGTTGCCAAAGATATCCCCCCGGTTGAGATCCATGGGGCAAAAGAAGGTGACCTGCTCGTGCTCAGTTGGGGCAGTACCTACGGCGCCGCCAAAACCGCCTTTGAGAAACTTCGGTCAGAAGGACATGAACTGTCGTTCGTGAATCTTAAATACCTGAATCCTTTTCCTGAAAACCTTGGTGAGACCCTGTTTAGTTTTAAACATATTTTGATTCCGGAGTTAAACATGGGCCAACTGAAAACTATCATTCAATCCAGGTATCTAATTGAAGTTATCGGGTTGAACAAGGTTCAGGGCAAACCATTTAAAGCTTTGGAAATTGAAGATAAAATAAGAGAACTGTTAAACCAGAAGGAAAGCTGATCATGAAAACAATCATAGATGAAATCGTCAATAAACCACATGTTGGTGATATTAAATATGCACCGAAAGACTTTAAACCGGATGTAGACGTCCGGTGGTGTGCCGGTTGTGGCGGCTATGCCGTCCTTTCACCGATCCAAAGGCTCATGCCCGAACTAAATATACCAAAAGAAAAGTTTGTGAGTGTTTCAGGCATTGGCTGTTCCGGCCGTTTCCCATATTATATGGATACCTATGGGTTTCATTCAATCCATGGACGGGCGCTTGCCATTGCTACAGGATTGAAGATAGCACGTCCCGACCTGAGTGTCTGGGTGGCTACAGGAGATGGTGACAATATGAGTATTGGCGGCAATCATTTTATTCATTCCTGCCGGAGGAATATCGATATAAATGTAATGATGTTCAATAATGAAGTCTACAGCCTTACCAAGGGTCAGTACTCACCAACCTCCCATAAAGGACAGATCACCAAATCATCTCCCCTGGGTGTGCTTGACGATCCCTTTAACCCTACTTCGCTGGCTCTGGGAGCCGGCGCTTCCTTTGTGGCCCGTGGACATGATAAAGATCGCCAACAATTACAATATTTAATGGAAAGGTCTGCAAAACATAAAGGATTTGCCTTTATGGAGTTTTATACCAACTGCCGGATCTTTAATGATGGCGCCTTCGATGAGTTCACGAATAAGGATTCCAGAGACGAATCTACCGTATGGCTGGAACATGGAAAGCCGCTTGTCTTTGGGAAAAACAGGGATAAAGGCTTGATCCTTGATGGTTATACTCCAAAGGTGGTATCTCTTGAAAACGGTGAATATTCTGAAAATGATCTTATTGTTCATGATGAAAAGGATTCGACCCTGGCCCTTATCCTTTCTAATATGACCTATAATGAGAACCTGCCCAGACCAATGGGTGTTATCCAAAGCCTGGAACGACCTCCCTATGATGAAAGAGTTGACTATCAGATCAATGAAGAAATACGAAAAAAAGGAGAAGGTGACCTTGAAACGTTATTAATGGGAGACTCTAACTGGGAAATTAACTGATCTTTAATGATTCATCCCCTGCAGGCGGAAACCGTCTTTTAAAAAACACCGGCCCTATTGGCCGGTATTTTTCCAGAGCAATTGGATCTTCTTTTCAGTGTATCGTTAAAGCCTTGCAAAGAAAAGAATTTTTAGCGTATTATGATCATAATGCTCCATAAGCCCTGGAATGTCTGTTAAATAATTTTCGGAATCTACCGGTCTTTATATCAGCAAACGTATCAAGTTTTGATACTAAAATACCCAGCCTCATGCCCCTCACATTTTTCCGGATAGCAGAGGTATTTTCCATTGGTTTGTTTTTATGTTTTGCAGTTTTCATTGTTAGTATGGTTTAGCTGTAAAATAGTAATACTATTATAGTTAAAAGTATAACAATGTGATGTCAAAAAGGTTTGAAGAAGTTGCAGATTTTTAAGCCGGGCCCCTGATCAAGAATAGTTTTATCCCGGAAAATTCAAGAATTTTACCCCGATTTTATCGGGGCCGCATGTATCTTATTAACAACTAATGATTTGGCATTAACTAATCATTTAATTCACAATAGATTTGTAAATAACCGGGGTCAACTGTTATCCTGTGCTTCAGGAACGTATGGTCTTTACAATTATATCATAAAGGAACTCAAAATTCTGATCATTATGGCTCCTGGATCGGGGATCAAAGTCCGTTAATGAGGGCAGATGTTGTGAAAAAAATACCTGCTGGTGCGACGCCTGCAAAATGGTGCTGATGAGAGAATGTGGATACTTATATTCAGAATTGATCTCCATAACCATTTGTGCAATCTTACGGCATAATGATTTATATCCCCTGAACAATCCCTCTTTATTATCCGAATCAACCTGTTTAGTGAGATAGGTCTTGTCGGACTCAGCAATTACAATATGGTGCAGGGCCGTTTCATCAATATCCGGGAAAAAGGGATCGATCTTTTTTTCTTCGGTAATAATCTTCAGGACCATTTCCAATCTTTTCCATGGATCATCAATATTATTTGTTTGATAATCTATAACATATTCAACCCAGTTCCAGTACCAGGCAATCAAATAAATAAGTAACCGGTGCTTGTTCTCAAAATATCGATAGATTGAAGCTTCTGTTGATTCTATTTCAACTGCCAGCTTTTTAAATGTGAATTTCTCAAATCCGATCTCATCGATCATCTTTATACTCTTTTTGATCATCTTTTTCCCCAGTTCGGTTTCCTGAGGATCCCGGATGAATAAATTATCGCTCAATTGAATTTGAATAATGGCCATAATAAAATCATTCATGTATCCAGTCACGGATTATTACATTTCCCAATAGGATATGTAAAGGTATTTTATGATATTAATACTCCTAATTTGATGTATTTTCATTTATTATCAAAGGATGTTTAAAAAACTTGATCGCCCTGAATGAAACCATTGTATCAAATAGCTATCATTTTTCTGATCCAAACCCAGCTTCTGTTTGCCCAGGAAAATGAAGTCTTATTTATTTCAGATATTCTCGAGGCGGCCATTCAGGCCTCGCCGGAAACCGAAGTCATATTTTCGAATAAAACGCTGTCGGCCGGCAACCTGAAATATCAATATCTCAACGAATTCCTTGATTTTAAATATGGTGATCAATTGCTGTTGGAAGATGGCAAAATCAATATCAACGTCCCTATCCTGATCAGAAATTGTACGGTTGATACCTTATTGCTAAACCGTATTTCTTTTAATAAAAAATTGAATTTTAAGGACTGCGTTTTCAGGGGAAATGTTACTTTAAATAATTCACGCTTTTCAGAGTTTATCATAGAAGATTGTACTATCCCGGACATAATAATTGAAGAATGTGAATTTGATGATTATCTAATCTATGAATGGAACCATATTAATAACATTCAAATTAAAGCTTCGGAATTTTATGGACTTACCAAGCTGGTAAACTATGTTAACGAATCAATCATAATTGAAAATGCTATTTTCTTTCCGCAACGCTTTCCCTGTACGATTTTAAGTGATAGTGTTGGATATGACAGGAAAATTCATGACAATCTTCAATTGAGCATTGGCAATATCGGTAACCGCACAATTGACCGGATCCATATCAGAAATTCGGATTTTTATTCCAACGAAGCGACCAATAAAGTGGCCATCCGTTCCGATTTGAATCAGTTATACATGGAAGGCAATTTTTTCCGTTCATCCCTTGATCTGAGTAACACCACTATCGAAAAGCGGCTGATCATCCGTAACAATACCTTCGAAAGTTTCATTGGATTCAATGATGTTATTTTCTCTGAATTATTCAATATCATCGACTGGTATCAGTTTGCCGGTTTCAAATTATGTGTGTATGAAATACTGCCTGAGGAGATCCAGTATGAATGTCCTCCAAATTATGGAAAATTTAAAAGGATCTCAGACCTCAACAGTATTTTATACCTGGCTGAAAAAGAAGAAGAGCTGGCCAATATGGACAGTTATAACCTGCTGATAAGCATTTACCAAAGACTGTATAACATTTACAAGACGAATGGTGACATTCATTCGGCCAATGGGTGTTATTCTGAAATGAAGAATGTTCAATCCAGAATGCTCAGGTACAGGTTCAGAGAGTCGCGTACATTTAATAATTTCTTCCGGTGGAAACTGGCGCAATTACTTAAGATCTATGTTGATCATGGCACAGACCCGGCAAGAGCCATTACCATCTCAGTGTATGTGATCATTATCTTTGCCTTTTTTTATTTTCTTTTCCCATCGGATTGGGATATCACATCAAAAAGTGACCTTATCCGGGAATTCACTTCCTTTCTCAGAAGAAACAGCAGATCCGACCTTAAACATTTTTTAATGGTAACCTGGGGATTATTCCTGAGCCTGCTCAATGCCATAACCCTGAGTTTGAATGCGTTTACCACGCTGGGATTTGGCAATATACCCACCCGGGGGGCTGCAAGATATATTTGTATCATTCAAGGTTTTATAGGATGGTTTTTACTTAGTATCTTTACCGTTGCCCTGATCAATCAGGTGCTTGGATAATACCTGTTTCATTTATTTAACATAATGAAAAAATTAATATTTCAATTATTAATCCTTTTACCTGTTGTATCGATGGCACAGAAATTTGACTGGCAAGGGCACCGTGGAGCCAGGGGGCTGCTGCCCGAAAATTCTATCCCTGCATTTATGAAGGCCCTTGAAATTGGTGTAAATACTCTTGAAATGGATGTTGTGGTAACCAGGGACTATCAGGTGGTCGTTTCCCATGAGCCCTGGTTTTCGCCTGCCATTTGCCTGAAACCTGATGGAAAACAGATTCAGGCCGACGAATCAGTCAATTACAATATTTATCAACTGGATTATGAAGAGGTAAAATTATTTGATTGTGGATCACCGGGCAACCCGCGTTTCCCTGAACAGAAAAAAATGAAAGTACATAAACCCTTGTTGACAGATGTTTTCAGAATTGCTGAGAAATACTGCAAGGATGAAAGGAGAAATGAGATCTGTTATAATATAGAAATCAAATCCAACCCTGACTGGGATGGAATTTATCACCCGGAAGTAAAGGTCTTCTGCGAACTTGTTTATGAAACCATTAACGCTTATGTTCCGTGGAAAAGAGTCACCATCCAATCATTTGATTTCAGAGTTTTGCGTTATTTCCACGAAAATTATCCGGAGATACGGTTGGCCGCTCTCGAGGAATCAGAAAAAAATCCTGAAAATGTTTTAGAATCGCTGGGATTCAAGCCTGATATTTACAGCCCGTATTTTCAATTGCTGAAACCGAAACATGTAAAATATCTTCATGACGAGAATGTCCTCATCATCCCGTGGACAGTAAATAATAGTATCGATATGAAAGAAATGATCAGCTTAGGAGTTGACGGGATCATCACCGATTACCCGGATTTAATATCAGAATTACAGAAGGAATAAATCCACCGAACCAATAGGATTAATGCCCCTGCTTAATATCTTTGCCACATTCACAAAAATTAATACTATCCATGAAAAAAGTGATGGGGCTTGGCAACGCGCTCGTTGACCTGATAATTGATATTGAAGATGAAGAAATATTAAAAACCTTTGGTCTTCCAAAGGGGAGCATGACCCTTGTAGATGAAGACAAAGCCTCTCTGATACTGGAAGCCACCAAGGATCTGCCTTACCGGATTGCCGCCGGCGGGTCTGCCTCAAATACCATGGATGGCCTGGCTTCTCTCGGAATAGAATGTGGATACATTGGCAAAATCGGGGATGATCCCTATGGCAAGCTATTCAGGAAAGAAATGATCTCAAATCATATCAATCCCGTACTTTTACTGGGGAAACATCAGACGGGTACTGCAATCACCCTGCTCACCACCGATGCTGAACGGACTTTTGCCACCTACCTGGGCGCAGCTGTGGAACTGGCTGCCGAAGACCTTTTTAAAAAGCAATTTACCGGATATCATTACCTTCATATTGAAGGATATCTGGTTCAAAATCACAATCTTATTTTAAAGGCGGTATCTGCTGCAAAAGAAAACGGGTTGAAAGTATCTATGGATATGGCAAGCTTTAATGTAGTAGAAGATAATAAAGCATTCCTGATCGATATCATAAAGGAATACGTGGATATAACTTTTTCCAATGAGGATGAGGCCAGGGCTCTTACCGGAAAGGAACCAGAACAAGCACTTATGGAACTCAGTCAATGGTCCGGGATAGCCATTGTAAAAATTGGCAAATACGGGTCCTGGATAAAAAAAGATGCAGAGATAATAAAAGTGGATGGTATACAGGCTGTAATGAAGGATACCACTGGTGCAGGTGATTTGTATGCCGCCGGCTTTTTGTATGGGTTAATTCACCAACTTGATTTAAAAAAATGTGGCATGATTGGATCCCTGGTGGGTGGCAAGGTGGTTGAAGTATATGGCGCACGCATGGAGAACGATCGATGGGAGAAGATCAGGAAAGAGATCAGAAATATTGTTAGAAAAAAGTAGCCCAAAGGAGAAGGCGTTACTCGGTCATTAATCGACGGCAAGCTGCCGGCCCCGAATTAATACTTCCATCCTTTGTCACTGGCTGCCCACCCCTCTTACATTCGTTTTTATCCGGTACAGCCCCTTGCTGGCAGTAATAAACAGGTAATCCATATTTTTCCCGCCAAAACAAACATTAGCTGTCCATGGTTCAGGTACTTCAATATGGTAGATCTGCTCACCTTTGCGGTTAAAAATAAAAACTCCTTTATTGGTCAGGTAGAGGTTCCCTTTATCATCCAGGGTCATACCGTCAGAGCCCATCTCGCAGAAAAGCTTTTTGTCGGAAAGATGTCCGTCATCATTTATACGGTAGGACCAGGTCTTCTTGCCGCCAATATCTGTTATATAAAGAATCGAACCATCAGGGGTGCCTATGATGCCATTGGGTTGTACAAGATCTTCTGCAATCCTAACCGGCCTAGTTGCGTATGGCGGAAGGTAATAAACACACTGGACATCCTGTGGCATTTTCTTATGTGACCACCATGGCCGCTGATAATAGGGATCGGTAAAATAAACCCCACCCTGAAGCGATATCCATAGATCATTGGGGCCGTTCAACAGCTTATTCTCATAACCCTTAAGAATAATCTCCACTTCCTTATCCGGGGTGATCTTCCATAACTGATTATTCTCATCGGCACAGGACCAGAGGTTGCCCTTATCGTCAAAACTCAATCCGTTAGATCTTCCGGAAGGCTTCATCCATGCTGTGAGTATATCATCGGTACTCCATTTCATAATCCTGTCATTGGGCTGGTCCGTAAAATATACATTACCATCAACATCGGATGCAGGTCCTTCAGTAAAAGAAAATCCTCCGGATAGCTTTTCCAGCGTCGCATCTGAACTTATAATATTCGAATTCTGAGCGCGACAGTTAAATGCCAGTATAAATAAAAAGACTGAATAAATGGTTTTCATGATTTTGGCGTTATATTCCTAAAGTAAGTTAAATTTCCTGAAAAGAAAACTGGAAGGAATTATAAAAAATTGCCGATTTTCACTCCTGCAAAAAATACTCTTGGTCTTACCGGCCCATAAATATATCCGGCATCCCTGAATATCCCGGTATCAAAATCATCCTGGTAGCTGTTGAAGATATTGTTTATGCCGCCAAAGAGTAGTAAAGTAAACTCTTCAGTAATGTGAAAATCATAATTTGCCTTGATATTAATTGTGAAAAAATCAGGCGTATCATATATGCCTACAGGCCTTTGCAAGCCGCTTTCATAGGCAACGGCCATAGTGCCCGTATAATTACCTGACAGATCCAATTCAAAATGCTTTACCGGTTTCCAGGTAGCGACAAAATATCCGTAGAAGGCCGGTGACCTCAATATCCTGTCATCTTCAATTGAATTTCCATTATCTCCTTCTTCGGTATAATAGGCAATCGGTTCTGAAAAATTGGCCTGCTGTCCGGTACCTCCGATCTGAAAAATCATTGTATTATCCGGGGCATAGCGGTATTCCACATTCAATCCGGCCACAACACCGTTCTCCTCGGCATTTCGTTTTTCGAAAATTGATGGGGTAGATTGATTGTCGCCTTCGAAAATCCCAACATTAATAAAAGAATTATATAAAACAGTATAAAAACTTTCCAAGAGAAGGCCATACTGACCTTTACCGGCTTTCCCCGAAAAATCTAAAGAGGCTGTCCATGCATTGGAAGTTTCCTGAATCAGATCATTGGCAAAGGTTATAAATTGGGTCTCACCCCCAACCGTGTTTATATGAAGATCCTCATCAAATGCCTGTGGTGCCCGAAATCCCCTGGCGTAGCCAACCCTTGCCTGAATATTTTTTTTGATAGTATACAATACGTTGATCCTTGGATTCAGTGAATTAAAGTTCTTACGAGACAGATTATTATCATCGTATAATATGTAAGATCCATCGATGAAAGCATGATCATATCTGAGACCAGTCAAAAAGGTAAAACCCGTAAAATACTTTATTTCATATTGCCCATAAACTCCGGTATTCCGGGTTTTCTGGATGATATATCGATTATAACCGGGCATCTGATCATTAACATCGTTGTATTGATGCTCAACCCCGGCGGTGAGGCTGCCCAGGGTCATATCCCTGGAAAATTGAAATCCGGATACCCAGATCAGATCATCTGTAAAACCATAATAATTGGCTGCCTGCGCCGCCAGGTTTGTTCTTTCTTCCTGGAGAAGCCCTTCGTAAAGTTCTTCGTTGCCGGGGTTGCCTCCAAGGCCATAATAACTGCTGCGGCTTGTGTTTTGCAAACTGCTATACAGGGCGTATTTATTGCTGTGACTCCTGCTATATCCTTCATAGGTTAATCCGCCACCGATTATTTTATGATCCAGCTGTTCGGCAATGTCGGCGTTGTGTGGTGGCTGGGAAAAAAGATTTCCTCCTCGCCTGAATTCATTGATGCTATGAAAGTCAGCCTTAACTTTACTGAGAGAGCCTGGCCTGAAATATACACTGCCCCCGAAAGTTGTATTGCTTATCCTTGACAATTCTGAATATCCGTCTTTGTTCGCATCAAATTCATCGGTACCTCTGTAGTTTCCATACAAGGAAGCCCCGGTTTTCAGGTCATCTGAAACCAATGCGAGGGTTCCGTTTATGGCATGTTCAGCAGATTTTCCATCAATCAAAGCATGACTACTACCGATCTGATAGGTGTTGTTTTCGGGTTCCCTGGTGATTATATTTATAGTTCCGGCAATTGCATTACCCCCATACAATGCCGACCCACCCCCCCTTACTACCTCTACCCTGTCTACCATGTTGGCAGGTATCTGTTCAAGACCGTAAACTCCCTGTAAAGCGCTGAAAATTGGCCGGCTATTCACTAATATCTGGCTATAAGGGCCGCCCAGACCATTCATCCTTACCTGGGTAAATCCACAGTTCTGACAATTGTTCTCGAGACGCAGACCCGGCTGAAAATTAAGACCCTCGGCCAGACTGACTGACTGTGTTGCATTAAAAATCCTGTCATCTATTACACCAACGATCACTGGAGCCTCCATCCTGTCCGTTTCTTTCCTGTTGGCAGTTACAACCACCCCATCCAGATTAACCATATCCATCTCCAGTTTGAACTTTATCTCCACAGATTCGTTAGCGTGTACCGTTACTTCAGTAGTTGATGATTTGTAACCGACGGCACTAGCCTTTACCAGATGCCTGCCTACCGGTAAATTGGTCAGCATGAAATGCCCGGTGGCATCAGCAGCCGTTCCAATGGAGGTGTTAAGAATTTGAATGGATGCAAATGGAATATGACAACCATCACTTTCGAGGCATTGAACATCGCCGAAGATGACCGCATCCGTATCCTGCCCGTGGGTTGTACAATTTATAATAATGATAAAGCCTAGAAGTATTCCTATATATTTAAACATGATAATTCAATAAAAAGATTGTTATTGAAAAAAGTCAGAGATTCAGAATAAGCTATCGATAATAAATCAGTGGAGGTGCCCGGCATTTATCATTTTCAGTGGCTCCGGATAATAAGAGATTAATGGTATATTCTGGAAAAATAAAGTTGCTCGCTCTTCTGAAAAAGAAAAATATTCCCCCGATAAAAATATTCAGGGTAAGCAGATCAAACACCAGGGCAAAAAACGCGTATTCTCCCCTGCTATGTCGATGATCCTGATAGGGAGAAGAATTATTTTGATTGCCCCAAAGAGGGTGGGCATGGGTAATGATCGTTCCATTTGATAAGATGTGACTGTGCTGATTAAAGGTATTGTTGTACCATACAAAACAGGTGGGTATCAACAATACCACCGCCCATACAAAACCCGCTTTTCGTATTTCCCTGATCATAATAGCGTTCCTTCATGTAAAAATAAGGATATTACCAAATCCGTCAAAGTAATTTATAATAATTATAAATAGGCGGCTGTTGGAATGCGAGTTACGGTATAAAAAGCGAAAATTGTTTTTTAATGGCAGGAATAATACCAATAAAATGAATACATCGGAGAAATTGAAAGTGAATTGTAGTTTAATAAAATTCTGTTTTGGTATCTGATTTTTTTATGCGCTATATTCAAAAAAAGATTAATCCTTATGTTTATCGGTCATTATGGCGTTGGCTTCGCTGCGAAAAAACTGGATAGCCGGCCCTCTCTTGGAACTATGTTTATGGCATCACAATGGGTCGACCTGATCTGGCCTGTCCTTTTATTGCTGGGAATTGAGGAGGTAAAGGTTGATCCGGGTAATACCGCTTTCACACCATTGGCTTTTGTCTATTATCCGTTCTCTCATGGTTTCCTGAGCGTGATGATCTGGGCCGCTTTATTTGCAGGCATTTATTTTATCATTAAAAGAAATGCCAAAGGTGCATTAATTCTTGGCGGACTTGTGCTCAGCCATTGGATACTTGACTGGATCACCCACCGGCCTGACCTGCCATTGATCCCGGGGTCTGATGTAAAGGCCGGACTCGGTCTATGGAATTCAATAATCGCCACAGTTATCATTGAAGGGAGCATTTTTATTGGTGGTGTTTGGCTCTATTCTAAGGCAAAAAGGGCGACCGGTAAAAAGGGCGCCATCGAATTTTGGGGCTTGGTTCTCTTTCTGATCCTTTTCTATGTGATGAACCTTTTCGGCCCTCCTCCCCCCTCAGAAGAACCTATTGCCTACATTGGACTTGCCCAGTGGATTTTCGTGATCTGGGCCTACTGGATCGACAGGAACCGTACAAAAAGAATAGATCAATCTTAAGTAATCCTTAAAAGATCAGCCGAAAAACGGCCCGGATTAACCCGGGCCGGTGATTTTGAGAAGATTACTTAGGTATTGCTGTGGATTTATCGATCAAATAACCTTGTTCTGCCAGTAATCTTCCCATTTCAAGATAGGCACTCTTCTCTGCAGGCGCCCAGGTACCCAGTCCATCCACATACCTGTTAAACATGCAAAAAGCTGCTGCAATCAATACGGTATCATGTATTTCCTGGTCAGTCGCACCCTCCGACCGGGCAGCTTCAATGCTCTTTACCGTCACATTTTTCCCACCAAGCTGCACCTGCCTTGCGATCTTTAGCAGGCATTGGAGCTTTGGTGTTATTTCCGTCTTTTTTAAGCCATCTTTTATGTCATCGAGAAGGCCGACAGACCTATCCAGATGGGCTGCTGCTGCGCCATGTGATAAATGACAAAAAGTACAGTCATTCCAGAAAGACACAGAGGAAGCGATCAGTTCACGTTCACCTCTTGTCAGGGATGATTCACCTCTCAGGAGTGTCTCGGCAAGCAGGGAAAGGGGCTTGGCAGTTTCGGGCCGGTAATCCAGTAACCCGGTAATCCCGGGCATTTTTTCATCATTTAACTTGATATAAGCCATGTTTTAAATGTTTTGGTTGTATAATTTGGTTAATATGGTTTCTTTTCTAAAGACTGAAAATCCGGCGGATACCCCTAAAAAAAATAAAAGACCGCTCGTCAATGATCTGTGTGCATAAAAAAACCGGATCGAAGGACCCGGTATTTTTTATTATGGAAAAATTACTCGCTTATTTTAACCTAATTTTTTTGCCTTGTTTTCAATATTGTAGACTAAATAAAACGGCGATACCCCTAATGGATAGAAAAAAAATAAACACGGCATGATTGTCTAACCCGAAAAATTCATAAATTTTTCCTGCCTGGCAGGCAGGCACCCCGATTTTATCGGGGCGCTGATCGGGGTTAACCAGGTGATGTATTTCATTGAATATCAACTATATATATCTTAAAATTATGTCGTATAA
>CAZYDB010000119.1:0-12949 GCA_964645995.1 uncultured Roseivirgaceae bacterium
GTCTGGGAACCACAAAATATTGGCGTATATCCTTTTTACTGCTCGGATTTCTGCTCGGCATTACACCAGGAAATGCAGGGGTATGTGAGGGTTTCCGGAAAGGATTCGAATATCGCCCTGAGCTGGGCCCTGGGAGATGAAAAATTCAACGAATAACATAATAGGATCAGAGGGGCAGGAAGTTTTTCATAACACGTGGAAGGCAGGGATCATCATATCCTGCCTTCCTTATTTTAACTGATATGACGAAGAAAATACCACAAATTTTATTTATCGCAGCATCCCTGGGATTGTTATTAGTATTTACCGCCCCCATCTGGAGAATTACCCTGGAAGCACCTCAGTACCCGGATGGAGTCACTTTATACATCTGGATAAACAAATTGAGTGGAGAGACCAGCGGGACCTTGCAGAACATTAATATCCTGAACCACTACGTAGGTATGAAGAAAATTGAGCCGGAATCCATTCCTGAACTTAAATATTTTCCGCTTGTAATTATTGGTGTTTCGGTTTTAGGAGTAATCGCAGGTTTTGTAAATAATAAAAAACTCTGGATTGCCTGGCTGATACTGATCATACTGCTTGGGATCCTTGGCATTTATGATTTTTATCTCTGGGAATATGACTATGGGCATAACCTGGACCCTGAAGCCCCTATCAAAGTGCCGGAAATGGTTTACCAGCCTCCCCTGATCGGGTCAAAAATGCTGTTAAATTTTAATGCTATATCCTATCCGTATATCGGATCTTTTTATATTGGAATGTCGATACTCCTCGGATCCCTGGCTGTTTATTTGAAAAATAAATTGACATCAGGTAGATGAGAAAGCGATTACACGTTAAATATCTTTTTCTGGCCGGTGTTATGAGTCTGTCCGGCCTTTACTTCTTCCCCCTTTGGAAAATCAGCCTTGGTGTTCCACAGTATCCGAAGGAGATTGCCATTCATATCTGGATTAACCGGATTGAGAATGGAACTGAAAAAGCCCTTGAGATCATGAACGTGTTGAACCATAATATCGGGATGAAAGAGATCGACCCGGCATCAATTCCCGAATTATCGTGGTTCCCGTATATCCTGATGCTCCTGATCGCTGCAGGAATCGTTTCATCATTCCTTAAAGATAAAAAATTCAGGATGGCATGGCTGGTTTTAATGATCTTGGCATTATCGCTGGCCTTGTATGATTTTTATCTATGGGAATACGATTTTGGACATAACCTTGCCGACGACGCCCCGATTAAACTTGAAAAAGGATCGTTTCAGCCGCCTTTGATCGGCAAAAAAATAATTGCAAACTTTACGGTTACATCCTTTCCGCTGGGAGGAATAACATTCCCCATTATAAGCACCCTTGTATCTTTCTTTTCACTTGTCAAAGAAAAATAAGCGCATGAAAAATAGTATTATTATCCTGGTGATCATGAGTATAGCAACCGCCTGCCATCCGGAAAAAACGCCAATTGAATACGGATATGATAAATGCCACTATTGTAAAATGACCATTGTAGATAAAAGGTTTGGAAGCGAATTAGTAACCCGTAAAGGGAAAGTATATATGTTCGATGCAACGGAATGTCTTGTGAATTTCATCAGAAAGGAACATGTAGCATCTGATAACGTATTCATGATCCTTACCAATACCTTTGATAATCCTGGTGAATTGGTACAAGCTGAACAATGCTCTTTCCTGATAAGTGAAAATATGCCAAGCCCTATGGGAATGTATATAAATCCATTTGCCGATCGATCAATAGCTTCCGAATACCAGCAATCACAAAATGGGAAAATATTCGAGTGGCATGAATTAAAGGAAAAGTTGCCTGAAGGATTTTAATCTGAAAATTTGAGAATTATCCGGGTAAAACTAATTTAACACCTGAAAAGTGTGAATAATCAGTACTAAGAAAATGAAGCAAGTTTTAAAGCGTTTTATTTTAGTTTTATGTTTTATTATCATAACTATGATTCACGGGCTGGCCGATACCCTGCGGGTTGACCCTGATCATTTTTTATCCATAAAATCAGCCTTAAGCCAAGCGAAACCTGCTGACCATATTCTGGTTAGCCCGGGCCTTTATCAGGAAGGGAATATAATCATCAGCAGGCCCGTTCACCTGATCGGAGTAAATTTTCCGGTGCTGGATGGTAATGATAAACATGAAATAATAACCATTGAGTCCGACAGCGTTTCGATCGAAGGTTTTATCATACGCAATGCCGGTTCAAGCTTCACCAAAGATCTCGCCGGTATTAAAGTATTGGATAAGGATCATGGGAGGATCACCAGCAATAAATTGTATAATACTTACTTCGGAATATATTTAAAAAAATCAAAATATTACGAGATCTCCGGTAATGAACTGGTCACCCGGGCCAGTGATGAAGTCAATTCCGGCAATGGAATCCACTTATGGGATTGTGAGGGGATCAGCATCAGGGACAATTCCATTTCGGGTCACAGGGACGGGATCTACTTCGAGTTTGTTGAAAATAGTGAAGTCATAAACAACAACAGTGAAAAGAACCTCAGGTATGGATTACATTTTATGTTTTCCAATCAGGATCGCTATGAGGGAAATACTTTCCGGAATAACGGCACTGGGGTAGCGGTGATGTTTTCAAAAAATATCATTATGAAAAATAATTATTTCCTGGAAAACTGGGGAAGTTCGTCCTACGGTTTATTATTTAAAGAAATTTATGACGGGGAACTGACCGGCAATACATTCATGAAAAATACCATAGGATTGTATTCCGACGGATCCAACCGGATAAAAATTTCCGAAAATGATTTTATCAGAAATGGCTGGGCCCTGAATATCCTTGGCAACAGCATGGATAATACCGTCTCGGAGAACAACTTTATCGGGAATACCTTCGATATCGCAACGAATACAAAGAACAGTCAGAACCACTATAACCATAATTTCTGGGACCAGTATACAGGATATGACCTCAATAAAGATGGTTATGGTGATATCCCTTTTAGGCCCGTTAAAGTTTTTTCCTATGTGATTGGCAGGGTTCCTGCATCCATCATTCTCTTGAGAAGTTCATTTATTGATATGTTGAATTTTGCGGAAAAGGTGGTACCTGTCCTTACACCGGGCAACCTTGAAGATAAGAAGCCGGTAATGAAAAGATACCGATATGATTAAAATAGAGAAAACAAGAAAATCATTTGGAAAACTGGAAGTTCTTAAGGGAATAGACCTCCATATCGAACCTGGTAAAACAACTGCAATCCTCGGGCCAAACGGATCAGGTAAAACCACGCTGATCAAATCCATCCTTGGTATGGTGAAACCGACATCGGGTGATATACTGTTTATGGAAAAATCAGTGCTTCAAAGCTGGTCGTACCGGAATCATATCAGTTACTTACCTCAAATCGCCAGGTTTCCGGAAAATCTGGCGGTCAATGAATTAATTGAATTTGTGAAAGACCTTAGAGGGCAACAGGGAGATCACCGTGAACTGGCCGACGCCTTTGAACTGAATGCCGATATGACTAAAAAATTACGTCATTTATCCGGTGGAACACGGCAAAAAGTAAACCTCATCCTCACTTTCATGTTTGACAACCCGGTATATATCCTGGATGAGCCCACTTCGGGTCTTGATCCGGTAGCTATGATCAGACTGAAAAGCATTCTTGCCGAGAAAAAACAAGTCGGGAAAACCATTCTGTTCACCACTCATATCATTAATATCGTTGAAGAAATTGCTGATGAACTGGTTTTCCTGCTGGAAGGAGAAATTTATTATTCGGGATCTGTATTCGGCCTGAAGAAAAAGCAGAATGAATATGATCTGGAAAATGCTATTGCGAATATTTTAATGAATAGCCATGCTGAAAGTATTAAAGTATAGTGTCTTTGACCTGATCAGGAGCCGTTGGATCATTATATATTTCCTTTTTTTTCTGATGGCCGGATTTGTCATATTGTATCTGGGAACGGATCTTTCGAAAGCTATCGCTTCCCTGATGAATCTGACGCTGGTCGTCACACCACTTATCGGGACACTATTTGGTATAATCAATTATTATAACTCCAGGGAATTTGTTGAACTGCTGCTGGCGCAGCCGGTCCGGAGAACAAGTATCTTTATGGGGATGTATCTTGGGTTTTCGAGTGCGCTCAGCCTGGCATTCTTTGCAGGCCTGGGTGTCCCTTTCATATTTTATGGCCTTTTTTATTCAAAGGAGATACTGAATTTCGTTTCCCTGCTCACAGGAGGTGTCCTTTTAACGTTCATATTCTCGGGTTTTGCTTTTCTTATAGCCCTGTATAATGAAAACCGATTAAAAGGATTTGGTATCTCGATAATTTTCTGGCTGCTTCTGGCCTTTATCTATGATGGATTGTTCCTGATTTCATTATTGATTTTTGAATCTTATCCGGTTGAAAAATTAGCCATTGCCTTATCCATCATGAATCCTATCGATCTTTCCAGGATCCTGATCATGTTGAAACTGGACATGTCCGCCTTGATGGGATACACAGGAGCGGTTTTCAGAAAATTCTTTGGCACCTCAATGGGCCTGGTTATTTCATATGCAGCGCTCCTGGCCTGGACATTTTTCCCGGCGTTACTCATCCTGAATAAAGTCAGACATAAAGATTTCTAAAATAAAGAACTATTGTAGTATCAAAATCAAACAAATATGGAAATTAAAAGTGCACAGAAATTTAAGCTAACGGAAGGTATCGATTATGTAGCGGGCGGCATTGCCAGCAAACAGATCATCAAGAAAAAAGAAGGGAACATCACACTGTTTTCTTTTGCCAAGAGAGAAGGATTAAGCGAGCACACCGCCCCTTTTGATGCTCTCGTACAAATCATTGAAGGTAAAGCTGAAGTATTCATCGACCGGAAAAGTCACCTGCTCGATAAAGATGATCTTATCATTATGCCGGCCAATATTCCCCATGCAATTAATGCGGTTGAAAATTTCAAGATGCTGCTTGTCATGATAAAGTCTGAAAAGGTTTGAAAAATAAAAAGATATTTTTTATCCTGCCCTTCGTGCTGATCTCACTATTAACAGGGATCTATGCCGGATGGATTCGTATTGGCTGGCAGTTCCCCGTTATCGACGCCATAGCTCATCATGGATTATTGATGGTGGGTAGTTTTCTTGGCACATTGATCATAGTTGAACGGATCGTTGCCCTAAAGAAATTATGGCTTTACCTGATACCAATCATCAATGGGCTGAGCCTGCCGGCTTTTATTCTCAAGAATGATCCGCTGGCATTGTCATTACTGGTGGCCGGAAGCATTGGGCTGATTATGATCTATGCCATTATCTATTATCAATATAGGGAATACTATGTTCTGATCATGCTGGTGGGAGGGATATTCCTTCTTTTTGGGAACATTCTTATCCTGATCGGGAAATTATATTTAACAGCAGTACCATTCTGGATAGGTTTTATACTTTTTACAATCGTTGGAGAGCGAATTGATCTCGGAAAATTTCTTCCCAGAAAGAAATATAAAAACACCTTGCTCTGGATATCGTTGAGTCTTTTTGTTTTAGGATTACTGCTTCCGTTCCATTTCTTGGGTCATATTTTAATGGGCGCTGGAATGGTTAGCATTTCGCTCTGGCTCCTGAAATATGATATTGTCAATAAATCGATGCAAAGTCATGGTATTCATCAATATATCGGCATAACGCTCTTCAGTGGATATCTATGGCTGATGGCCACAGGAATATTAGCCATCATGAACCTGCAGAAAGTTTTTTATTACGACGCCCTGCTGCACTCATTCTTTCTCGGTTTCACTTTTTTAATGATTTTCGCCCATGCTCCCATAATTTTTCCCGGCGTTGCTGGAATCAACATAAAACCTTTTCATCCTACGCTCTATGTCTGGGTGATCCTGCTAAATATTTTTTTATCCCTGAGGATAATTGCCGATCTTTTTTTCATGTATGAATTAAGAAAGATATCCGGGATGGTCAATGGGCTGGTAATCCTGGGATTTTTCCTTACCTTGGCCGTATTAATACGTAAAGAATATAAAATACTGACGTAATCCTTGCGAACCACTTATTCATCGGGACTATATTTTATTCTTGGATTATTGAATTTTGTTGCCATCGCAATTATTGGGATCACAATCCGTTGGCACTTAATCCATCCGATTGATGGATTTAATTATATAAACTGGCTTCATGCCCATTCCCATGTAGCTTTTCTTGGCTGGGTATTTTTTGGCTTGATCAGTCTGATCAATCTTAATTTCGAAAACGATCCCCGGTTTCCTAACCGGCCGTTCATAAGGCTGGCCTGGCCGCTGGTGATCTCAAATATTGGCATGCTGATCTCTTTCCCGATCCAGGGATATGGACCGGTGTCCATTTTTTTTTCTTCCTTACATATGGCTTTCGGTATTGTAGTCTTTATTCAATATGCCAGATATTTTATAGAAAAGAATTCTCTGGGCATAAAACTGATCAAATGGGGATTTTTCTGGATGATCATTTCCGGCCTCGGACCGCTCGCCCTTGGGCCCATCATTCTCACGGGAAACCGGGATACCTACTGGTATGATTTTGCGATTTATTTCTATCTTCATTTTCAGTATAACGGGTTTTTTATACTCGTCATACTGGGACTTATCATTAATCAATTATTAAAAAAGCGGATCCTGTACCTTACCCGCTTCAAAAACGCCATCATCATTGGAATGAATGCAGCCGTTTTGCTGACATTTTTTTTGTCGACCTTAAGCATCGATCCTCCCATTATTTTTAATCTGCTGGGTGGAATAGGGGCTGCCATACAAATAGTTATTATCATCTTCATTTTATTATCAATACTTCGCCAATTCGGTATTTTTCTGTCGGAGTCCGGAATATTTATCAACGTTTTTCTGATCCTTTCCCTGGCTGCACTGGAACTGAAACTATACCTTCAGTTTTTTTCAGGAATACCTGCCTTTGCGGAATGGATTTTCGGAAGCCGAAATATTATCATAGCCTACCTTCATCTGGTCCTAATCGGACTAGTCAGTACTTTTATTATTGGTTGGTGGTATAAATTAAAGCAATACAAGGAAAGTAAGCTTTTCAAATTCGGAGCAATATATTACCTGGCGGGGTTTACTGGTATCGAAATCGTTTTACTTTTAATGACCATCCGGGTATTCGATACCATTGAACTGGCCTATCAGATACTATTGATTGCCTCTTTTTCATTGGCTACCGGGATCCTGTTGATCACCTGGGATGTAATCAGAGATCCTCAGGTTACAGGATCTGAGAGGAAGCCATGAATTTATCTGATCATGCCTTCCTGGCTGACCCAATTTCAAGGGGCTTGCTCAATGAATGCCTGTCATAAAAAAACACTATACGATTTAATCCGGTAGCCAGTAATTCTTATGGATCAAAGGTTTTACCCGGATTATTCACCGGTAATCACGAGGCACTTCGCCGGGAAGCAGGAGGCGTTCAAGAATTGACCGGGTCGAAAACACCATCAGCCCTCGAGAGCCTTTCATTGAGATACCTGAAAGCGAGGATGAGATTTTTCTCAGCCCTTTCCGTTAAGCCTTCTTCCAATTGAAATTCATAACCTTTTATATGCAATAAAAATACATCGGGAGAATGATCATTGATCTTTTGTGAAAGGTCCAGTATAAAAGAAGGGCTTACCGCATGCATGGTGAAGGTCGTTTTATCAGAAGGTTCCACCCGGCTTAGTTTAAAATCTTTTATATCTTCAACCGTGGCATCAGCAAAAATTACGGTATCGTAATCCCGGATCTCATATGCATCTTCAATATTCAATTGATAATTGGAGTCAACAGATACATGATCTATCTTCTCCGATTCAATCCATTTTTCAACCATTTGAACCAATGCCGGACCCAAACCATCATCTCTCCGTCCGGGATTACCATATCCGTAAACAAGAACTTTCATTTAATATTATGTCCCTATGATCTCATCTGATCTATAAGATTGTCCCCGGCATCAAACAGGGATATCTCAAGAGGCATCTTGCCAAGGGCATGGGTAGCACAACTCAGACAGGGATCATAAGCCCTGATTGCCGTCTCTACCGCGTTCATCATTCCTTCCGTTATTTTTTCCCTTCCCGTCATTCTCTCTTTGGCTACCAGTTCAACAGCCCGGTTCATGGGTTCGTTATTATTGGTCGTTGATACGATCAGGTTGGCCATTTCGATCTG
Organism: uncultured Roseivirgaceae bacterium; assembly: GCA_964645995.1. Lineage (GTDB taxonomy): Bacteria > Bacteroidota > Bacteroidia > Cytophagales > Cyclobacteriaceae > JAGTVG01. The sequence goes on from CAZYDB010000119.1 coordinate 8,222, forward strand.
GTCATCTTTGCTGATCCGGTAATGATGAAATAACGTGCCCCTGGGGGCTTCCAGGAGGCCTACTCCCTCTATTGTCTTTTTACCTTTTCTCACCAGCTCACCCTCCAGAATATCGGGATCTTCCAACAATTCCTTGATCTTCTCAGCAGAATGCAGCGTCTCGATCAAACGGGCCCAATGGGTATGCATGGTCATATTATTCGGCTTGCCATTGGTATAGGCTTTAAATTCTTCAAATTCCTTCTGGGCCAGTGGTGTGTCGATAAAGTCAGCCGTATTTAAGCGGGCTAAAGGACCTACCCGGTACCAACCCTCTTCCTTCCCTATGGAACGGAGGTAGGGAAATTTCATATACGACCAGGGACGTACTTCCTCGGCAATATAATCGAGATAATCCTGATAATCTACATCATGAAGTATCTTCCTTCCTTCGGCATCAACTGCCCTGAGAACGCCATGATATATATCGAGAGCCCCGTCTTTCCTGATCAGGCTGAGATGACTGGAAGGGAAAGCAGCAAAACCATCGATAAAATCCCTGTTCTTGGCATGATAATCCTTGAACAGATTGATAGCAGCCTGTGACCACTCGATCATCTGATCGGCATTAAGGGGATCCTTCCCGATCAGGAATTTCATTTTCTCTTCAATAGACAGATGTTTGTTTATCCCTCCGGGTATAGCACCGGTTCCATGGATCTTTTTACCAGCAGTAGCCTCGATGATCTCCTGCCCGAACTTACGCATCATCACCCCCTGTATAGCCAGCTCACTGAATTCTTCCGCTACGGCCAGTATATTACGTTTTTCCGGCTCTGCCTCAATGCCAAAAAGCAGGTCAGGAGAAGCCAGATGAAAGAAATGCAATGAATGTGACTGGAAAAACTGTCCATAATGCATCAAACGCCTCATTTTCTCGGCAGTAGGTGATAACCCATCCGGGCCTACACCGACAATCACATCGAGTGCCTTGGCTGCAGCCAGGTGGTGACTGACCGGGCAGATGCCGCAAAGCCGCTGAACGAGCACAGGGGCTTCCCAATAAGGCCTTCCCTGAATAAAACGCTCAAACCCCCTGAATTCTACTATATGTAAACGAGTCTGGACAACATTATTTTCGTCATCCAGATGAATTGTGACCTTTCCATGTCCTTCAACCCTGGTTACGGGTTCTATAGTTATTTTCTGTCCCATATCTTTATCCTGTTTTAGTCATATTTAAAAGCTTCATAAGGTACATCCATCGGATTACCCGTCAGTAAGGCCACCAGTGCATTGTATATAAGATCAGCACGTGGTGGACATCCCGGCAGATAATAATCAATTTTCACGACCTCATGGCATGGATATACTTTATCTAGCAACAAGGGCAGCTCTTCATCATTAGGGATAATATGCTCACCCGTATCTTCGACACTCGGTCCGTTGATATAAGCTTCTTCAAGGCATTCCCGCAAAGGGATCCCATTACGCAAGGCAGGCAGGCCCCCCATGATAGCACATTCTCCAACTGAAATTAATATTTTACAGTTTTCTCTGAATTCTTTGAGGACATGTACATTTTCACTGTTGCAAACACCTCCTTCTATCAATCCTACATCACATTTTTTTGTAAATTTCTTGATGTCATTGATGGGCGATTTATTGAATTCAACCATCTCGGCAAGGTCAAGGATCCTTTCATCGATATCCAGTAATGACATATGGCAGCCAAAGCATCCTGCCAGTGATGTTGTTGCTATAATTGGTTTACTCATAATTTATTCCTTTGCAGATTTAGACTTTTCAAATTCATGACCTATGGGTTTGCGATCGTAAGAGCGCTCGCCAATAGGTATTTTAAACCCTACTTCTTTTTTAATAATAGCGCCTACAGGACATACATCCATAGCCTTCTGAGCCATCTCTTCATCCATTACTGAAGAAAGTCTTGTATCAACATTGATCACTACTTTATGCCCCCGTTTTTTAAAGGCGAATACGCTCTGACCGCTTTCATCTTTTATCGCCCGGATACAACGTTTACAAAGGATACACCGGTTATGATCCTTGATCAGATAATCATTAGAGGCTTCAATATCCCTTTCCGGGAATCCATAGGGATATCTTGGAGCCATGATATGAAACCGGTATGCCAGTGCCTGCAATTCACAGTTACCGCTCCTTTCACAAAATGGACAAAAATGATTCCCTTCAACGAATAACAACTCAACGATTGACTTTCTTAACTCCTGCAGTTGTTCGGTATCGGTCTCAATCTCCATCCCCTCGGCCACGGGAGTAGTACAGGCGGTCATCAGTTTACCATTAACCCTTACATTGCATATCCTGCAGGATCCTCGCGGCTTAACTCCTTCAAGGTTACATAATGTGGGAATATAAACGCCATTGGCTCGAGCTACTTGCAGAATATAATTACCCCTTTCTGCCAGACAACTTTCACCATCTAGTGTAATTTTAATTATTTTCGACATATTGCTTAACTGTTAAAAAATTTAAAAAGATTTTCGCCCTGTCAATTCAAAAGAATTCTTAAGGGCAGCATGCATATCAAATCCCTCATCAAATTCCTTGTGTTGCTGAACCCTTGATTCATATAATTCAGGGAAATTTTTTAAGGTTGTCATGATAGGATTGAGTGCAGTCTGTCCTAATCCGCATCGGTTACCTCTCATAATCGAGCCCCAGGCTTTCATATCCTCTATATCTTTCTTCACCCCTCTCCCTGATAATATTTTTTTCAACTTATCCCGGTAGATGACCGTCAGCGACCTGCAGGGGACACAGGAACCGCAAGACTCTTCTACGAAGAACTCTGTGAAATTCAAAACAATATCTTTCAAAAGATCCCGCTGCTTTCCAACGATAATAAGGGAGCCTCCTGTAGCCAGGTCTTCATAACCAAGTGTCCGGCTGAACTCGTCAGGACCGATACAAGATCCGGATGGTCCACCTACCTGGACAGCCTGCACTTCACCAGGACTGCCCACCAGGTCCAGGATATCATTCACACTGAATCCCCATTCAACTTCATAAACACCGGGATGTAAACAATCCCCGGAGACACTTAATAACTTTGTGCCTGTCGATTCATGGGTGCCGAATGACCGATACCACGACCCTCCGTTGAATAGGATTACCGGTACCGCACATAGCGTTTCTACATTATTGACTATTGTAGGCATATTTAGATATCCCTGTTCAACAGGGAAAGGCGGCCTGTCGCGGGGTTCACCCCGTTTGCCTTCGGCTGATTCAATTAAGGCCGATTCTTCCCCGCATACATAAGCACCCGCTCCAAACTGTATCCGGATATCAAAGTCAAATCCTTTTTTACCACAGATGTCCTTCCCCAACAAGTTTTTCTTCCTGGTATCCTCAAGGATATATTCCAGGTATTCCTCAAGGTATTTGTATTCATATCTTAAATATATTATCCCTTCGGTAGCACCCACAGCATAACCGGCAATAGCCATCCCCTCAAACAGTCGCTGGGGGCGTTCGGTCAAGATCACACGGTCTTTGAAAGTTCCGGGCTCCCCCTCATCAGCATTACAGAAGATAAATTTCCTTTCTCCAGGGGCCTTGCGGCAAAACTCCCATTTAAGCCCGGTCGGGAAACCTGCTCCACCACGCCCTCGGATATTCGAAGTTTTAACATCCTCGATCACCTCCCCGGGAGCTTTTTCAATAACTAATTTTAAAGCACTGCCCTGTTGATATTTGGGTGACAGGATAGGGCCGATCTTTCTGATATTATTGCTCACAACCGATTTGATGAGCTCGTGACTGTTGTAGCCGTCACCATAACTGGCCACATACATCTCCTCCACTTTCCTGCCTGCCTTGATATCCCTGATAATTTCCCGGGCCCTGAACTTGGTTAATCTTGTGAAAACCATACCATTGATAATGGCAGCCGGCTCCTGATCATTCATGCCAATACAGGAAGTATTAAATAGCCCGATCAATCCATCTTCAGTTACATCTCCAAATTTGCAACCCGCTTCTTCTTCAAATACACTTGCGACCTGGTGGCGACCCATCATATTAGCCACCGCACTGTCGTTCAAATAAATATTGAACTTTCCGAGTGCCTTTTGTGAAAAGAAATGATAGAACGATACCGTTTGCTCTACATCAGCCTGAGACATCTTCAGTTCCCTGGCAATGGTATCAATGGATTGGTCCGATATGAAGCCAAGCGCCTCCTGAGTATCAATCAGGATATCCATTAACCTGGTTTCATCCTTTTTGTATCTTTCAACAATGGATTGGACATCCGTTTTCATATAGTATATAGTTTTTAAGGTTAAAAAAATACTTGCTCTGTTTTATAAACTATTGGTTATAGTAAAAATCAAATTCTCAATCTCGTTGACAATATGCACATGATTGATGGCCATGGTATTACTTTTTAAATTCAAAGAAGTAAAATTCAGAATACCCTTTATTCCCGCTTCCTCAAGAAGATCCAAGCAGCTTAAGGCTGCATTATCCGGAACGGTGAGGATTGCAAGTTTGATATTGTACTTTTTAACAAATTCCGGTAAATATTTAATGTTCATAACCGGTATCTCTCCTTCTTCGTTGATCATTTCCGGATCGCTGTCAAAGCCTGCCTTGATAATGATCCCATCCTTGCTGAATCCGGGGTAATTCATCAATGCCTGACCAATACGACCCGCCCCTACAATTATGATTTTATGCTTTTTATCAACTCCTAAT
>CAZYDB010000120.1:0-12810 GCA_964645995.1 uncultured Roseivirgaceae bacterium
AGCAATAGCACTCTTGCCTGTCTGGCGGTCACCAATAATCAGCTCCCGCTGCCCCCTTCCAATTGGTATCATTGAATCAACCGGCTTCAGACCGGACTGTAGCGGCTCACTTACGGGTTCCCGATAAATCACACCGGGCGCCTTACGCTCCAGCGGCATCTCAAAGAGATCACCTTCCAAAGCCCCTTTGCCGTCAATAGGACGTCCCAGTGGATCCACCACCCGGCCCAGCATACCTTCACCTACGTTGATCGAGGCGATACGGCCGGTCCTCTTGACAGTATCGCCCTCCTTGATCTTTTCTGATTCACCAAACAATACGGCACCTACATTATCTTCTTCCAGGTTCAGTACCAGAGCCGTGGTGCCATCTTCAAATTCCAGCAACTCACCCGCCTGGGCTTTGGTTAATCCATAAATGCGGGCCACCCCGTCACCTATCTGAAGAACAGTGCCAATTTCTTCAAGTTCAGACTCGCTACGGAAATTGGATAATTGCTCCCGTAATATTGCTGATACCTCGTCAGGTCTTACTTCTGCCATTACTATTTTTTATTTAAAGCTTTTTTATGATACGATTAATTGTTTTCTTAAATCCCTGAGCTTGGATGATACAGAACTGTCAATCTGCTTATCCCCGATCTTCAGGACATAACCGCCAATCAATGATTGGTCTACTTTCTCCTTTAACTCGATCGTCCATCCTTTCCCTATATACTGGCCGGCCAATTTCTCGAACTCCTGTAATAATTTTTTGTCTAACTGTATCGGTGTCTGTACCTCGACAATCTCGATTTTCTTGTAATTACGGTATTCGGCAAGAAACTGATCTGCTATTTCAGGAAGTATATTCTCCCGTGATTTCCGCGTTACAATTTCAATGAATGAAAAAGTGATCTCATCAACTTTTTTATTGAAGATCTTCTTCAAAATTCCCTGCTTTTTATAACTATGGATGATCGGATTTTTCAGGAACATCAGAAATGCCCGGTTCTCCCGGCATAATTTATCAATCATGTCCATATCCTTTTTCACCTTCTCAAGCTTTTTTTTCTCAATAGAAAGCTCCAGGAGGGAAGTAGCATATCGAACGGCTATGCGATAATTTGACATAATGCTAGTTCAACTTGATATCTTTCAAATACTCATCGATAAGGGCCTTCTGGTTAGCGTCCTTGGACAGATCCTTGCGCAGGATCTTTTCAGTGATCTGCAGGGAGAATTCAGCTACCTGATTTCTAATTTCATTGATGGCTGACTGCTTTTCCAGATTAATACTATGCCTTGCATCTTCGATCATCTTCTGGGTGATCTTTCCGGCTTCCTCTTTTGCCTCTTCCCTGATCTTCGAGGCCATGGTAGAAGCATCCTTGATGATCTGATCCCTTTCCATCCTTGCCTCGGCCATCAGCTTTTCATTATCAGCGGTTAATTTCTCCATTTCTTCCCTGGCCAGCTCAGCAGCCTGCAAGGCATCTTCGATCGAACCTTCCCTGGCTTTCAGGGCATTCATGATAGGACGCCATACAAATTTTCCAAGAACAAGAATAACTAAAATGAAGGTGACGGTTTGCCAGAAGATTAAACCAATACCAGGTGTTACAAGATCCATATCTTAATGTTTTAATTTCTTTAAAATGAAGCCTGAACCAGCCTAATGCACATGTTCAGGCTTCCAATGATCAAACTTTAAATGATATCAGCAGACAAACGACCACCCCAAACAGAGCAACCCCTTCAATAAGTGCTGATGCAATGATCATAGCAGTTTGGATCTTACCCCCAGCCTCGGGCTGTCGGGCAATAGATTCCATGGCAGAACTACCGATCTTACCAATGCCAAAACCTGCGCCTAATGCGACAAGACCTGCACCAATAGCAGCACCCATTACTGCTATGCTCATATCAAGTAACAAGAAATTTAACATAGTTTGTTTGTTTATGGTTAAAAAAGAAATTACACTACTTTCTGTTCAAGGCCTTCCTCTTCATGATGATGCTCTTCAACTGCTGCACCAAAATACATGGCCGACAATATGGTGAAGATAAATGCCTGCAGCAATGCGACGAAAAGCTCCAGGAAGTTCATGAAAAGAGCAAATAAAACACTTAACGGTCCTATCCAGATACTTTCAAATATGAATATCAAACTAAATAAACTTAATATTATAATATGCCCTGCGGTAATATTCGCAAAAAGTCGAACTGTCAGAGAAAATGGCTTGGTGAATACACCGATCAATTCTACCAGCGGCATAATTGGTATAGGTATCTTCAGCCACCAGGGCACCCCGGGGGTATTAAATATATGTTGCCAGTAAGATCTGTTGCCGTTGATCTGGGTGATAATAAAAGTAAAGACAGCAAGGGTTCCGGTAACGGCTATATTACCGGTAACATTAGCTGCCCCGGGCAATAATCCCATCATATTATTAAACCAGATAAAAAAGAATATAGAAAGCAGATATGGTAAAAACTTTTCGTAATGCCTGCCAATATTCGGCTTGGCCACCTCATCCCGGATAAAAATGATTATCGGCTCAAAAAAGGACTGCATTCCGCTTGGTGGCCGGCCTTCATTTTTAATATAGCCCCTTCTTACACTGAAGAAAATCCAGAATAAAAGAATAACACTGATAAGCATAGAGGCAACATTTTTGGTAATTGAAAAATCAATTACCGACCGTCCCTCCTCCAGTGGAATGATATAGGGCTCCTCTATTGCATACCCTCCATAGGATACCGGATGGTGGTGCTCATCATAAAAGTGAGACGCCATAAATACTTCGATGCCCCGGTCCTCCGAATATAATATAACAGGCAAAGGGATGGTGCCGAAAGGGCCATCCCAGAGATGCCATACATGTGAATCCTTTATATGGTGGTTGATCATCTCACCTGGATTAAAAGGGCCCTCACTCCCTTCCGAGGCGGCAACAGGAATAGCTCCGCTGAATAAAAAAATGATGGCAAAAAATACTTTGGTTTTCAACGAATTACTAATCTTTCTCAATGTCATTTCCACGATTAAAACGGGGTTGCAAATTAACGATTAGGTAATAAATTTCAAATCCCAGATATAATAAATAAAGGATAACAAAATTAACGGCAAATACAGAGGAGTTTTCTCTGTCAAAATAAATAATAACCAATGCTATGACCACACTCACAATCAACCGTACCAGCATAGCAGTAAAAAATCCCTTGGATATATTCTCCAGATCTTTTGCGGCCGCTCTTTCGACGAGCCAGAGACTGGCGATCATCATCAAATAAAAATAAGCGACCAACATCCATTCATAATCATAAAGCCAGTCAGGCTTAAACCGTCCGGTCAAATAAATGATGAAACCTACCAATACGGTAAAAGTGGATGTCTGTAAGATCACTCTCCATATCGGCAAACCACTCATGACTTCGGCAGGGTTTTAATGATTAAAACCAGTGCGGCAAAAATAAACAAAACTGTGAAGATGGCAGTAAAAACCGGCGTATTATTTCCCATTCGTTCATCAATTTTCATTCCTATCCATAAACCGGCAAGAATGGCCGCGATCATCTGAAAGGCTAAACCTGAATACCTGGCGTACTGATTAAGATTTTCCAGCTTCTTCGGCTTTTCTTTCTTGTTTTTCTTTGGGGATTCCGTTTTCGCCAATTTTAATCTCAGTATTTACAACACCCATCCTACAACTTCCATTGAAAACAGCGCCTGATTCAACGATGAACTTATTGGCAATTATATCGCCATTGATCACGGCAGTGGCTTTTAAAATCAACAGTTCTGACACTTCTACTTTCCCGTTTACTTCACCTGATATCTCAGCATTCTGTGCAAGGATATCTCCTTCAACATAGGAAGACTGACCAAGCGCTATTTTCGACTTGCTTTTTACACTGCCTATTATACGACCTTCAACCCGGATATTACCAAAGGATTCCAGATTACCCTCTAAAGTCGTTCCCTTTCCGATTATATTGCTCGAATTGCTAAGTTCTTCTTCACTCATTTTCTGATTTTTATTATTGAACATTTCTAAAAATATTAAAATGATACAAAATCTTCCGGGTTGACAGGATTCCCGTTATACCATAATTCAAAATGCAGATGTGGCCCTGTTGTTAATTCCCCGGTATTGCCGATAATCGCAATAATCTCGCCAGCACTTACAAAAGTACCAACTTTTTTTAATAAAGCAGCATTATGCTTATAAACAGAAATTAAATTTCCCCGGTGTTGTACAGCAATAATATTTCCCGAATCCTGGGTCCAGTCAGCCATGATCACCGATCCGTCTGCTATTGACTTTACAGGCTCATCGGACTTCGCAACAATATCAACGCCAAAATGATCCACCGTAATATCAAAAGGAGCAGTAACAATTCCCGATATTGGTGTAAAAAAATACATCTCCTGCAGTTCTTGAGAATATTGCTGGTTTAATCCCAGGTATTCCTCTCCTACTTCTTCAAATTGTTTCCTGATTATGCTGTCGATCGGGGCAATATTATCCTGTTCGGTATAATTACCATTAGCCGTTAGCATTGGGTTGGGTACGGCCGTCGAATCAATCCCATCAAAGTCTTCTATCAAAATGCTTTTAAAAGTATTGATAAACATATCCTTGCGTTCAACTTCATAAACAAGGGAATCGATCTTCAGTGATAATTGAATAAGTTTTTTGTTGGCTTCAAGTGTTGCATGCCGTGGGTCAAACCATTGTTCGAGGATCGTCCTTGATAAATAAAGACTGAATACCATGAAAAGAATAAAAAAAGCGACAGAAAAAACGATTAATTTTGCATAAGTGAAACTTACGGCAGACCTTTCGGACAAGTTTTCTTCATTTCTAACGATCAGAAGATACCGGGTCGTAAGCCAACTCGAAAGGGTTTTTTTGGTTCTCAAAATATTTGCCTTTTAATACTGGCAAAATTATATATTAATACGAAATTGCCCCGTATTATATGTATTAAATATTATATTATTATCGTTAAAGAGAAAGAGTGATAATAAATTTTGGATAAACTGAATAATATCGGCCTTTTTCTGTGCGCCATGCTTCTGTTGACTGCATGCTCCGTTGAAAGGAGTAACCTGGTCAGCACGGGATTCCATAATATGGCAGCAAGATACAATGCCTATTTCTATGCCAGGGAAAGGATGAATGAGGTGGAAAATGCCATCGAAAATAATCATCAGAACAATTTCAACGAGATCCTTAATATTTATTCTGATGTTGATTCATCGGTCATTCGCAGTATGCAGGAACCCCTTGAGGAAAGTATTAAAAAGGCCTCCATCGCCATTCAAAGGCACCCAAACAGCAAATGGGTTGACGACAGCTACATCCTGATCGGGAAGGCAAGGTACTACCTGGCAGATTTCGTAAATAGCATTGAAACATTTAAATATGTTAATACCAAAAGTGTTGATGATGATGCCAGACACACAGCCCTCGTATGGCTTATGCGCGCTTTCCTCGATTATAATGAAGAAAATAATGCCATTGCTGTTTCAGACTATCTGAAGAAGGAAAAGTTGAACAACAGAAATGAAGGGTTGCTCGAGCTCAACCGGGCCTACCTGTATCAGAAAAGAGAAGACATGGATGAAATGGTCAAGCATCTGGTAAAAATAGCCCCTCAACTGACTAAGAAGGAGAATGCTGCCAGGATCTATTTCATCATCGCCCAGGTATACCAGGAAAAAGGATTCGATGCTGAAGCCTATAATTATTACAGTGAATGCTTAAAAAGAAATCCTGAATATGAACTGTCTTTTTATACTAAACTATATATGGCTCAGGTAACTGAACTGGCCGTTAACAGTGATGTAAAGAAGATCAGAAAATACTTCAGAAAACTCCTTAAAGATAAGAAGAATGAGGAATTTAAGGACAAGATCTATTATGAAATGGCCAATTTTGAAATAAAACAGAAAAATACAAAACAGGCTATCTTCTATTATAAAAAATCAATTGAAAGCAGCGTCAGCAACCCCAGGCAGAAAGCTTATTCTTACCTTAAACTGGGGGAAATCTACTTTGAGCAACTCAAAAACTATGAAACGGCCAAATCATATTATGATAGCACCGTGGCTGTCTTGCCTAAGGACGATGATCTGTATGACGCCGTATCGGAAAGACAGGTCATTCTTGATAACTTTGTTGAACAGGTAAATACCATTCAGCTTCAGGATAGTCTCCTGATATTGGCTAATATGGATACTTCTTCCCTATACGCCTACCTTGACCTTATTATCGAGGAAAAGAAAAGACTGGCGGAGGAAGAAGAAAAAAGAAAAAAGCAGCAACGAGTGGCAAGCGTTTCACAGCGTGACGTTTTTAATCCCTTTTCCAATAATAATACCTTTACTGCCTCTACCGGTTCCGGATCCACCTGGTACTTTTATAATCAGAATGCTGTGAGCCTCGGACAATCAGAATTTAAAATGATATGGGGTGACCGGCCGCTTGAAGATCATTGGAGACGATCAAACAAATCCTCCACCAGTGCGATAGTACAGGAAACCGGCGTAATACCGGCTGACCAGACTACAGCCATTCCCGAGGAATCATCTTCATTGCCGGCGGGAAAATCAAGGGAACAATACCTTTCTACCATTCCATTTAAGGATGAAGAAAAAGAAATAGCACTTTCAAAAATTGAATCCGCATATTATAATCTGGGCAAAATCTATAATTTTGATCTTGAAGAGCCTGTAAATGCTGCCGAAACATTTGAAACACTTCTTCAACGGTTTCCGGATACAGAAAATAAAGCAGAAGTCCTATACCTGCTTTATCTGATTTATAAAGAAGTCGATGATGCCAGATACGGGAATATCGCAGAACAACTCACATCGGAATTTCCGAACACTATCTATGCCAAGCTGATCCTTAACCCCAACTACAAAGAAGACAGTAATATTGCCAGCGAAAAACTGAAAAAATACTATAAGGAAGCTTATGATCATTACCTCCTGGATAGTATCGGCCAGGCCCTGGCACTTGTTGATGAGGGCATGGAACAATATCCGGATAATACCTTTTCTGACAATATGGAATTATTGAAGATCATGCTGCTGGCAAAACAGGATGGGATTTATAAGTATCAGTATGAACTGCAACAATTTGACAATAGATATCCTGAAAGTGAGCTTATTGATTATGTAGAAGAGTTATTGTTAACATCGGAAGATTATCAGAAAAAGCAGGCAACAGAAAAAGAAATAAAATATATCCCATATTTTGATCAGGAGCATTTTTTTATTGTATTATATCCAAAAAAGGGTGAGTTATCTGAAAGTTTACTCGTAAACATAGAAGATTTTAATAATGAGTATGCAAAAGATTATAATCTTGAGACTGGAAATCTTGTATTTAATGATGAATATTCGCTTATTTTAATCAATGAATTTGATAATAAATCTACGGCTATTACTTATTATGATACTTTTAACCAGGATACTTCGCCATTAAATAAATTCAGTTCCTATAAATTTTATAATTTTGTAATTTCAAAAGACAATTTTCAGATCCTTTATCAGACCAAAGGGCTGGAAGAATACCTAAATTTCTTTGAAAAGAATTATCTCTAGATGAAATCGGAAAATAAAATCAATACTTTTAAGCGGATAACCCGTTGGTTATGGGGATTGTTTTTTATAGGGATGATCCTCGCCGTTTTATTTATATATTCGATCAGGGTAAACTTCCTTGATCTGTATGGTGGCTTTCCTTCGTACCGGAATCTTGAAAACCCCAAAAATGAGCTTTCTACGCATCTTTTTTCCATTGATGGGGTACTTCTTGGCTCCTATTATCGTAAAAACAGGAGTCAGGTCACCTTCGAAGAACTTTCACAGGAATTAGTGAATACACTTATCTACACCGAGGATTTCAGGTTTTATAATCATGCAGGGATCTCGTTCCCGGACTTAATGCGTGTGGCTCTTAAAACAATACTCCTGGGGCAGGAAGGAGCCGGCGGTGGTAGTACGATTACCCAGCAATTAGCTAAAAACCTTTTTAAAACACGTACGGATCTAAACAATGGAAAGCTTAACAATGTGCCGCTACTGGGCATATTGATCATTAAAATAAAAGAAATGATCGTGGCTGTGGAACTTGAAAAGAACTTCACCAAAAAAGAACTGATCGCGATGTTTCTCAATACAATCGAGTTTGGTGGTAATTCTTATGGTATAAAAGTGGCGACACAGACATTCTTTAATAAGGATCCTCACCAGATCAATTATCCCGAGGCAGCTTCCCTGGTTGCCATGGTGAATAAACCAACACGTTTTAACCCTGAAAGAAATCCGGATATCGCTCTTGCGAAAAGAAACCAGATACTCGATAAGATCTCTGATTATGGTGTTATCAGCCCGGCAGAAGTCGATAGTCTTTCGCAGAAGGAGATTGAACTCAATTACAAGGTTGACAGTCATAATGAAGGACTGGCTACCTATTTCAGATCGTATATCAGGGATTTTTTAATGAAATGGTGTAATGAAAATGGATATGATTTATGGGAAGATGGCTTACGGATATATACTACCATTGACAGCCGGATGCAAGAATATGCCGAAGAGGCTGTTAACAATCATATGAGGATTCTCCAGGAGCAATTCTATGAACAATGGGATAATAAAAATCCCTGGGTTGATGATGAAGGAAATGAATTAAAGGATTATGTTGACATCGTTATCAAACGAACTGAACGATATCGTAATCTTATAAAGAAATACGGTGAAGAATCCGATTCAATTGATTATTATCTGAAAAAACCGGTCAAAATGACTGTATTTTCATGGGATGGAGAGATCGACACATTAATGAGCCCCGTTGATTCACTTAAGTATTATAAAAAATTTCTTCATTGCGGTTTTATGGCAATGGATCCCAATCTGGGGCAGATCCGTGCCTGGGTTGGTGGCATCAACCATAAATATTTTCAGTATGATCATGTAAAACAGGGAACAAGGCAACCCGGATCCACATTTAAACCCATTGTATATACTGCAGCAGTAGCTAACGGCTATTCGCCCTGTTATGAAGTCGTTGACGCTCCCGTTACCTTTACCCTTCCTGGCCAGGAACCTCCCACATGGACCCCTCCGAATGCGAGCGGTAAATATACAGGCGACCGTATGACTATCCGTGAGGCGATGGCAAAGTCGGTAAACTCTATTACTGCCTATGTAATGAAAAGTATCGGTGCCCAGAATGTTGTTAATTATGGATACCGGTTGGGTATCGAAACCCCACTGGACCCCGTGCCTTCATTATGTCTGGGCACCAGCGATGTGAGCCTCTTTGACATGCTTGGGGCCTACAGCACCTTTGTTAATGAGGGAGTACATATTAAGCCGTATTTTATCACCAGAATTGAAGATAAAACAGGAAAAATACTCCATGAATTTATTCCAATTGAACGGGAGGCATTAAATGAAGAAACAGCCTATCTGATGATCCATATGCTGAAGGGGGCTACAGAAGTACCGGGTGGAACAGCCCAGGGATTAAGTATGGATATCCGGGAAGACAATGAAATAGGCGGAAAAACCGGAACAACAAATAATGCTTCAGACGGTTGGTTTATCGGCGTAACTGAAAACATGGTCGCAGGTGCCTGGGTCGGAGGCGATGACCGCAGCATTCATTTTAAAAGCTGGTATCATGGACAGGGAGCCCGGACAGCAATGCCTATATGGGAAAATTTTATGCGGACAATATATGAGGATGAAGAACTTGGCGTAATCAAGGGCCCTTTCAAACAACCCAAGAAAAAACTGAGTATTGAAATTGATTGTAATAAATTCAAGGTTTTTGACCGGGAAAAACTGGATTCACTTGGAATAGAGGCCAACCCGATCGATGTAAGTGAAGATGATATTTACTAATTTTTTATCCCGTAAATAATGCAGGCGCTATCCTTTACGGTTGGCGAGGTCAATAAATTACCGGACAGACCGGGGATTTATTCATTTTTCTCTAAAAACAATCACCGCATTTATGTAGGGAAGGCCAAAAATCTAAAAAAAAGAGTGGCTTCCTATTTCCAGCATGGGGGCAACCAGGGCCGGAAGACGAAAAAACTGATCAGTGAAACCGTTAGGATAGAAATTACTATTGTAAATTCAGAGTTTGATGCACTGCTGCTGGAAAATGCACTGATCAAAGAAAATCAGCCAAAATATAATATCCTGCTCAAGGACGATAAGACCTTCCCATTTATCAGTGTAACCAATGAAAGGTTTCCAAGAGTGATCTCCACAAGAAAAGTAAATCCCGGATCCGGCCGGTACTTCGGGCCATACGCCAGCGTCAGGGCGATGAAAAATGTACTCGACCTGATCCGCAATCTTTATCATGTGAGAACCTGCAAACTTGTACTTACAGAAAACAATATTAGGAAGAAGAAATTTAAGATTTGCCTTGAATACCATATAGGCAAGTGTAAGGGCCCCTGCGAAGGTCTTCAGCAGGAAGAGGAATATAATTATGAAATTGATCAGGTATTACATATACTAAAAGGTGATCTGAAACCTGTATCCAGGTATTTTGAAACTCAAATGCAGGAAAATGCTTCCCGATTGGAATTTGAAAAAGCCGAGGAATCCAAACAGCGATTGCTGCTGCTGGATAAGTTTCAGTCAAAATCGATCATTGTCAGTCCAAGCATAACCAATATTGATATCGTCACGATTTTAAGTGATGATAAAAATGGATATATCAATTATCTTAAAATACATAACGGCACGATCCACCAGACGTTGAATATCGAAGTCAGGAAGAAGCTGGAAGAAACTGAACAGGAAATTCTTGCTTTATGGATCATTGAATTAAGGAGCAAATTCAACAGCAATGCCAAGGAAATATTATCCAATATCGTTCTGGAAAATGATCTTGGCGTACCCGTCCATGTCCCGCAACGGGGTGATAAAAGGAAGCTGGTCGATCTGTCATTGAAAAATGCACTCTATTACAAGAAAGAAAAAAGCGCAGAGGACAAACCTGACCTGTCGGCAAATGAAAGGATCCTGATGAAGCTTAAGGACGATCTTCAACTTAAATCCATGCCCCGGCAGATCGAAGGTTTTGATAATTCCAATATTCAGGGCCACCATCCGGTAGCTTCGATGGTTTGCTTTAAAGACGGCAAACCTTCTAAAAAGAATTATCGCAAATTCAATATCAGAACAGTTACGGGACCGGATGATTTTGCTTCAATGGAAGAGATCGTCTACAGAAGATATAAGAGAGTATTGGAGGAAAAAGAACCACTGCCAGATCTGATCGTAATAGATGGGGGTAAAGGTCAGTTGAATGCTGCCTTACAGGCATTGAAAGACCTGAATCTTTATGGGGCTATCCCTGTTATTGGAATAGCCAAAAGACTGGAAGAGATTTATTTTCCTGATGACGAAATTCCCGTACATATTGACAAAAAGTCAACGTCATTAAAGTTATTACAGCATATCCGCAATGAAGCTCATCGTTTTGCCATATCCTTCCATCTAAAAAAAAGACAGGATCATTCATTGGATAGTGAACTGGACCATATCCGAGGAATTGGTCCTGCAACAAAAAAGATTTTATTGAATCACTTCAGATCAATTAAAAATATCAGGTCGGCACCGATTGATGACCTGAACAGATTGATAGGGAACAGAAAAACAGCGTTCCTTATTGATGGGTTAAAAAAAGAGGTCAGCAAATAATTGCTAACCTCCCACCAAAAAACCTTTTATAATTAATCTTAATACGACCAAAGATCGCTTTCGTACTCTGCAATCTTATATTCCCTCTGTTGTGATAGATAGAGGGCCAGTTGCGGGTCACCCACTTCTTCCCTGATAGACAGGTTATTGGGGTTGGATATCTTAATGATCATACCATGAAACAACCTCAACAGAAAGGCATCAGCCATATTTCTATTCTGTCCCGGGTTTAGTCTGTTATACCATACAGCCGTTTCAGGATTTGCCCTGAACACTTTTTCAACTTCCTGATAATCAAAGGAGGCTACAGGCTCCCGAAGGCCTGTGGTTTCATCCGTAAAATACAGGGTCAATGACTGGATGGCATAGTACATTCTCGACCGGATCTTATCGAAGAATACTTCTTCTTTCATTTCGAGAATATTCAAATCTGTTGGCACTCTCTTAAAGACGGTTGCAGGAGCAGTTTCGGCACCACCCCAGGCATCATCGGCTGCTCCACCGGTTGCCCATGGATCTTCTTCAGGAGCAGCATCCCCGCTGTCCTCGCTCCATTCGTCGCCGCCTCCGCCACCCCAGGAATCTTCATCGGCTCCGGTTTTTATGGTCAGCCGTTCTTCAAATTCCTCTTTGGCCATTCGTCGCTTTAATGAATCATTGGCGAAAGGGATCAATAACCCATCCCTGACAGCGTCGACGAGAATTTTGGATAACTCCTTATTCCGGGCGAAAAACGATTGATTTTGCTTTTCTTCCATATACATCCTTCTCCAAACAGTAACCTTATACAATTTATCCTCATCAGGCACTGAATAGATAGAGTTCTCAGGATCCTGTGAATATCCTGCCTTCCCGAATACTGTTCCCAAAACCAATAACACTAGTAATTTCTTCATAACACCTGTTTTTTATCTGCCAAGTATAGGGAACTGTTTAGTTACCTTACTTATGGCAACGTTTTCAGTATCATTTCTAAAGTTAGCCCGTTGTACTTCGAGCACTTCTATCACCACCCTGGCGCCGGGTCTTGCCCGTGACCGCCAGCTGTTCAGATTGAAAGACTGACTCCCTGAGATATC
>CAZYDB010000121.1:0-12774 GCA_964645995.1 uncultured Roseivirgaceae bacterium
TGATCAAAGTACTCCGGGAAAATGATAAAGAGAAGCTGGCCGTGTCCGAACTGGTGCAGAAGGTGAAGATCGATGTTGCCGAGATCTCGGACCAGACCCCGATCGGCAATCCGCTGAAAAGTATCGGCGATGAGGGGGGTGAATATGTGTTTTACCTGAAAGATGACGAATAAAAATATGCGCAAAATATCTTTTATTTTGTTCTTTACGATGGCCAGCCTGTCTTTAACCGCACAGAATGTGAAGGTAAAACTTGCCGGTTCGGAAGATGATGATTATACCGGGAATAATAATCTGGCTTCGGTAGCCAAATTCCAGAACCTGACGGATATAACAGTTGATGAATGGGGAAATATCTATATTGTAGATTCCTATACACATTATATCAGAAAAATCGATACGACCGGGATTATTACTGCTATTGCAGGGATCGGCACGGCAAATTATAACGGGGATGGAGGACCGGCGGAAATTGCCGGATTTAATTCACCCACCGGCTTGTATTATTCCAATGGGATCCTTTATGTAGCCGATGCCGGGAACCACCGGATCAGGAAAATTGATGAGAATGGTATAATCAATACGGTGGCTGGTAACGGAGTATCGGGATTCAGTGGTGATGGAGGCAGTGCCTTACAGGCCAGCCTGAATTACCCGGTTGATATTGCCCTGGATCAAGTTGGCAATCTTTTTATCGTTGACCGGGACAACAGCAGGATCAGGAAAGTCGATCAGGATGGGGTTATCACAACGTCTGCCGGGAATGGTGAATTTCAGTACGCCGGTGATGGTGGGCAGGCTACGGAAGCTTCTCTCAATACTCCCGAACAGATCATATTCAATCAGGACAATGAATTGATCATTGCCGATACATATAATAACCTGATCCGTAAGGTGAATGCCCAGGGCATCATTCAAACCATAGCGGGAAGAACCGATTACGTATCCGACATAGGGGATGGCGGGCCTGCTACCGAAGCCAAATTTAATTATCCAAGGGGAATGGTAATCGACCAGCAGGGAAATCTGTTCATAGCCGATTATCATCAGCACAGAATCCGCAAAATTGACCTGGACAGTATCGTAACCACCATTGCCGGTACAGTTACATCAGGATACTCCGGTGATGGTGATTCGGCAATATATGCTGAGATTAATTATCCACGAGCCATATCATTTGACCCGAATCAAAATCTGCTTTTGGTTGATGAATCGGATTATATCCGGAAGGTCGGTCAGGATCAGATCATCACGACCATTGCGGGAATAGGATATGATACCTATACAGGTGACGAAGGGTTTGCTACACAGGCGCCGCTTTCTGGTATTGAATCACTTTCGATTGATGACTCTTCAAACTTATATTTTTCTGCTTATTATGACCACGTTCGGAAGATTAGCCCAAACGGTTTTATCTATACCTATTCCGACGTTGATAATGTAACCGGAATGACATTTGATAGGGATGGGAATTTGTTGGTAGCGCGTCCGTCTTACCACCGCATTCGGAAGATCGAACCAAATGGCAATAATAATATAATAGCGGGAAATGGCGCTGCGGAATACAACGGTGACGGCCTCCAGGCGATCCAGACTGCATTTAACTATCCCGAGGATATTGCGGTCGATAAATCGGGAAACATCTTTATTGCCGACCGGAATAACAACAGGATCAGAAAAATTGGTCTGGATGGTATAGTGAGCACAATTGCAGGAACAGGAGAAGACCTATTATATACTGTGGATAGTATACCGGCAACTGATGCGAATATACACTTGCCAAGAAAGTTATTTATTGATAACGACGACAGAGTATATTTTTCGACCAACACACGAGTCCATATGATCGATCAGGATGGTATAATCTATACGATTGCTGGGGGAGGAGGCAAAAAATATGAAACTGGCATCCCTGCCCGGGAGTATAATCTGAACACACCTGCTGGAGTGACTGTTGATTCTGAGGGTAATGTTTTTATCTGCGAATACGGTGACAATCGCCTGCATTATATCGACAAAAATGGATATATATGGCTCGTTGATTATTTCTACCAGCCAAAAGACGTAGTTCTGGATTATGAGGGCCATATAATTGTTGCAGAGTATAACAGGATTACCAAGGTAATCCCGGGACCAGACATGTCGGTTTCCCGTAATGACACGCTCATTAATTATGCAGATAGTATTGATTTCGGGATCAGAAGCCTTAAGAATGATTCCTCTGTTTATCTTTCAATCAATAATTCCGGATTGGGCAACCTGAACATATCGGAATCCTGGTATGAGATTACCGGAGACAATGTGGATAATTTCACTGCCAGCCTGAATGGATCGGTGGAGACGTTGGGTATTGGAGATACAGTTTCACTAACCGTTACTTTTACTCCTAAAACATCCGGCCCGGTGGAAGCACAACTCATTTTGTATACCAATGATCCAGATCGTCCCGAATTTCTGATCAATCTTTTCGGCGAGGTAGCTTTGCCGGAAATCGAAATTGAGGATGCAAACAATATTTCTATAGGAATAGATCATCAATTGGATTTTGGAGAACTTTCTATCGGGCAGGAGGAAACAATCGAATTGACCATTACAAATGTTGCTCCGGGTTTTTTGGTAGCTGAACTGGATCTTACTGGTACCGCATTCGTTCTTGAAAATGATTCGGTCCATACATTTGAGTTGGGATTAGATGAATTCCTAATAATAGGAGTTAAATTTTTACCCGACCGGGTGGGGGACCTGAACGAAGAACTGGTGATTTCAACCAATGATCTGAATGAGGCGGTATTCAAAATTGCCTTATCAGGAAGCAGTATACCTGTTTTTGAACTTGATTCATTTCCCGGGCAGGTGTCTGAAGGTGATCAGGATCCGGTAATCCTGTTTACCGCCGATTGGGGAAAAACACCTGTAGATCTTTCCTTTGCCTATAAAACAAGTAGCAAAACGGCATTTTCGGATTTCACCTCGATTACCTATTCACCCGATACCAGTAATTATCGGATTACGATACCGATCCAGAATATTTCCCCTCCCGGTATTGATTTCGTCATACGGGCTGAAGACGGGATCTTTGAGACCAGGGAGAAAAATGGGGCAATTTTTATTGAAATTTTCTCACAGGGTGATGAGGTCCTGACTTCCGTATCTGGCGGAACCCTTCTTGATTATACGATCATTGCCCTGCCGTTTAAGGATTTTGTTGGGCGGGCGGAGGTCTTTAATGAAATAGAACCCTATGACAAAAAGAAGTGGCGCCTTTTTGGTTATAATGCCGCCACCAAGAATTTTATTGAAAGTCCTTCCAATCTGGAAGCGGGAAAGGGTTACTGGTTTCTCCAAAATGATCCGAATACCATCCGGGTTCCAGAGAAGGTGATCTTTGCAGGAGATCTTCAGCTTTCTCTCAAAACAGGTTGGAACATGATAGGGAACCCATACCTCGGCAGTCTGAACTGGAATGAGGTACTGGATGCGAACAGTCCCGAGGTTACCGGGGCGCTCCGCAACCTGATCGTCTATGAACGGGGCTACCGTGAGACGACCAGCCTGAAAGCTTTCCAGGGGGCTGTGATCTTTACCGAACGCGATGTTGACCTGCTGATACCTTATGCGGCTTTAACCAGTTCAGGAGCAAGGATATCGTCGGAGATCCCGAATCTGATCGCCAATAATCATACCATCAGCAAAGAATGGCTCTGCCAGGTGAATTTTATGGATGAAGCAGGACAATATTCATTCCTGAACGGATTTGGCATCCATGAAAATGCTGAAGTTGAAATGGATATTTATGATATTCCAATGCTGCCTTTCCCTGGAGAGTTTGTTTCGTTCAATATTGAAGGTTTCAGCCGGAACATTAAACGATCCGGATCATTTATTAAATGGGATGCGATGCTATCTAATCCGGGAGGTAAGGATTACAGGCTTGAATTTGATGTGAGCCTAAAGGATGATCCGAATACCATCATAGTGTATAATAAAAATTCAGGCGAGCTTACCAATCTGAAAAGTAGGAAATTCCTGGAAAGTGCAGCAGGAATAAGCCATTACCTGACTATCTACTACGGAAGGGAAGAGGAAATTCTCAGGGAGATCGGTAACTCCGTTTTTTCCATTGGCAATCCTTATCCAAATCCGGCACGTTCGGAGGTGTTTATTCCGGTCTATATCGGGAATATGGACAAGAGTCCTTTTGAATTGATTATCAGTCTGATTGATCTTCAGGGCCGGTTGCTCAGATCAGAAATGGTTAAGGAAATTGACCGGCAGAAATTATTGACCGCAAGAGTAGACGACCTGAAACCGGGCCTCTACCAGCTAATGATCGAATATGGTGAACATTGGAGAGTATTCAAGGTTCATGTGATGAGGTGATGGCAGGGATCAGAGGTCATTTGGCTGTGGGCTGTGGCCAGAGCCTGAAACAGTGTGAGTGTGAGCTTACCGCGTGAATTATCCTCCAACATCCGACTTCGAGCTTCGAGTTCCTTGGCTTAGCCATTTGGATTTCTGTCTGCCGACAATTAGGCCGGAACCTGTTTCCTGAATGCTTTGGGAAAAGGCCCAGGAATAAAGCCGGGGAGGATAACGTCATACCTCAATCCTCCATCCTCAATCCTCCATCCTCAATCCTCCATCCTCAATCCTCCATCCTCAATCTTCCGTCCTCAACCTTCCATCCTCAATCCTCAATCCTCCGTCCCCCTTCCTCATACTATTATCTCTCCAAAAGCCTTCCGGCACACAAGCTTATACAAACTTTGGGAGAGATCCGATCTCAGGCCTTCGGCCTTTCCATCTTCCATCCTCATTCCTCCATCCACCATCCTCCATCCACCATCCTCCATCCTCCGACTTCATTCAGAAAAAATTTCCTCAAAAAAACTTGCCTTTTCTGAAACCAATATTTAATTTTAACCGTTTAGTTAAATCATATGGTTAAAAACACCAGCACCGAACAGAATATTCTCGAATCCGCTATTGTAGTTTTCCAACAGCGGGGATTTGACGGGGCCAGGATGCAGGAAATCGCCGATCATGCCGGCATAAACAAAGCCTTGCTTCATTATTATTTCAGAAGCAAGGAAAAATTATTCGAAGCTGTATTTAACAATACGATCAAACAGATCGGCCCGGCATTGCGAAGGTTCATCAGCGATGACATCCCCCTTGAAATTAAGATCTGGAAATTTGTGGATAACTACATCGAAGTAATCAAAAAATATCCTCAGATGCCTCTATTCATATTAAATGAGATCAATACTAATCCAAAAAGAATTATTGATCAACTGAATTTCGGCTCATACCTGGATTCTCATAAACTCGAAAACCAGCTTCAGGAAGAATATGATAAAGGAGATATCATTATGGTGGATATCAGGCATTTTATTGTGAATGTAATAGGGATGACCATTTTCCCGTTTGCAGGCAAACTGATCATCCAGAAAAACCTGGGGATCAAGGACGAAAGCTGGGATCAATTTATTGAAGAAAGAAAAAAGATCATCCCGGAAACGATCATGAATTGGATAAAAACTAAAAATTAACCAAAAAATTTAATAATATGGTTAAATCAATAAAGATCATACTTTGGCTCTTTTTGGCCCATCTGCTGCTGGTCACCCTGCAACTGAACAAGGCATATTCTCAGGCCGACACCCTCCAACTTGTTAATTGTTATGAACAGGCCAGGAATTTAAGTCCCTTAAAGAAGCAGGAACTGCTTAACAAAAACATCTATGAGCTGGGTCTTAAGAATCAACAAACCAATTACCTGCCCGGCCTCTCCGTTAACGGCAAGGCCTCCTACCAGTCGGAGGTGATCAGCATTCCCGGATCTGCGATGATACCGGAATATCCTGTAATTCCAAAAGAGCAATTTCAGGTAAGTGTGGACATACACCAGAATATCTACGACGGAGGCATGACACGCCATGCAAAAGACCTGGAAGAATCACAATGGAAAGTAAATGCCGCTGAGCTGGAAATCGAATTATACGCCATCCGCTCCACAATAAATGAGCTCTATTTTTCAATCCTTCAGTTACAGGAAAGTGAAGGCATCATCAATACTACCCTCAATAACCTGGACAACCAGAAAAAACTGGTCGCTGCCGGCGTAAAAAACGGGATAGTGCAGGAGAATAATCTTTATCAGATCGAAAAGCAGATCCTGACCCTGCAGCAGGAAATGATAAGCATCAAGTCGGATAAAAAAGTATTATCCGACCTGTTGTCGGAATGGGTCGGACAACCGGTCGATAGCAATACTGTCCTGAAGAGGCCGCATTTCAATGTCCCGGTTACTGATTTGCCTGTCAACAGGCCTGAAAACAACCTTTTCATGGACCGGCGCTCCTTACTTGAATCCCGGATGGCCATAACTAATGC
The DNA here is from genome assembly GCA_964645995.1 of uncultured Roseivirgaceae bacterium. Classification (GTDB taxonomy): domain Bacteria; phylum Bacteroidota; class Bacteroidia; order Cytophagales; family Cyclobacteriaceae; genus JAGTVG01. The sequence goes on from CAZYDB010000121.1 coordinate 6,397, forward strand.
AGAGCGGAGGCCGCGGGTGTCGGCCTTTGCACAGGGTGGTATTGGCCAGCCCAATCCAATGAATTTCTTTGAAGTGGATCCTTCTGCCTATTATATCCTGGGAGTCCGGCTGCATTGGCCGGTTTTTGACTGGGGCGATGTATCAAGAAAGAAGCAGATCATCGGCCTGCAACGCGATCTTCTAGATAGCCGCGAATCAGATTTCAACAGAAATATCAATATGGCCCTGACCCGGAATTCAGCAGAGATAGAAAAGCTGAAAAAGGTGGTCAATAAGGATGAAGAGATCATATCACTCCAGCAAAAAATTGTAAAAATTGCTTTTGCCGAATTACAACATGGCGTAATCACTTCCACGGAATACCTCACGGAATTAAACGCACTTACTGAAGCAGAAATTAAAAAAGTGCTTCATGAGGTTCAACTATCGAAAGCACATGTGAATACCTATACCTCTTCAGGAAATGAATTCAAATAACACAACGATTATGAATAAGATATCCTTACTTTTCATTTTACCGGTTCTTTGGCTTACCCCGGCATGCGACCGCGGCAATGGTGAATCAGATGCTTATGGTAATTTCGAGGCCACCGAAGTGCTGATCTCCTCGGAGGCCAATGGTAAACTTAAACGTTTTGCAGTCAACGAAGGAGATATTCTGCAGGCAGGTACAACCCTCGGATATGTGGACACGATCCCCTTATACCTCAAAAAAAAACAACTGGAAGCGAGGATCACCGCCCTCAGTGCCAAAACGATAGATATCCCCTCCCAGATCAATGTATTGATTGAACGTAAAAGCAACCTGACCAGAGAAAGGAACAGGATCGAGAGTCTGTTCCAGGAGAAGGCGGCCACAGAAAAACAACTCGATGATATCAGTGGTGAGCTGGAAGTGATCAACCAGGAGATCAGGGCCAACCGGGAGCGCCTTAAAACCACCAATAAAGGACTCCTAAGTGAAATACTGCCCCTTCAATATCAGATTGAAGAGATCAATGACCAGATCAGTAAAGCGATCCTTCAAAATCCGGTTACTGGAACGGTACTGACGAAATATGTAGAAGAAAATGAAGTGGTAAACTTCGGAAAACCGCTTTACCGCATGGCAGATATCGGTAAGATGTACCTTAGGGCCTATATCAGCGGCGATCAACTTGATGATATCAAAATAGGCCAACAGGTAACGGTACTCATCGATGAAAATAAGTCGGAATATAAAAAATTTGGAGGTTTGATCAGTTGGATCTCTGACAAAGCAGAATTCACTCCAAAGATCGTCCAAACCAAGGAAGAAAGGGTGAACCTTGTTTATGCCATCAAAGTCCTTGTCGAAAATGACGGATATATCAAGATCGGCATGCCCGGTGAAGTAGTTTTTAATACTGCGCAATGACCAAAGCCGTTACAATAAAAAATATTTCCAAAAAATACGGACCGGTACAGGCCCTGAAAAGTATCAGCCTGGACATACAGGAAAAGGAGATCTTCGGCCTGATCGGCCCTGACGGCGCAGGCAAGACTTCACTTTTCAGGATCCTGACCACGCTGCTCTTACCTGATGAAGGCGAAGCTTCCGTCCTGGGCCTCGATGTTGTTAAGGATTTCAAAAAGATCCGGAACATCATAGGATATATGCCGGGAAGGTTCTCCTTATACCAGGATCTTAGTGTAGAAGAGAACCTCTCTCTCTTTGCAGCGATCTTCGGGACGACCATCAAAGAAAATTATGACCTTGTAAAGGACATCTATTCTCAGATCGAGCCTTTTAAGACCAGGAAGGCAGGCAAACTATCAGGAGGCATGAAGCAGAAACTCGCGCTTTCATGCGCACTGATCCACCGGCCTGAAATATTATTTCTCGATGAGCCTACCACCGGCGTGGATCCGGTATCCAGAAAGGAATTCTGGAGCATGTTACACCAGCTGAAAGAAAATGGGATCACCATTCTCGTCTCCACACCCTATATGGATGAAGCTAACCTTTGCGACCGTATAGGCCTGATCCAGAATGGCGGGATCTTATCTGTAAATACGCCGGATCAGTTAACCAGGGAATATGCCTATCCTGTCTATGCTATTCGGTCCGGTGAAAAATTCAGGATACTCCAGCGGCTTAAAGAATTCGAAAACACCTATTCGGTCTTTTCCTTCGGGGACGAGATCCATTATGTGGATAAGCGAAAAAGTATCAGCCCTGAACAACTGGAAAAAAGCCTGAAAGATCTGGAAATTCCTGCCTTCAGTATTGATGAGATCAAACCTTCAGTGGAGGATTGTTTTATGGAATTAATGAAACAGAACTGATAATATGTCAAAGGTTATTAAATCATATGATCTCACGAAAAAATTCGGCCCCTTCACGGCGGTAGATCATATTACCTTTGAAGTTAGTCGGGGAGAGATTTTCGGATTCCTCGGAGCCAATGGCGCAGGCAAAACAACGGCTATCAAAATGTTCTGCGGACTTCTCTTTCCCACGAGCGGAGAAGGCTCGGTTGCCGGACTTGATATTTTCACGGAAAGGGAGAAGATCAAACAAAGGATCGGTTATATGAGCCAGAAATTCAGTTTATATGAAGACCTGACGGTGTCTGAGAATATCAATTTTTATGGCGGGATCTATGGATTACAAAGAAAGGTGCTCAGAGAGAAAAGAAAAGAGCTAACCGAAAAACTTAACCTGGGGGATTTTCAGAATAAACTTATCGCCGATCTTCCTTTGGGCTGGAAACAGAAGCTCGCCTTTTCCGTGGCCATTATCCACAGCCCTGACATCGTTTTCCTGGATGAGCCTACCGGCGGCGTTGACCCGGTTACCAGAAGACAGTTCTGGGATCTTATCTATGAAGCGGCCCATGAGGGCGTTACCATCTTCGTTACTACTCATTATATGGATGAAGCCGAGTACTGCGACCGTATATCCATGATGGTTGATGGCAGGATCGAAGCGCTGGGGAAGCCTTCTGATCTGAAAAAAGATTTTAAAGCAAAAAGCATGAATGACGTATTTCTTAAACTGGCAAGGGGATAGTTATGAAAAGATTCTATGCCTTCGTGAAAAAAGAATTCTACCATATCCTGCGTGATTACCGGACTATGCTAATTCTTTTCGGTATGCCCATTGCCCAGATCATGCTCTTCGGCTTTGCCATTACCAATGAGATCAAGGATGCCCGCATAGCGATTTTGGACAATTCGAGGGACTATACCACGAACAGGCTCAACGAAAAGCTTCTTTCATCCGGATATTTTATTCTCGATCGCTACCTGGCAAGTCCTGACGAAATAGAGCCAACCTTTCAGGAAGGGAAAGTAAAGATCGTAATAATTTACGATGACGATTTCAGCAGTACTTTATTAAGAGATCATACGGCCACTGTACAAATCATCGCAGATGCCACGGATCCCAATATAGCAAACACATTGATTGGATATGTCTCCGCTATTTTTAATGATTTCATTAGAAACCAATCTCCCCTGGCAGAAAATCCTGTGAATATCTCATCTGAAGTGAGATTTCGTTATAACCAGAACCTAAAAGGCGTTTTCCTGTTTGTACCAGGGCTGATTACCATCATCCTGATGCTGGTATCGGCCATGATGACATCCATTTCACTGACAAAGGAAAAGGAGCTCGGAACGATGGAAGTATTACTGGCCTCTCCCATGAAGCCCGTGCAGATCATTATTGCCAAAGTCATTCCTTATATTATACTGGCCTTCATAATATCAATTATTATCCTTTTGCTAGGCTATATGGTTTTCGGGGTACCGGTAAAAGGAAGTTTTGGTTTGCTGATATTTGAATTTATCCTTTTCATCATCACCGCCTTATCGCTGGGAATTCTGATATCCACCGTGTCACAAACGCAACAGGTGGCCCTTATGCTCTCTTTGATGGGGTTGATGCTTCCAACTATCATCTTATCAGGTTTTATCTTCCCCATTGAAAGTATGCCCAGGATCCTCCAATGGATATCCTATATCATCCCGGCAAAATGGTTCATCACCATAATAAAAGGAATCATGCTGAAAGGCCTGGGTATCGGGGCCGTATGGAAAGAGACGCTGATCATTTTTGGGTTTACGGTTTTCTTCATAGGATTAAGTTTAAAAAAATTTAAAATCAGGTTGGCCTGAAAACCATGAAAATAATTCTTTACATGTTACAAAAAGAGTTCCGGCAGATCTTCCGGAATAAACCGATGGTTGGGATTATTTTCATTGCCCCGGTCATTCAGTTGATCATTCTTTCCAGTGCGGCGACCTTCGAAATAAAGAATCTCAAAATCTATTTTAATGATTTTGATAAGTCAACCTACTCACAAAGGCTAAAAAATTCTTTTATTCAAACGGATCACTTTGTCAGGACAGGTGAATCAGCCGATCGTCTTCTGGGAGAAAAAGCCCTGGAAGCCAACGAGGCTGACCTGGTCTGCGAAATACCATTGAACTTTGAAAAAGATCTGATGGCAAACGGCAAGGCACAATTGTTCCTCAAAATAAACGCTATCGATGGCATGAAGGCAGGGGTGGGGATCAATTATTCCCAAAACACGATACAAAATTTCGCCATAGACATCAGTGAGGATATTCTTGCTGCCAGGGGTAATGAGAATATCCCTGAAGTACCAAAAGCGGTTGAGATCGAGTATTCGAACTGGTATAATGAAAAACTTGACTATCAAACCTATATGGTGCCCGGGCTGCTGGTCCTGCTGGTCACCCTTGTGGGTGGGTTCCTGTCATCTATGAATGTGGTCCGGGAAAAAGAGATGGGCACCATTGAACAGATCAATGTTACTCCCATTAAAAAGTATCAGTTTATCATCGGTAAATTATTGCCGTTCTGGATCCTTGGCCTGGTCGTTTTTACCATAGGCCTGATCGCCGCCAAAATTATTTTTAACACCCCTGTCGTAGGCAGTCTTTGGGTAATTTATTCCTTTACCATCGTGTATTTGCTGGCGGTTCTGGGGATTGGCTTATTTATCTCAACCATTACAGAAACCCAGCAACAGGCGATGTTCATTTCCTGGTTCTTCTTCGTGATCTTTATTTTAATGAGCGGCCTGTTTACCGCCATCGAAAACATGCCCGTCTGGGCCCAGCGGATCACCTTGTTCAACCCTTTGAGGTATTTTATGGAAGTGATCCGGATGGTGCTCCTGAAAGGATCCGGATTTAATGAGGTCCGGCAGCACTTCATCATCATCTCCGGGTTTGCTATCATGATCAATGCTTTTGCCGTCTGGCGTTACCGTAAGATCGCATAACGGGCTGTCATTGCTGGCATTTTTGTTGATGTTCCGGTGGAGGATCAGCGGTAACCACCCATAAACTTCCCATTCCGGTCAAATATTTAAAAAATGCGGAATAATTCTCGGGTGATTTTTGTTATACTTTAAAAGGGCAACAGAAACCATCATGAAAAATATCCTCTCCGAATACATGAAATCGAGGATGGATAAAAAATCCCCTCAGGCAAGATTTCAGGACTATGGACCCGTCGTTACGATCTCCAGAGAATACGGATGCCCCGCCAAGATCGTCGCCCAGGACCTCTGCATCAAATTGAATAATATATTATTCAGAGCCAATATTCATCAGCAGTGGCGGTGGATCAGCAAGGAGATCCTGGATGAATCGGCAAAAGAGTTAAAAATGGATAAACATATTGTTCAGGATGCCGTCAATGCTGATGACCGGGGTGTAATGGACCAGTTGATCTGGTCATTATCCAATAAATTTTACCCCGGTGAAGACAAGGTTAAAAAAACTCTGGCGGAGGTGATCAGGGAATTTTCAAGGCAGGGAAGGGTGATCATTGTTGGACGTGCGGGTGTTTCACTCACCAGGGATATAAGGAATTCAATTCATATCCGGCTGATCGCTCCTATGGAATGGCGTGCAAAAATTGTTAGCGAGAGGCAACAGATCCCCTATGAAAAAGCTATAAAAAAATGTAAGGAAGTCGATATAAAAAGAGAAAATCTCAGGAAATTTTTTGAAAACCGGAAACCTGATAACTGCAATTTTGATATGGTGCTCAATTATAAGACCATGAACGAAACCGAGATCCTTGAGCTGATCCTTAAAATAATGGAAATGCGCCGTCTTGTTTAACCCATAGTAATAACCCGGATTATTCCGACTAATATTTACTCAAAGGAAAAAATTATATAGTATCATACATCTTTGATACGTTTAGAATACAAATGTAGCAGGTTTATCTCCATTCCCGCTTTCAGCAGGATTTCCGGTCTGAGGCCTACGACCACGCCTTTCGCGTGGTTTCCGGCCTTCGGCCTCCAACTTCGCCTCCGACCACATCCCGGATGCAATTCCGGGACCTTCCCGGATTCAGCTATTAT
>CAZYDB010000122.1:0-12767 GCA_964645995.1 uncultured Roseivirgaceae bacterium
AATACTACAACGAAGACGATGAGCTGCTCAGCACCAGCATCCATGCCCAGTTCCTGGAGAAGGTTGATGGAAAATGGAAGCTCGTTTTCTATAGCTCCATCTACGACTCCACCTGGGAAAAGAGCAATGAAAACGAATTAGAATAAATTGAATGAGCTCCCGGCTGCATATTCATGGTTTCCAAACATCAACCAGGTCCCGGTGCAAGGTTCGACCCCCCGCCCCGGCATTTCACGGGCATAATTCGTATATTTGAAAGAAAAGATGCTGCTTCTGTTCGCATACCTGGGACTGGCCCTGATCGTTTCATTTCTATGTTCCATCATGGAAGCTGTGCTCCTGTCTACTCCCCAGCCTTTTCTGATGGTCAAACAGGAAAAAGGAGCCAGGTGGGCAGGTAGTTTTATCCAACTGAAGAAGAACATCGATAAGCCTTTATCCGCTATTCTCTCATTGAATACCGTAGCGCACACCGTCGGGGCAGCAGGCGTGGGCGCCCAGGCCATAAAAGTGTTTGGTGAGGCCTCCTTCGGGATCATTTCCGCCATCCTGACCCTGATGATCCTGGTCTTCACCGAGATCATCCCCAAAACGATTGGAGCAAGATACTGGCGAAACCTGGCACCATTTTCGGCATATAATATCAAACTCACCATCATCATTACCTATCCGCTGGTTATATTGTCTTCCCTTATCACCAGGATCTTTTCAAAGGATTTCAGGGAAAAAACCACAAGCAGGGAAGAAATTGCAGCCCTGGCCGACATCGGCGCAGTGGAAGGAGTGTTTACTGAAAAAGAACATATTATCATCCAGAACATCCTCAAATTAAAAAATGTGAAGGTTACCGAGATCAAGACGCCAAGGGTGGTATTGACCTTGGCAGATGAAAACATGCCCCTGAAGGATTTTCTGAAAAACAAGGACTACCTGAAATTCTCAAGGATCCCGGTTTATTCGGGAAATATCGAAAATATTACGGGTTATGTATTCAGGCAGACCATCTTTGAGAAACTGGCGGAAGATAAACATAATCTTAAATTAAAAGATTTCAAGCGGAATATCATCATCGTCCCAAACTCGATGGTATTGTTTTCCCTCTGGGAAAAACTGCTGGAAAACAAGGAACATATCGCACTGATCGTGGATGAATACGGCGGGCTTGACGGCATCGTGACCATGGAAGACATCATCGAAACGCTCCTCGGACTTGAGATCATTGACGAAACGGACACGGTAACCGATATGCAGAAATATGCCCGGGAAAGGTGGAAGACCCGGCAGACCAAGTACAACCTGTTGAACAAACTGGATGACTCCGGTGAGTAAACCGGGAACTCATAGATTGCCCTGTGGAAGGGATCTTTATTCGGATTTGTAAAATACAGCATGCTATAAAGATGATGCTTCTGCTATTCAATCAGAGAAGAGTTTCCTCCTGAATGACATCCCTTGTCTTTGCCCTCCACCCGTGGCCTTCCTTTAGGAATCTCCGGTACGACACAGAAAAGCATAAAAATAACTCCCCAAACCCTTAAAATTCTTCCGGTTTTTACCCAATTCACCGCTTTTCACTCTTATCTTTAATAATTAAATTCGAATAGAATCTTTTTAAAATGCCGGATCAGCCAAAAGAAGCTTCTTCAACGCGCAGATTGGCCGCGATCATGTTCACGGATATCGTGGGGTATACCGCCATCATGCAGCAGGATGAAGAAAAGGCGCTACGTATCATTAACAGACACCGTTCAGTGGTTGAAAACTACACAACACAGCATAGCGGGGAGGTACTTCAATACTATGGTGATGGCAGCCTGAGCATCTTCCCTTCCGCCTCAGAGGCCGTAGCATGCGCCATTGAGATCCAGGAGAAACTGATTGCCGATCTCAAGGTGCCTCTTCGCATCGGCATTCATCTGGGCGATATCAAGATCCAGGGAGAATCTGTTTTCGGCGACGGAGTAAATATGGCTTCAAGGATCGAATCCCTCGGCATCGCCGGTTCGATCCTGATCTCAGACACGATCTACCATCTGGTCCGGAATCAGCCGGGTATCAGAACGGCATCACTGGGGACTTTTGAATTGAAGAACGTGGATTATCCCGTGCCGGTCTATGCATTGCAGGATGATTTTCTGGCCGTACCGGCCCCTGACGACCTGCCTGGAAAAATAAAGACCCTACCGGTAAGATACACATGGATCAAGATCATCGCTGCAGTCGCGTTCCTGATCCTTGCCGGTTACATACTCAGCAGGTTTCTTTTCACCGGACCGGCCCTTTCCGGACCGGTTGAAAGGTCTGTTGCCGTTCTGCCTTTCAATAACCTAAGCGACGATCCTCAGCAGGAGTATTTCAGTGACGGTATCACCGATGATGTTATCAATCACCTGGCCAGAATATCGGGGCTGGAAGTAAAATCAAGAACCACTACCGAACAATATAAAAACCCCAACAAGACCATACCCGTCATCGGCAGGGAACTCGGTGTTGCCTATATCCTTGAAGGAAGCGTACGGAAGGCCGGCAATACAGTGCGGATCGTCGCGCAATTGATCGATGTTAAAAATGACACGCATGTCTGGACAGAGACGTTCGACCGGGAGATCACCGAGATCTTTGAGATCCAGAGTGAGATCGCCATCGAGATCGCCGGGGTGCTGGAAACCAGGCTGACGAGCGATGAAAGACGGCATATACGGGGACGCCGGTGGGAGAAGGGAGGATCGCCCAATATCACAGCCTATGATTACCTGCTCAGGGCGCGGAGGGCCTGGCGGAACTGGAATGATGAAAATGACCTGGAGAATGCCGTCCAACTGACCGAAGAAGCCATAGAACTGGATCCCAACCTTGCCCGGGGATACGTTTTGAAGGGAAACATCCTGCATTACGGAATGCGGCAATTCGGGGTGCCCACGGATGTTTGGATCGGCGAGGCCTTCGACCTGGCAAATAAGGCCATCCGGATTGACACCATGCTGGCCACCGCCTACCTCCTGAAGGGAAATATCCTGAGTAGTCAGGAATGGGACTGTGATGAAGCCCTGGAAAACCTGAAAAAAGCATACTATCTGGAACCAGGAAATCCTGAAGTACTGCAAAGTCTTGGCAATATGTATATGAGATCCGGCCAGTACGAAAAAGGCGCTTCACTGATCATTCGGTCGATCGAAAGGGAATATTCCCCCAAGGATCCGGAATATTATTTCCGTTGGGGGAGCATTTTCATGATGACAGGGAACCATGAAACCGCCGAACAGTTTTTCAGGAAGTCGATCAGCCTGGCGCCCGGCTGGATCAACCCCTATTATACCCTGGGACAGCTCTACCGGTACCGGGGAGAACTCGATGCCTCCGAGAAAACCCTGAAACGCGGACTTGAGATCGCCCCCCTTGACCAGGAAACCATCGATGCACTGGGCTGGACCAACCTGCTGACCGGTGACCTGGGAGAAGCAGCGGAATACTGGTCGAGTTATGAAGTCATCGAAGGACAGTTTCCCGACTCCACACAGTACATCCCCTTCCGGCATCGCCTGGGTTATGTTCTGGCGCTTCAGGGTGATACAGCCTCCGCAATGAGGCTTATCCGGGAGCAGCGCCGGATTGACATGGAGCGCTTTGAGAACATCCGCGGATATGGTGCCTGGATGAGCGGCGGATTCTATTACGACCTGGCTGCCACGAACGCCTGGCTCGGGAACAGGGAAGAAGCGGTTGCCTGGCTCGACAGCGCTTCGCAGATGGGCTTCATGAGCTCCTGGTACCTGGAGAATGACCCGCTACTTGAAAATGTCCGGGATGATGCCGGGTTCGCCAGGATCCGGGATGACTACCAGGAACGCCGGCAGAGGCGTGTCGATGCCTTTGAAAAAGCCATAGAGGAAAACCAGGACCTTCAGCAAGAGTTCAATCGCCTGCCGCTCAATATGAACACGAACCTTTAGAAAAATATCAAAGTTAAAAAGCCACGATCCACGAATCCTAGGGGTACCTGCCCCCGCCGCCAGGCTAAAAAAACACACTTATATTTTATCTTTCGGGAAATCCAAAAATCATTCCTGAAGGGTTTTATAATTTATCATACCGTTCTTTAAGGTCTTTTAAATCACCAGGCTCTTTTATTGAATTTTCTGCAGCATGTAAAACCATCTGAATATGTCGATCAACAGTGTTTTTTTGCTCTTTATTCACGGCAAACCCGTTAATAGTGATTAATGCCTCCATTAACCTGATCAGGACAGGAGGATTCCCCTCTCCATACTGCCTGATCTGATTAAAAGCAGCATTCATTACCCCATTGAAATTTAATGGTTTCGCTATTATTCGTAAATTTTCATCCGGATCATAATAATAAACCGGAGGGAAATTGGCTTCCGTCATATAGCACATCGTCGAAGTCAGGTTATCAATACAGGTAATGGCTGTATAGGGATCATTTACACCAGGCGAAAGCGCCCTCGCGGCAATTTCTACCAATTGATGGATGGCATATTCGGCATCCTGAGTGGGCGTTCTCTGATCTCCCAGTATGAAAGCATTGGCAATCACCTCAATATCTTTCTCGTCACATGCATCGCTCGAGTATAATTCAACCAATACAGCTCTTTCCGGAAGATAATCACCCTGCTTGTTTTTGATGTGGAGCAAGTAATTCTTCTCCCCGGCGATCTTCAACAATCCTGGATAATCAATAACTTGTAAATAACCGCTCTGAGGAACAGGCACCGAAACTTTAACAGGCAATTTTTTCTTTATCTCCTCATAATTGCTTTTGCCTTCTTTCTGAGCCACTTCATCTTTTCGTTCCGGGAATAAATATTTTATTCTTTTATTAAGATGAAATGTTACATCCGATATCACGTGATCGGCCTGGATACTTACCGATATGTGATGAATGAATATGATAAGAAGAATAATATTGAATACTGAAAATACTATCGCCAATAGTACGGAAATATTCGGAATAAACTCATAACCATGTTCTGACTTCACCGATCTTAAAATTAAAAGACAGTAGGTAAAGGTTCCCAGATAGGTGCCCAATACTACCTGGTTAATCCGGTCATGCATAAAATTACGCAGTATCCTTGAGCCGAATTGGGCGGTAGCCATGGTTAATGCTACAAGGGTAATTGAAAAAACTATACCGGCAACTCCAAGCATTCCGGCAGCAACGGTGGAAAGGATTATCCGGGCTGAATCAACACCTCCGGTAAAAAAATGCAGGAATACTCCTACCGATTGATAATCGATACTGCTGTCAATGTATATCAAGCCAATCGATAAGCCAATTCCGATGAAAATTATGATCAAAGGCAGAAACCAAAAACTTGTTTGCAGGTGATCCCACAGGTATAAAAGTCGAGTCTTCATAAAGTCTGTTATTTCCTCATTCTTTCATTTGAATGTCTGAAAAAAATCTATATAATTAATGATCCGTTAAATATGAAAATAATTATTAACCCCGATTATTCATAAACCAAACCCAAAATAAATCGTCTTTGCTATTTAAAATATTTATTATCAGGTAGTTACATGATGAGCGTCCCGATTTTATCGGGGAAAAATTTATGAATTTTTCGGGTTAATAAGTTACTTTGGTAGTAAACATTAAATTCACTAAAATGAATAATAAATTTTTAAATACCCTTCAGAAGGTACTTGCCCTAATTTATTTACTGGGCACCATGTACCTGATCATTTTAAACTGGAAAGTTTTTAAAGCACCAATTGAGATCAATTATGGGTTTAATACCTGGAATGCTTCGTTTTATCTAATCCTTTTTTTATGGGCATTGCTCACCATCCTGCTAATCTGGTTGATCTCCTACATTAAAGATCTCAGGTATGAAATGAAATTCATGAAACGGGAGGAAGAAATCAGGAAGATCAGGCATAATCAGCATTTAAATACTGACTCCCCGGAAGACTCCCCGGAAGAAGAGGAGGATTATGTTTAACCGGAAAACAAAATTAAATTTACCCGGGAATATTGGAATAGTAACCTATATTTCATATTTTTCTTAAAAAATAAAAATGGAAGATCGCAAAGTTTTCATCGACAAAATGGCAGCCAGGTTAAAAGAATTCGATATCATCCATTAATTATACGGCAATCAAATCTGCTCCATAATTCTATCCTCTTGACCACTAAAAATAATTTGGGAAACAATAAAAAGATTGGGTTGGCCCTGGGGGGAGGAGCCGTCCTGGGTGCTGCTCATATCGGAGTTCTTCAGGCGCTCGAAGAGCATGATATTACTATAAGTTATATTACAGGAACCAGTATCGGTGCTTTTATTGCCGCTTTATATGCCTTTAGAACAGATATTCAAGAGATCCGGGAAATTGCACTTGACCTGGACTGGTATGATATTTCAGGGATTTCTATACCTGAACTGGGATTCCTCTCGAATGAAAAATTAGGAGATATCATTAAAGACAGAATCGGTGATGTGGATTTCAAGAAGGCAGATATCCCTCTTACCATGGTAGCGACCGATATTTCGAAAGGTGAGAAAGTAGTATTAAAAGAAGGCAGTGTAGCCAGTTCAGTTATGGCAAGTGCCTGCATACCTGGTATATTTATACCCGTTGAGATTGGAAGCCGATTTCTTGTTGACGGAGGGATCGTTGAAAATGTACCCATAAATCCTCTCAAGGATATGGGTGCTGATTTTGTCATAGGTGTTGACCTCAATGCCAGCCGTTCTTTTAAAAAGCCTGAAAACATTATTGAAGTATTGCTCAATACCTTTCATCTTGCATTGATGACTGCAACCCAACTTCAAACAGACGAGGCTGATCTACTGATCCAACCTGATTTGTCCCACTTTAATATGATTGATACCAACCAGGTTCTGGACTTAATTGATAAAGGATATAAAGAGGCAAAAAGCATTTTGAAAGAACTTGAATCATGATCTTATCTTAAAGCCGATACAAACCATCATTCTTCATTAACACCTGTTTTCTATTTATCTAATTTCTTCGATCTCTCAAGATTCTTGTTTTCACCGATTATTACAAGAATATCAGACGCTTTGATTACATGAGTTGACCGGGGTATCAGCTTAACCTCGATTATTCATGAACTATCCTCAAAATAAACCGTCTTTACAATTTAAATACGGTTGATTCAGGTATTCTTTTTCTGAAAACATTGATGTCTTCCTGTCCTTTACCGCCAGGGGTAATGAAAGTAAAACAGACTCAATTATTATAATACATAAAAAGCTAAAAAGGATTAACCTGGGAGGACTATTGAAAAATCTATCCGGCCATCTCTCATCAAGCAGTGATTTTCTGAATTTATAAACAGATAATAAACGGTTTATAAATTTAATCCTCAATTTTTTAGCACGGGAAGGTCTGTCTGCATATCGTCCCGCCTTCCTGTGATTTTAATCGGGGCCAGGATCAGGATCATTTAACATGCAAAGGATTGAGTGGCCGGGTTCAGGTTCTTTGAATTCCTCATCCGCAGTGATGATCTTCATCTTATGGTCCTCTTCAATTACGATCATTTGAATAATATCCTTTCCATAATATGCTTTAAATGCAGCATAATCAAATTTCTCCGTCAATTTTGTCAATTTAATAACACTGCCTTCATTATATCGTCTGGAGAGCGTGTAATAATCAAAACCTTCCCCAAATAAAAACCTGCCTCTCAAATCCTTCGGCGAGTAACTTTCAGATGTTTCCTTTGGTGACTTCATGGGAGGCAATTGATAAAGTTCTTTTTTATCAAAAATATGATTTAAATGCAGGGCGGCCAATGAATTTACTTCATCATTTGGTGTTAAAGCCAATAACCTGCCTAATCCATTAAAGCTTATTTCATTTAATATGTTTTCGGATAATACACTTCCATAAACCGTTTCGACATTTTCCATCCTGGCTTTTATCACATGGCCCCTGTTAGTATCGATCAATACGGTCCGGTAACCCTCTCCTTTCAGGATTTTTGCTATCTCCAAAGCCCATTCCTGCCCACCGACGATTATTATCCCCTGTGGATCCTTTTCGGACAACTTCAGCTCCCTGGAAAGCGGAGCAGCGGTAAGCCCATAAATGGCAACAGTGCCTACGATCACAATAAAAGTAACAGGCAACAGATACTCGGCCTGAGGAATATCTGTTTCAGAAAGTCTAAGGGCAAAAATCGATGAAACTGCTGCAGCAACAATTCCCCGGGGAGCCATCCATGAAATAAAAAGCTTTTCTTTCAAATTCAATGAGGAACGTATGGTGGATATGAACACCACAAGTGGCCGGGCGATCAGGATCAGAACTGCCAGAAAAATAATAATATTAAAGGAAATTAAATTAAAAACATCCAGATGAATCCTGGCAGATAAGATAACAAATAACAACGAAATGATGATAATACGTAAATTTTCTTTAAATTCCAGAATGTGCCGGATGCTGACTGATTTCTGATTCGCTAATACAATTCCCATGATCGTGGTGGCAAAAAGCCCGGATTCATGTTGTAAATATTCAGATAAAATATAAGAGGCAATTACCATAGAAAAAGATACCGATTCCTGAAGATAATCCGGGATCAAGAATTTTCTTAACAGCAGAATGAGCAGGGATGCAACAACAATTCCAATGGTAAACCCAAAAAGAATGGTCTTGCCAATGATAAAAATAACAATTTTCCCCGCCGCATATATTTCTTCTGCCAGCACGGCTTCAAATACCAGTACGGCCAGCAATACTCCTATCGGGTCAATAATAATCCCTTCCCATTTAAGGATATCGGCAACATTTCCATAGGGCCTGATCTCACGCAATAAGGGCCCTATTACTGTCGGTCCGGTAACAACCAATATGGCCCCGAGGATAAGGGAGATTTTAAGATTTAATCCGATGATATAATAGGCTGAAAGAGTTACAATGATACATGTTAAGACCACCCCGAAAAATATTAAAGAACTGACCACCCCGCCTATTTTTTTAAATTCCCTTAGCCGAAGAGTTAATCCTCCTTCGAACAGGATCAAGGCCACGGAAACCGACACGAAAGGCATCAGCAGGTTGCCCAAAAGAACGTCCGGATCTATGATATTTAGTATTGGACCGAATAAAAAGCCCAGTATCAGAAGGAACAATATGGAAGGAAATTTTAAAACCCAGGCAATATACTGGGCACTGATTCCAAGAAGAATGATAATTCCCAGACTAAGAAGTATATCCCTGGATGCTTCCATTATTTTTCAATTATATCCCGCAATAAATTAAAGAAAACTGAATAGTAACTGCTATTTTAGACAAAATACTATCATTTATCTCTCATCAACTGGATCATTCTACTGATATCCCCCATTTTTCTACCAGCCAGCTAACGATCCTGTGGGAATAATGGAGATGGTTGTCGGGATAGAGTGCCACAACAGCCTCCTGCACCTGCGGCCCTTCTGCACCGGTATACACCAATGCATTCAGTGCATGACACCTGACCTTGTCCTCCGGATAAACGAGTACCCCGAGCAGCGCCTCCAACCCGGTTTTCTCCTCACCCATTTTATACAGCGCTTCGGCAGCCGTAATCACCACATCAGGTGATTTATCGTCCAGCATCTCCTTCAAATCGGGCAGAGCCGGAAGAGCCGCATCTCCCAGGATGAGCATGCCGGTAACACCCCAGTAACGCACCGCACTGTCGTTATGTTTAAGGTATCCGCGAAGAAGTTCCAGGTTTTCGACATCTCCCCTGGATGCGATCTCCGCCGCATCAATCATCTCCTCCAGTGGTATGCTCCCCGACCGCATAAAGTCATACACCGGCATATCACCGGCACGCCTCACCATCTCCCCTTCCGGGATAAAGCCGGTATCCCGGATCCGGAGCATCCAATCCCGGTTGGCCTGCCGCATGCCTGCCAGCACGTCTTCATATGCAGGATCACCGGCCAGGTTATTCACCTCCCAGGGATCGTTATCGGTATCATAAAGCTCTTCATGCGGCTTGGTAAGCCAGAACCTGCTTTGTACTTCATCGGTCATCCCTTCCAGGTAAGCCTCCTCCCAGGAGGGCATCGAGGGCGCCCGCCAGAGGTAGGACACTCGCTGACCATAGATCCGGTGTGGCATATAATTTTTGATATACCGGAATTTTTGACCGCGGACCGCCCGAGACATATCATACCATTCATCCATTCGGCCCCTGAACATAAAAGCATGATCCGGATCCAACTTTCGCTGCTTACCCAGGAAGGCATTCCCCTGCATATAATCAGGAATAGGAATGCCCGCAATGCTCAACATTGTCGGTGCCAGGTCAACAAAACCGATCAGCCGGTCGATCTGAGATCCTGGTTTTTCTGCAGGATAAAGATATTTGTACTTTTCAGGGATACGAACAAGGAAAGGCACATGGGTACCCGATTCGTATACAAAACGCTTACTGCGGCCCAGCACACCCCCATGGTCACCATAATAGAATACGATCGTACGCTCAGCCAGTCCATCTTCTTCCAGTTGCCGGAGCACCTCTCCCGCAGCACTGTCCATCTGGGTGATTTTATCGTAATACTGGGCCCAGTCATGGCGCATCTCCTTCGTATCCGGGTGATAAGGAGGCAACTTCATTTCTGAAGGATCATGCTGAAGTTCCTCCGTGGGTATATAGGTATGGATGGAACTTTCATGGCTGTAGTGGATATTTTTTACGTGAAAAAAAGGTTGCCCTTCTTCCCGGTTGCTGTAGTGGGCGGTATTGCTCGATTCATCCCAGACTCCTTCAGGCTTGATCGTATTGTAATCCTCCTTGCTGTTGTTGGTGCAGTAATACCCTTTCTCCCGGAGATACCGCGGGTACATCTTCACTCTATCCGAAAGAGGATAATTGCTCCGCATATGCTGATTGCCATTAGAGGTGGCATAAACTCCAGTGATGATGGTATTGCGTGCCGGCGCACAGACCGGTGCATTGGCATAGGCATGGGTATAAAGAAACCCTTCAGCCGCAAGCCGGTCCAGATTGGGCGTAACAGCCCGTTCGTCCCCATAACACCCCAGGAAGGGGCTGTTGTCCTCACTGACGATCCAGAGAATGTTCGGAGGTTCCTCAGGGGGCCTTTCCTGGCATCCACCAAGGATGAAAACCGGAATAAGAATACCACATATTATAGTATATAAATTATTCATTTCTTGTTCGAATGACTTTTTTAAAGCAAAATTAATTTTTCTTGATACCATAACAAGCGCGTTTGAAAAATTTAACGTTTAAATAACTTTAAATATAGTTGCCCCCTGAAAAGAACAGAGAGGCCCTGAAAAAACCCAAGAAAAGATAATTTTTTGTCCCGCTGAAACCAAACATTTCAAAGAATAAAAAAATTATGCTGTGTTAAGAATAGTGCTTCATTTATAAATCCCGGTTATTTATACACTTATTTTAGCCTCGATAGTATAGGAGTTAATTTAAACTAACCCTCTGCCAAAGTGTTCCAGCCATGGAGTATGGGAAGGCGAGACTTAGACAAACATTTGAACAGGATTCATTGTTGATCTACCTTTGAAATGATAAACCGGATACTGATTATGGAAGGGATCAAGAATAGCAATGATCAAAAAATTCACTTTTCCCATACAAATCTGAATTTTCTTTTTGTTATGTAGTTTACTAGTTTATAACCGCCAATTGTTCCCGATCAACACTTATAACCTGACCTATTCATAAATTTTTGTTGTTCGGCGTAATTTTAAGATATATAGGTGATATTCAATAAGATACTTCGCCAGGTTAACCCTGATGGGCATCCCGATTATCATCGGGGTGCTCCATCAGTCTGATAGGGTGAAAAATTCGTGAATTTTTCAGGTTAAAACTGCACCCTGATTACTTCATCATCTTTTTCGTCCTCCTGGGCGTTCAAACCGGAGTAGACTTTCATTTTGTCGGGTTGTTCCCCGATCTCTATGGTGTAGGTTCCGTCCTTAAACACGCCCGGTTTAAAATGAGTGCCCTGAATTCGCAAAGAATAAACAACTTCTCCGGTGGGTTCATAGATTATCTTCAACACGGGGTCTTCCATTCCGGTCACCTGTATCTCAGGCAGATACGCGATAGGCTCCCGGCTGTAATTATCCCATTGTGAAATATTTACCGGCCAGCCTTCATATTGCCCGGCGTCGTTACCGGTAATATCTACGCCACGAGGCCAACATTCCATGGTTATGCTGCGTTTTTCGGTATCGAACCGTACCAGTCCGTAACCGGCTGCACGTTCTCCCCATTCGCCGCCCCATTTGTTTCTCCTTTCTTCACTGGGGTTGGCATAAGCGTACATGGTAATCCTGTTGTGGAACCCATCGAAATAATCTCCCAATCCATCAAGACTTCCCTCCACCGGTTGTCCATCGGGTCCGTTTTCCGGCACCCACCAGCGGTTATAATAATTTACAATGGAAGGAACACAAAACGAATAACCGGCATCGCGGAATTGGTTAACCCCATGATGAATAACCGATGCCAGATGCTGGTCACCTGCCAGATGGAACCCGAAAAACTTCCGCATGGCTTTTAAGGCGCGCTCGCGTGCCGATTGCGGCCATCCGTTGGAATCCATATCGGCAACCAGTGCATAATCGTATTTACCATGCCGGTGTGCAGCATTGGCAAAAATGGTTTGCGACAATACGGCTTTCATATTCACTCCCTGCCAATTCCGCCCCCATTCTTCCAGAAATTCGAGCTGCCTTTCACCCAAAATTTTCCCTTCGGGAAGATCTACGATTTTGGGATC
>CAZYDB010000123.1:0-1577 GCA_964645995.1 uncultured Roseivirgaceae bacterium
TGCCTTTCTTGTACCCGGTATTCAGCCGTGATGCCAATAATTTCATGATCCGCCAGGAATATACAGTGAGACTCGAATTGTTCCGGTGTGCCCCTTTGCCAGCCTCCGCCAAAAAAGAAAATTACCGCGGGGAGAGGCTTGGGTCTGACCGGTTCGGGAAAATACAGGTTTAAAGCCAAGGTAACCGTATCTGCTTTTTTATATATCTTTTTTTCTTTGAAATATTGTGAAAAACCTTTGCCGGCAATCAGGAGGACAAGGAAGATCACTAAAAAACAGTTTTTAAACATTGGTTTCATAGCTGAAATTTATGAACATGCTGATTGAATACAAAGATTTATCCCTTCAGATTTGCATAAAAAAATTTAAGGTTTTATATCGGCAGACCCTTTGCGAGATCAAATAAAAAGAAATAACGAGACATCATGAATATACCGGGGGACAGAAAATACACTAACATTTTTGAACATTAATAGAAACGAATTCAAATAATTAAGGACAGACCGGGTATTCCCTCACGTCTGTCCTTTAATCACTTTTACCAGAAAATCAGTTTGTCACCTCAAATGAAACTTTGGCATTCACACCGTAGGAAACAATTTTATTATCTTCCACATTGGCATTCATATGCTTGATATAAATGGATTTGATATTCTTTACCGACCTGGAAGCTTCTTTCAATGCATTATTGGCAGCATCATCAAAGCTCTTATCTGAGGCTGCGATCACTTCAATTACTTTAACTATACTCATAATGTTCTCCGTTTTTGGTTCAACAACATTTATTATTAACCCCAAAAGAATGATGCCAATTTTGGTCGTTGACCCCTTAAAACATGTATATGGCGGGCAAATGAGTTGATAAACGGAGGAATCAACGGGATTTATATTTCGGTCACAAAGAAAAATTCAGGGGTATTTTGTAGAAAGGAATTCCCGGTTGTTGCCGGAATTACCCAGTATTATAGACATTGATCCGGCCGGTGTGAAAACACCACGACTGTCCTTCGGTCAGCATGGCATCGTCATATCCTCTTAACCGCAAATTATCCGAATGCCACATCCAGTATCATCATAACCGTGAAACCGACGAGAGTTCCAAGTGTGGCCAGGTCGGTGTTTTTATTCAACTGGGATTCAGGAATTAGTTCTTCCACAACCACAAAGATCATGGCTCCGGCAGCAAATGACAGGGCATATGGCAAAAGGGGCTCGATGAGGAGTACGGCTCCGGCCCCGATCACTCCGGCTATGGGTTCAACAATGCCGGATAACTGACCATAATTAAAGCTTTTCCAACGGGAGAAGCCTTCTCTGCGGAGGGGGACCGCTACCGACATGCCCTCCGGGAAGTTTTGAATGCCGATCCCTATTGCCAGTGCAACCGCGCCCGTAAAGGAGGCGGTTTCCAATTGTGCGGCGGCGCCAAAGGCTACGCCGATAGCGAGTCCTTCCGGGATATTATGTAAGGTAATGGCACTGACCAGCAATATGCTTCTTTGCCAGTTGGTATGGATACCTTCTGCTTCCCTCATCGGAAAGCCAATATGCAGGTGTGGCAGTATTTTATCAATTCC
>CAZYDB010000123.1:1587-12758 GCA_964645995.1 uncultured Roseivirgaceae bacterium
AAGCATGAAGCCGACGGATGCAGGTATCCATCCTGCCGTCTGACCATCCTTCTGTGCCATTTCAATGGCCGGAACCAGCAAAGACCATACGCTGGCAGCGATCATTACACCGGCGGCAAACCCCATCATGCCATCGAGCACCTTCCGGTTAAATCCCCTGAAGAAGAAAACTACTGAGGCGCCTATCGCAGTCATCCCCCAGGTAAACAGGGTGGCCATTAAGGCCTGGGTTATAGCACTTTGTTCACTTAACCAGGGCATAGAATTTATTGGTTCCGGATCACAAATTATAAATAACTGCGAAAAATAGTTAATACTTAAGAATTTTTAAAAGGAATTCCGGTAAAAGCGTGAGTAAAAAAATATTTAACTGCCAAAATGTCATTTATTATGGTTTTTACAGATTGGCACTTAAAATGATACATGTATTTTAAACAGATATTTTTAACAAAAAACTGACAAACTTTTTAAAAGTTATGACAAAAATGAAATTAAAACCCCTGGAAGACCGGGTATTGGTTAAACCGGCTGAAGCCGAGGAAAAGACTGCAAGTGGTTTGATCATTCCCGATACAGCAAAAGAAAAACCACAGAAAGGCACTGTGGTTGCTGTTGGCAAAGGTAAAAAAGACGAACCTTTAACAGTAAAAGCAGGAGACCATGTATTATATGGTAAGTATTCAGGTACTGAGATCACTGTTGACGGTGAGGAATACCTGATCATGCGCGAATCTGATATTTATGCAATTATTTAACTACGAAATATGATATGTCAAAAAGTATAATATATGATCTGAATTCCAGGACCAGGCTTAAGAAGGGTGTGGATATCCTGGCCAATTCCGTTAAAGTCACCCTGGGGCCCAAAGGACGGAATGTGGTGCTCGATAAAAAATTTGGCGCACCACGGATCACTAAGGATGGTGTAACTGTCGCCAAGGAGATCGAACTGAAAGACCCTGTAGAAAACTTGGGCGCTCAGATGCTGAAAGAAGTTGCTTCAAAAACATCGAAAATTGCCGGTGATGGCACTACAACGGCAACTGTTCTCTCACAGGCTTTGATCACCGCCGGGTTAAAGAACCTTGCAAGCGGGGCGAATGCCATGGACCTGAAGCGGGGCATTGAAAAAGCGGTACGGGTAGTGGTTAGTGATCTTAAAAGGCAAAGCCAGATTGTTGGGGACGATAATGAAAAGATCCGTAATGTGGCAAGCATCTCTGCCAATAATGATGAAACGATCGGTAAATTACTGGCCGAAGCGATGGATAAAGTCAAAAACGAAGGTGTCATCACTGTTGAAGAAGCTAAAGGGACGGATACCTATGTTGAGATGGTAGAAGGGATGCAGTTCGACCGGGGATACCTCTCACCCTATTTCGTTACCAATCCGGAAAAAATGGTCACCGAGATGGAGAATCCATACATCCTGCTCTTCGATAAGAAGATCTCCGGGATGAAAGACCTTTTGCCGGTACTCGAGCAGGTTGTCGAAAAAGGCAGGTCTCTTCTGATCATTGCCGAAGATGTTGAAGGAGAGGCTCTGGCCACGCTGGTCGTTAATAAACTACGCGGATCGCTGAAGATAGCAGCGGTTAAGGCACCAGGTTTCGGCGATCGCAGAAAAGCAATGCTGGAAGATATATCCATAATTACCGGCGGGTCGGTTATTTCGGAAGAAAAAGGCCTTAAGCTGGAGAATGTTAATCTCGATGATCTCGGAAGTTGTGAAAAAGTCACCATTGATAAGGACAACACGATCATAATCAATGGTGATGGCGAGAAATCCTCTATCAACGGAAGGATTGCTCAGATCAGGAAGCAGATCGAAACGACCACTTCCGATTATGACCGGGAAAAACTGCAGGAAAGGCTTGCCAAGCTGGCTGGCGGCGTGGCCATCTTATACATTGGCGCCTCTTCGGAAGTAGAAATGAAGGAAAAGAAGGACAGGGTAGAGGATGCCCTTCATGCGACCAGAGCGGCTGTTGAAGAAGGATTCCTTCCAGGTGGAGGGGTTTCTTATATACGGGCCCTTGCTGCGCTGGCAACAACAAAAGTGGATAATGAAGACCAGAAAATCGGCGTTAATATTGTCAGAAAGGCGCTTGAAGCACCCTTGCGGCAACTTGCTGCAAATTGCGGGGAAGAAGGATCCATAGTTATTCAGAAAGTAATGGAGGGGAAAGAGGATTATGGCTATAATGCGGCTAATAAAACCTTTGAAAATCTGATCAAAGCAGGTATTATTGATCCGACCAAGGTGGTCCGTATCGCTCTTGAAAATGCTGCTTCGATTGCCGGGCTTATCCTTACTACCAATGCGGTAGTGTATGAGGAACCGGAAAAAAAGAAAGCAATGCCGGCGCCGCCGATGCATGATGATATGTACTAGGGAAAGGGCTTCGGCCCTTTTTTTTATAGATGAACAAGTGGTTTTATGCACTTTCGCCAGGAAAGGCCTATTGCACAATGCACAACTCACCCAATAGACTTCACCCGGCTAATCCCCTTGTATCCAACAACAAACCGCATTCCGGTTCCCGGGAATTGATGATCAAATTTTTTAAACCTAATCTGTTATTTTTCTGATTGATTTCAATAAATTGGCTTTCTGATACGGATAAAAAGATAACCTATGGATTGGACTACATTCTTTTTCGCGACCTATGAGATAATCCTTTCGATCATTTTCAGCCTGCTGACTATTTTTATTACACAGTTGTTTTTGGATAAAACAATGTTAAACACGCGCAGGCCTGAGAACAATTACTCACAGAACCTTGCCATAGCCGTTTTTGCCGGCAGCATCATTATCAGCGTATTGATACTGGTCAATTCCAGCATCCTCCCGGCAGTGGATACCTTAAGGGCCATGGTGCTTGCCACGGAGAAATTTACCCTGTACCTGGTTCTTATATCTTTTCTGTATTTTCTGCTCTTTTTTATGATCACCCTGTTTTTCAGTATCCTGATTATGTTCCTGGCAATTAAAGTGTATTTTAAAGCTACCCTGCACCTGGATGAGATGGAGGAGCTGCGAAAAAAGAACATGTCAGTTTCTGTGATGATGTCAATGGTAGTTATAGGGATTGCACTCTTTGTGAGGCCTTCCCTCAGCCGTTTTATTTCCAGTCTTGTCCATTATGAAAAATTTGAGACAATCACTACGACCGACGAAAAGGAAACCGGACAGTCAAACGAGGGGGAAATGGTGGTCCCTTTAAAAAAGATCGAGCCGAGGAAAAGATAGACTTATGGGGAAGTTACTGCTGCTTTTCATTAATTTATTTTTACTGTCATTATTGGGCATAGTCATGCTCAATAATTACTGTTACGAACAGTTCTTCAAAGGACTGCGGATCAGGTCGGCATCAGTACAATTTGCTCCCGACCCTGCACATTATATGAAAAATGCACATGTGGTTCATACAGTATCCGAAAACAGCGGCAATTATGAGATCATGTATCAGTTCAGGGATCAGGAAAAAAAAGACTGGACCTGGCGATGGAGTTACCCGAAACAGGCTACCGATGAGATGATCCTTCATTTTGGTATTCCGTTGACCATGTTCGAGCCTTATTATCCGGTAGATTCGGTGATTCAAGCGAGGAACCGGATTATAAGCGAAGGGATGTTTTTAATGGAAGGCAATTATGTAGGCCCCGATCTGAACGGCATGATCAGGTATTATCGTCCTTTCCTTGAACCGGTCGCGATGCTTCTCGATAACACCCTTGGCGGTAATAACACCTGGCGCAGCAGGATCGAACTGGCCATGAAATTCACACAGGATATACCTTACAGTATACCCCCTGCCGAACAGGGCGAAAAGTACACGGGCGGGATCTTTTCCCCACCCCAGGTATTCGTTAATATGTATGGCGATTGCGATTCCAAGGTGGTGATCTTCGCCGGGATACTTGCCTTCTATGATGATTATGAGGTGCTGATCCTTCAGGAAACCGGGCATATTTTTACGGCTGTCGCCGGTTTGCCCAAGCCTTATGATAAATTTTATGAATATCAGAATAAAAAATATATTATGGCCGAAACAGCCGGCCCCGGCCGGTATGACCTGGGGGTAATCAAAGATCCGTATAAAAAGATCAACAAGGCTTTTCTGGTTGAGGCGGAATAAGCTGTTCCGGCCGATGATTCGACGGCGATGTTCTTGGCTGGATGCCCGATCCTCCGGATCCTGCAAGCCTTTACAGGAGGAAAGGATCCTTTTGCGCAGCTTGTTTTTTAGCTGTATTATTTACCCGAAAAATTTATAAATTTTTCCTGCCTAAAGGTAGAAAGACAGGCCTACCATAGGCAGGCAGGCGCCCAAAGGGCCGATTAAGCGGCCCGATAAAATCGGGGTGCTTATCAGGGGTTAACCCGCCGCAAATAAAAAAACCCTCATCAGCGGTGCCAATGAGGGCCTTCGGTTGATCCGTTATTTTATCCCTTGAAAGAAACCGTGTTAAAAATTAGTTTCGAATAATGGGGTAAAGCCGTTGGGCCGCCGATGCATGGCAGGAATTCGTCAATGAATTCCTGGGTGGGGCCGTTGATATCATTGATATAATGATACTCGACCGATCTTTCCTTCCTGGCGATATTACCCAGGTCCGTCAGCCCGGCAGCATATTTCCCATTGGCTTCTTTTTTAATGATGACCGAGGTGCGCGTAACGCCGCTGGCCATCGCTTCCACACTTTTATATCCGATCATATAGGCTTCGGAAGCATCGGGTAATGATGTGCTGTGGCTGCGCTGGATATGCTGAGGTACGAGAACGGCCTCCTTTACCTTAGCGACCGCCTCAACTTTCAACTCTTTAACAGCCAACTGAGCGAGGAAAACCCCGGGAGCAAAGCTGGTGGCCCTGCCATGCTGGATATTGCCATGCGGGTCGAGATCCGGCTCACCGAATACTTCTGCAATCGATTTTTTAGATTTAGCCTCGGTAAGGTCTTCCTGGACCACCACTACGGCTTCCCCGAACTTTGTGATGGTATCGCTAAGTTCATTCAGGTATTTTTCTTTGTCAAACAGTACCTCCTTGGATAGAATGATATGCGGTGCTCTGTCCGGATCCATCTGACCCATCGGGTCGACACGGGCAAAGGCAGTAGCCTGGGCCAGCCATCCGGCTTTACGGCCCATCACCTGGTAAACCACCACCGGAGCATTCAAAACCCCGATCTTTCCATCATCGAATTTGCCTTTTACCCGGTAGGAGGAGAAGTCATTATGTACGTTCTTGAGGGCGGTGGCATTGTATAAAGCCGCCGAACCGAATCCCGGGCAATGGTGGGTAACCGGAAGATCGTTATCAACGGTTTTTATGGCATGGATCGCTTTGATGTCTGATTCCTCCGTGAGGCCCTTGAGCTGATCGGCTGAATCATTGCCGCCAACATAAATTATACCGTCGACACCCAGCTTTTTCAGGTTTTTGCCGATTTGCTGATACTGTTCTTTTACAGGCTTGATACGGGTGGTCTTGAGTCCTGCCCCGGGTCCGTTGTAAATAAACTGTGTGGGGTCGATCCTGGTCAGGTCTACAATATTGCCCGGAACTTCAGCATGAAGGACACCCTCCAGGCCATTGATCGCTCCGTAAACTTCATAGCCATACTTGCGTGCAGCAGCCAGCATACCGGCTACCTCCCAGTCAATTACCGGGGTAGGCCCGCCAGACTGTCCGATAATGATTCTTTTTATTTTTGCCATGATTAAAACTTATTTAAATGAAACAACTGAAAACGTAATTGAAAATGAAACCGGAGCCGGGTGGTATTATCCGGATAAGCTCCCGGATCATAAAAAACAACGCAATATTAACCAAAAAAAAGGTAGCCTGAAAAGAAATTAAGATCAATACAAAAACAGCATCAAAAAATTAAAGATCAGGTAAAAATGCAGGTTAATCAAAGAGCTGTTTTTACTAATTGGAAATCCTTCGTCAGATATTTTTCATCAAATCATGGATCGCGGCTTCTTCGAGTAGTCTTTCTTTTTCTATCGATACCACTCCAAGATACTCGCATACCAATCCGCCGCCCAGGTTGCTCAATGCCGCAGTGAAGGCAGGGCTAAGGCCCAGGCTCAGACATAAGGCAGCTATGCTGACTACCGTATCACCTGCTCCCGAAACATCTGAAATAGACCGGACGTGTGCCGGGATATGCATTTCCTTGCCATCTGCAGCCAAGTAGATCCCCCTTTCAGACAGGGTAACCAGAATAGTATTGATCTGCATTTTTGACTTTAAGGATTCAATTGCTTTCTTTAGCCCGGGGAGGTCATCTTTATCCAGGTCTATTTTTAATCCCTCCCGGATCTCCTTAAGGTTGGGTTTGAAAAGCGTTGCTCCTCTATAAGCGTTGAAATTCTTTTTCTTGGGATCAACGACAGTAGGTATATTGTAACGATTGGCGACATCCAGGGTAAAACGTATGATATCACGATCGAGAATGCCTTTATCATAATCTTCAAAAATCACGGCATGAACTTCAGACACTAGTTTTTGAATTTTTTCCTTGAGAGATTTTTTTTCTTCCCGGGTCAAGTCATTGATCACCTCTTCGTCGACCCGGAGAATATGTTGCGAGCCCGAGAGAAACCGGTGTTTAACGGTTGTGATCCTGGTTTTGCTGCTGATGACACCTTCGTTGCTGATCGCCCGTTCCTGAAGCAGATTATGGAAATACTGTCCCTCGATGTCGTCACCAATCACGGAACAAAGGATAGGCCTGGCACCCATGGCAACAATGTTTTTTGCTACATTGGCGGCTCCGCCCAGTCTTCTTTCTTTTTTCTTCACCTGAACGACCGGTACAGGCGCCTCAGGAGATATGCGGTCCACGTTGCCCCAGATATAGGAATCGATCATCACATCGCCGATGATCAATATTTTCAGATCATTGAAGGCATTGAAAATATCGTTTAGAGAAGTAAATTTCATTTATTCTAACTTAAGTAGTGATTTTTTGATCCGGCTTATTGCCTCTTTCAGGTCCTCATTGGAGGCGGCATAGGATATCCTTAAACAGTCAGGTGCTCCAAAAGCATCGCCTGCAACAGTAGAAACATGCGCCTGGTTCAGGAGATACAGGCAAAGATCGCCGGTGGTATGGATCGTGGTGCTGCCATCGGATTTGCCGAAGTAAGCGCTTATATCAGGGAAAACATAAAAAGCCCCTTCAGGTACAGGGGTTTTGAGCCCTGGGATCTCATTCAGCAGGCCAAGGACCATGTCTCTTCGTTTCAGATAAGTCTCAGCCATTTCCCGGGTTGCACGCCTGTCGCCCGTGATCGCCGACAGGGCGGCACGCTGGGCAATCGAGCAGACCCCCGAGGTGAACTGACCCTGCATCTTGGCACAGGCCCTGGCAAGCCAGACCGGCCCCGCCATATATCCAACACGCCAGCCGGTCATCGCAAAACCTTTGGAAAAACCGTTGATGGTAATAGTATTATCCTTCATTTCCGGAAAGGCACCTATGCTGACGTGCTCCCCTGTAAAATTAATGTACTCATAGATCTCATCGGCGATCACATAGAGATCTTTCCGTCCGGAAAGAACCCCTGCAATCGTCTTTAATTCTTCACGGCTGAGAACCGACCCGGTAGGGTTACAGGGCGAGGAATAAATAACGGCCCTGGTTTTATCCGTTAGGGCTTCGGCTACCTGCTGAGCAGTTACTTTGAACTCGTTTTCCAGTGTACCTTTAACCATTACGGGAACACCTTCGGCAAGTTTGATCATCGCTGTATAGGAAACCCAGTAGGGTGAGAAAACGATCACCTCATCACCTGGGTTTAAAAGACACATCAACACATTGATTATGGCATGCTTGGCTCCGTTGGAGACGACAATGTTTTCAGGAAAAGTATCCAGATTATTTTCCCTGTTGAGTTTCCCGGCAATAGCCTTTCTTAATTCCGGATACCCGGGTACCGGAGGATAGGAAAAATACAGGCCCTCATCAATAGCCTGCCTGGCGGCTTCCCGGATAGGTGCCGGTGTTTTAAAATCGGGCTCTCCAAGGCTTAGGCTGATCACATCAACACCACTGGCTTTTAATTCCCTCGCCTTGGTTGCCATGGTAATGGTAGCGGATTCGGTTAATGCGTTAATTCGGTTTGATAATAATTCATCCATTGAGCCCTGAGGATTAAGTTTTGCAATGATATGATAAAGATTTGAGTTATGTGACTTTTGGAAATGTCTTTTTAACGGTTAATGGACGGAGCCTGATCAGGATCGCATCAGCATAAAGTTATTCTTCGAATTCTTAAATCCAAAGTAATCGGGTTACAAATAGTAAATTTTGTAAATTGGTGCAAAAAAAATATGGTTATGTTACGTTTAAACCTGTTCATGCTTCTTCTCCTGGTTGTTATAACTGGCGCACGTTCTCAGGAAAGTTCTCCATTTACTATCAATGCCGGGATCGACCTGTATTACGGATATGACTTTAATGAGCCCCTTAGCCGTAACCGTCAGTATGTGACGGTGGCTGCCAGGCATAATGAATTTAACCTCAACTGGGGTTTTCTGAAAGCCGCCTATGAGGAAGAAAAGGTCCGCGCCAATCTTGCCCTCCATACAGGAACATATCCTGTCTTTAATTACGCTAATGAACCATCCGATCTGGTTAAAATGATCGCAGAAGCAAATGCCGGTGTCCGGCTGACGGAAAGGATATGGCTCGATGTAGGGGTGATGCCTTCGCATATTGGTTATGAGAACACATTTTCCTTTTATAATGAGATGTACACGCATTCCTTCATGGCGGAACATACCCCTTATTTCTCTACTGGGGCGCAGGTGTCAGCAGCCCTAAGTGAAGATCTGGATATCCGGTTTGTGGTGTTGAATGGCTGGCAGAATATCATCGAGACCAATAATGCCAAGTCGGTTGGACTGCAGATCAATTACAGGCCTTTGGAAAGCCTTGAGCTTAACTACAGCAACTACCTGGGTAATGAAAGTACGGATCCGGATGACCGGAAGATGCGTTTTTATAATCATTTTTATGGCAAGTACATCTTTGATGAACGATGGCATGCAGTCGCTTCCTTTGATTATGGAACGCAGGAATTATTGAACAGCAACATTAATGGCAGCGTTTTTGCCTTCCTGGTGATCACCCAGTATAAGGTAAACGATCATTTTAATATAGGGGCCAGACTCGAACATTTCAACGACCAGGATGAGATACTGGTGGGAACCGGAACCCCCAATGGATTTACCAATACCAATGCCGGGCTGGTTTTCGATTATGTACCCGTTGATTTTGTGAAATGCCGTATAGAAGGTCGCAGTTACACTTCCCCGGATGATATATATAATGCCGGTGAAGCCGACAGCCAGAACACCTTTCTGCTCGTTGGAAGTATTGCGGTAAACCTGGTTAGATGAATTAAAAATTATGTCACTGGTATAATTTTTAATTGAGCCGAAGGCTGTGAAGGGGCTAGAGTATTTTTGCATCGATACCCGCATCACAAATACCGTCGCGCATGGGCCGCAGTTTGCGAAAGGAACCGGTTTTTACCGTGCATTTGCCCTGGTAATGAATTAACCAGGTACATTGTTCAGCCTGCTGGTAGGTATGCCTGCAAACTTTGACCAGGGTGTTGATCACATGATCGAAGGTATTATAATCATCATTGAATACGATCAGACTCTTAGGATCCTCCTCATCTAGATCTTCCACCACATCGACCAGTTCTTCCTCCTGAAATTCGAATTGCTTGTCAACCATAGGAAATAACCTGTCAATAGTTTTTACAAAGATAAAAAAAATAATCATTTTTGGCATTTCAAAAACAAAATCCATGGATCCGGTTTTAGTATTTTCTATCATTGCTGGTTATTTCTTTATTCTTATTCTGATCTCCTGGTTTACTTCCAGAAATTCCAGTAACGAAACCTTCTTTACCGGTAACCGGCAGTCACCATGGTTTGTAGTGGCCTTCGGGATGATAGGAGCTTCCTTATCCGGGGTTACTTTCATCTCTATCCCGGGTGAGGTGGGATCACCCATTTCAGATGCCGAACCCGGTTACCGGGCTTTTTCCTATTTTCAGATCGTCATCGGCTATCTCCTGGGCTATTTTATCATTGCCAACGTGCTGATGCCCCTTTATTATAAGTTGAACTTGGTATCTATTTATACTTATCTGTCGAGAAGGTATGGCAGGATGACTTATAAAACAGGTTCGTTGTTTTTTCTGATCTCCCAGGCCATGGGCGCTTCTCTCCGTTTATTTCTCGTGGCCGGCGTTTTACAGATCGCTTTCTTTGATTCGTTCGGTATTCCCTTTATCGTGACCGTTACGGTTACCATTGTACTTATCTGGATCTATACCTTCCGGTCAGGCATCAAGACTATCGTATGGACGGATACCATGCAGACATTCTTTATGGTGCTCGCCGTGGCAATCTCCTTTTATTACCTTTTTAATGAACTGAACCTCACCTTCGGCGATTATACCCGCCTGATCAGAAACCATCCCTATGCCAAGGTCTTCCACTGGGACTGGCAGAGTTCCAAGTATTTCTTTAAACAGTTTTTGGCAGGCGCCTTTATTGTAGTGGTTATGACGGGCCTTGACCAGAATATGATGCAGAAGAACCTAACCTGCCGTAACCTGGGAGAGGCCAAGAAGAATATGTACTGGTTCAGTATCATCCTGGTGCCGGTAAATTTTCTTTTTCTCAGCCTTGGATTACTTCTTTATATCTATGCCGAACAGAACGGGGTTGCCATCCCTCTCCGTTCGGATGATCTTTATCCGATTCTGGCACTGAACCATTTTACGGTTTTCATTGGGATTGTTTTCCTGCTGGGCATCATCGCCGCCGCTTTTTCAAGTGCTGATTCAGCCCTTACAGCCCTCACCACTGCTTTCTGTGTTGATTTCCTGGACCTGGATGGTAAAACGGAAAGACAGCAGAGGAATGCCCGGCTAAAGGTTCATGTTGCTTTCAGCTTTATCCTCTTCCTGGTGATCATCGTGTTCCGGTTGATCAATGATGACAGCGTGATCTCTGCCGTTTTTACCGTGGCGGGTTATACTTATGGCCCGCTCCTGGGGCTGTACTCCTTCGGGCTTTTCACCAAAAGGGGGGTGAAAGACAGGCTGGTGCCTTACGTTGCCG
>CAZYDB010000124.1:0-12688 GCA_964645995.1 uncultured Roseivirgaceae bacterium
GGGGCGCTCCATCAGCCTGATAGGGTGAAAAATTCGTGAATTTTTCAGGTTAAATCAATACTCGATTTTTTATTTGAAAATTTTTTCTTCCTGATACATTTTGAATACTACCAGGCCAATCGACATAACCAATAAAACATGTATCAATTCGCCTGCATTAAAAAGGTAAAAGCCGATCATCCAGCCAATAAGGCAGGTGATCACGATAATATATAGTAAGCCGTTCATCTATTCACATACTTATAGTTTAAAGAACCATTGAACAAAATATAAATAACATGCCAGAAATTTCCGGATCCGGGAAATATTGTTTTAAGTAGCTGGCATTAAGTGGTATAGCTAACAAGGTTTCCATTGAAAAATGATTGAAAGAAGTGAGGTTTTGTCAAAATGGCAATCAATAAATCATATTAATAATGACAGTAAGAGAAAAGTCGGTTACCTTTGTTTATTCAAAGCGCTGCACTATTCCCGGTTGAAGGTATATAGCCCGGTATCAGATTTTTTCAATCAAAATGCATATATTAAATAATTAAAAGCCGGACATGCGTTTAAAGCTGATAACCATATACCTGTTAATGATCTCAGCCCTCACCCTGTTTGGTTATATATCCTACCAGGGGCTGAGTAACCTCATCGATGCCATACAATCGGCTGTTGAACCCGACGAACGCGAAGCTCATTTTGAAAAGATCCAGGATCTTATTCTGGAAGCGGAAAATAGCATCCGGATGTATACGATCACACGCAATCTTGACTATATTGAGCCGTATAATAACACGACAGACCGGATACAGGATCATATCCTTCTCCTGTATCAAGACCATACCGGTGATTCAGTGATAACCGGTAAACTGGATCAACTATTCGATCTGATCCAGGAAAAAATAATTGTGCAGGAGCAGTTGATCCTGCTGAAGCAAAGGGAGGCAAGACCAGACTTCTATCAAGAAGTGATGCAGGAGATCAGTAACCTGGAAGCCGAGATCAATCAACCCGATACTATTCGTACCCCGGCCCGTGTGATCATTAAAGAGAAAGATACCGTCGATGACGAACTGTTGGAAGCGCAGGAGAAACCGAAAAAGAAACGCGGATTTTTCGCCCGCCTTTTCGGCTCCGGAAAAGAAGAGGATGAAAAGAAGGAAGAAACAGGAGCCGAAAATGCCCGGGATACGGTCACCGCAATGGAACATACTCCCCTGAAAGATACGGTAACTACAATTATTGACAAAGCGGTTGACTTGTCGCAGCCGATACAAACGACCATGCGGAACATCCTCAGGAGGGAAAGGATGATCGAAGAGCAGATCACCGAGAAAGAGCTGGAACTGACCGTAAGAGACAGCCGGCTGAGCCGGGAAGTGGCTCAGGTAGTTAGTGAAGTAAAAGAATACATACAGGTGCAATCGGTCGAAAAAGCTTCTCAGGCAAGATCTTTTTTCAGGAATACCACCCAATCGATCACACTTGTCGGTACGGTCGCGGCCATGTTGTTTCTGGTCATGATCTTTCTGTTGATGCGTGACTTCCAGGTAATATTGAGAACAAAAAAGGAACTGGAAACGGCCAAAGATAATGCCGAGAAGCTTGCCAGGGTAAAAGAAGAATTTCTGGCCGGCATGAGTCATGAAATAAGGACGCCGCTTCATGCCATTATCGGTTTTGCCAGGCATATTAAGGAATCAAGACTCAGCCAGAGAGAAAAGGAATACCTTTCTATCATTCAAAATTCATCATCACATCTGCTCAAGATCCTTAACGATATCCTGGATTTTTCAAAAATGGATGCCGGTCAGATGAAGGTGGAGAAGATCCCTTTTGATCTTTCAGCGCTATTACAGGAAATAGTAAGTTCTTTTTCTGAACTTGCGAAAGAGAAAAATCTTGCCGTTGAACTGGAAATTGATAAAAAACTGTCCGGGAAATATATTATTGGAGATCCCTATCGCATCCGGCAGATCATCTATAACTTGATCAGCAATGCCATTAAATTTACTGACGAGGGTTATGTGAAAATAGCTGCTCTTCTTATTGATGGCGGCAAATATCAGCTTACCGTCAGTGATTCCGGTTGTGGAATACCGGAAGACCAACTAGAAACTGTTTTTGATAAATTTAATCAGGCCGACAGCAGCACGACCCGGAAATATGGGGGTACGGGGCTGGGGCTGGCCATTGTCAGGAAAAGCATTGAATTGCTGGAAGGGAAGGTACAGGTGAAAAGCCTTGACGGTACCGGAACAACCTTCACGGTAGAACTTCCTGCGGAAATGGCTGCGAAGCCGGATCCGGTAACAGAAGAAGAGCGGGATTACAGTAGGTTGTCAGGTAAAAAAGTAATGATCGTCGACGATGATCCTTTCAACCTCTTACTGCTGGAGAAAACGTTGAAAGATCACAAGGTGAAGGTAACCGCCCTTTCTTCGGGCCAGGAGGTCCCCGCCCTTTTGAATGAACAATCATTTGACGCCGTTTTTCTGGACCTCCAGATGCCTGAGCTCGATGGCTATGAAGTAGCCCGCAGGATACGGGCCGGCAATGATACACTACCGCTTATTGCCCTTTCAGCCTATATCAATGATGAGATCAGGGAAAATTGCAGGCGATCAGGCTTTAACCAGGTGCTCAGTAAACCTTTTGAACAGGACGAATTGCTTGATGAATTGACCGGGTGTTTCCTGGAAGAAGAAAAAAAACCGGCAAAGAAGGCCCAAGGGAAGAGCTTTTCTGAAATGAAAATAGATCTTTCCACCCTGCAGGGAATGGGCGGTAATGATAGCGATTTCCTGGATAAGATGATCCTCATTTATCAGCAGAACCTCGACGAAGCGATTATACAATTTGAGGAAAATAGTCTTCCGGAGGGGGTGAAGCAAATACAATATGCTGCACATAAGCTGATCCCCTCAAGTCGTCATATGGGATTAAATGAGCTTGTGTCCATGCTTAAAGAAATGGAATCCTGTTCCCTTTCTGATGATAACCTGTCAGAGGCTGAGGACCTCCTGGATAATATCGTTCACGGGTTGAAGGCAATACGGGAACAGTTATCTGCCGGGATATCAAGAGAGAAATGAATAATTTTTGTATTCATAATAAAAGTTGCTGCCCTTTCGTATAACTTTAAAGCCAGGAAAAAAACAGATAACAAAATGCCGGAACTCAGGATCTTTGTCGTTGAGGATGATGAATGGTATGCCGAATTCATCCGTTATAATTTATCCCTTGACAAGGATGTTATGGTTGAGAAATTCCTCAAGGGCCGCGATTGCCTGAAGAGAATCCATGAAAACCCTGATGCGGTAACAATAGACTACCGGCTGCCGGACATGAGCGGTGAGGAATTGATGAAGAAAATCAGGGAAGTGAACCCTGAAATCGAATTGATCATCATTTCGGAACAGGAGAAAATTGAAATTGCCGTTTCCCTTTTAAAACAGGGAGCTTTTGATTATATCGTCAAATCAAAAGATATAAGGGACCGTATATTCAACATTGTCAGGAACCTGAAAAAGCAGAAAGTCTTAAAAACCCAGGTCCAGCTCTTACAGGAGGAAGTTCAGAGGAAGTATGATTTTGAAAAACTAATCATCGGGAAGAGCAAACCGATCAGAAAAATATTCAATCTGATCGAAAAAGCGATCAATACTAATATCAGTGTCACGATAACCGGTGAAACAGGGACAGGAAAGGAGCTGGTAGCCAAGGCCATTCATTATAATTCCTCACGGAAAAAGCACCCTTTTGTGGCCATTAATATGGCAGCCATACCGCGCGACCTGGTGGAGAGCGAGTTGTTCGGACATGAAAAAGGCGCTTTCACCAGTGCCCATGCCGGACGTAAAGGGAAATTCGAAGAGGCCAATAATGGAACACTCTTTCTGGATGAAATAGGGGAGATGGACCTTACCCTCCAGGCTAAGTTGCTAAGGGTACTCCAGGAAAGGGAAGTGACACCGGTCGGAAGCAATAAATCAATGAAGGTAAACTCCAGGATTATCGTAGCCAGTAACAAGAACCTGTTAAATGCGGTCAGGGAACAAAAATTCAGGGATGATCTCTACTATCGTCTGTTTGGGTTGAATATTGAGATGCCACCCCTGCGGGCGCGTGATCAGGATATTATTATGCTGGCCAGACATTTTATAAGCACGTATGCGGAGGAAAACAATATCCCGGAGAAAATACTAACCCGGGAAGCCCGGAAAAAGTTAATGCAATACACCTATCCCGGCAACGTAAGGGAATTGAAGTCTGTAGTTGAATTGGCAATGGTTATGTCAGATAAGGAGGAGATCGGGGAGGAAGATATCTCTTTCAGTGAAGATGGAATGAATACCGATCAATTCAGCCATGAACTGACGCTTCGTGAACATAACCTAAGAATCGTAAAAGCATATTTGCAGAAATATGATGGTAATGTAAAAAAAGCAGCCGGTAAACTGGATATTGGGTTTTCCACCATTTACCGCATGCTTAAAGAAGAACCGGGGGGCTGATTTTCACTTCAGTAAAAAACTTGTCATTTTGACAAAAAATCATTTTTTGAAATTTTCTATCACCCTGTAAGTCAACCACTTGTAAAAGTGGCCCCTCCTTTGGTATACGATTAATGATTCACCATTGTGATCAGAAATTGTATGATGAAGATAATTTCTCTTTTCTTAATACTACTGCTTGTTTCTGCCTGTTCCCATGAAGAAAGGGAACGCATCAGCCTGTTGGAAAACCAGTTGAGTGCAGTTTCGGAACGGTTGGAAACCCGGGACTCTTCTGTAAACGAGTATCTGAATTTCCTGGTGGAAATAGAAAAGAACCTCAATGAGATCCGCAAACGGGAAGCATTGATTTCGCTTAACCGCCAGGATTTTACCGTGGAAGACCGGGATGTGAGAGAAAATATGATCAAGGATCTGCAAATAATTAACACCCTCATGCAGGATAACAAAGAAAAGATAGCTGTTTTAACCCGGAACCTGAATGGTTCGAAGAGTGAGTTGTTTCAACTGAAGGCCCTGGTCGAACAATTAAGGAAGAACGTTGAGGCCAAGGACAATGAATTGCAAAAACTAAACCATCAACTGGCTTATTTGCTTGATGAAAATCAGTTGCTCAAGCAGCGGGTTGATTCCATACATGTTGAAACCGAGATAAGGGAAGAGACCATCCTTGATCAGGAAAAAGTAATGCGTTCCCTCAGCGATCAGTTGAACAAGGCATATTTTGCCTCCGGGACCGTTGATGATCTCAAGGAGAGAAATATAATCCGAAAAGAGGGTGGTTTTTTGGGGATCGGTGCTGTTAAACAGTTGAATGATGACCTCAATCTTGATAAACTGACAACCCTTGACATCAGGAAAACCTTTTCCATTCCTGTACACAGCAAAAAAGCGGAATTGGTCACCGACCACCCGCTTGATTCCTATGAACTGATCATGAATGAGGATAATGAAGAAATTGATGAACTTTTAATACTGGATCCGGATAAATTCTGGGTGTCGACAAAATGTGCAGTATTAGTGACGAAATAAAGTTAACGGGTGGTGACAAGGATCAGGTGTGTCATGCAGTTTATCTGCATGATCACCTGGATCCTTTAATTACTTGTGCTGCGAATGAAGAATTAAAGAATTGTAAAAATGGGGAAATCGCATGAAAAGGATAACCGGTTTTATTTTACTAGTGTTTTTGCTGGCAGGGTGCAAGACCATTTCCTATGAAAATGCCTTGTTGTCAAATAAAGATAAATTCTATGGGGAAAGGGAAGACAGTGCTTTGCTGCTTGTTGATCTGAAGAACTTTTCGCAACTGGCTGAAGACATCTCCGGATTAACGATTGAAAAAGCGTATAGCAAAGAGCTGTACGATTTTGGGCAGCATACTTTAAAAGACCATAACCGGTTTCAGCTTTCCTTGCGATCGATAAGTCTCTTTAAAGGCATAAAACTCCCTAATGCAGTCAGTCCCAGCTATCAGGAAACCTACCGGTCATTATTGGAAATTAATGATAAAAAAACATTTGACAGGAAATATCTGGCAGAAATGGACATGGTCCTTGATATGCTCACGGCTAAGTCGCATGATTATCTTGATCATGGTAATGATCAGAAGATCCGAAACATGCTGGAAAAATATACCGGTGTTTTTCAATCGGAGAAGGACCGTATTAAAAAGATGCAGGAGTATATCAAACAGACGGATCCTGATCGAGCGTCTGAATTAACAAGTAATATTAAATAGCAACTTCCTCCAATCCTATAGCTGTCCCGTGGTTTTATTAATTCAATTTAATAGGGTAGTGCTTCCCACGGGCAGCTTTTTTTCATCCTTCGAAGCTTCATGCGAGGAAGAATGGAATCCGTTCTTATCAATATTATACCTTACATCAAATCTCATTTCCAGCGCCTACCCCCCCCCCGAAACACGTATAATCGGAGAGGCTTTCAAGTAATAAATCGGGTTTTAAGGCGCGTAATCAGATAATTTTTTAAAGATAAAA
Source organism: uncultured Roseivirgaceae bacterium (assembly GCA_964645995.1). GTDB lineage: Bacteria > Bacteroidota > Bacteroidia > Cytophagales > Cyclobacteriaceae > JAGTVG01. Next base: position 6,503 of record CAZYDB010000124.1, read on the forward strand.
AACGATGACAGTAATGAAATTTAGTTAAGAAAAGGCGTCAGATATCATTACCTGATGCCTTTGTTTTTTCCATGCGGTTGGATTTTAGCCTGAAAAATTTACGAATTTTTCACCCCATCAGGGTTAACCTTGCGAAGTATCTTATTGAATATCACCTATATATCTTAAAATTACGCCGAACAACAAAAATTTATGAATAGGTAGGTTAGAATTAGTTTTTTTTAGTTCACTATGTTTCGGTTTTAGATAACTTACGGTCCTTGAGTGAATGGCAATCCTGCCTTGGTTTCGGGATATTCAATTTTCAATTTTACCCTTCCAATGCAAAACATTGATATCTTTGCAGAACTCAATCTTTTTTTGGTATGATTCGTTGGTTGCTGGCAGGTTGTCTTGCTTTTTCGGTTATGGTTTCCCCTTCCTTTTCACAGGGAGGAGAGGGATATGGCCTGGAAGATTGCATAAGTTATGGTCTGGAGCATAGCTATTTAAAACAGGCCGGCCGCCTGGTGGAGAAGGAGCTGGAAGCAGACCTCCGGGTTAAGACTTCCGCCTACTATCCCCAGGTTGATGCTTATACCGATTATATCAATTACTTTAATGACCTGCCAACGTATATATTTCCCCCGGAACAGGGCAGTATTCTCTCCAACGGTAGTGAGACGGGATATTTTCCGCTTGAATTAGGATTGCCACATAATGCAAACCTGGGTTTGAAGATCGAACAGGTGATCTATGATCATAATTTTTTCCTCGCCGATAAGTACAAAGCGCAGGTCGCGGAGGTCAACCAGTTGAAGGAGAAAGCAGCAGAAGAAGAGATCGTCTTTAATATTTCACAGGTCTGGTACCAGTTATTGGCAATCCGTGCCAAACATGAATTGATCGAATACAATCTTACCAGGCTGGACAGGATCGAAAAAATGCTTGATGTTCAGATTAGTCATGGTTTTGCCAGGGAAATTGAAAAAGGCAAGATTGAGATGAGTCGTTCCCGGTTGAATCAGTCTAAAGACATGGCCGGTTCCGGCTACGGGAAATTACTGTATTATCTTAAATTCCTTATGGGTATGCCGGTGGAGACGCCGCTGGCTCTTAAAACTGATTCTTTAATCATGGATAATGCACTGATCTCGGCACCCCTTTCTGCAGGTGAAAATATCCAGGTTGAGCTGATGGATCAGCAGGTGGCTTTTAATCAGTTGGAGGAGGACCGGATAAGGAACGATTATATGCCCAGTGTGAACGCTTTTGCTAATTTCAGACTCCAGGCACAACGTGAAGCTTTCAACTTTTTTAACCAAGGTCAGGACTGGTTTCTGATCAACTTTTTCGGTGTTCGCCTGGATATACCCCTTACCCATGGCGGTAGGAAAAGAAGACAGATAGAAGCATCAAAGATCCGGGCTTCAGCTATGGAACTGCAGAAAAAACAACTTGAAGAAAGCCTGAGAATGGATTATGTCAATACGAGGAATGAGCTGTTGAACCAGTGGAAAACCATCGAAATGGAAGAAGAGAATGTTTGCATTTCCGGCGATCTCTACCGGCAGACTACGGCTCTTTATGAGGAGGGACTGGCAATGTTGAGGGAACTCCTTGAAACAGAGGCAGCCTATAGAGAAGCCGGGATCAATCTGATAACTGCCAGGTACCAATATAAAATAGCAGAACTGAAATATCTTAAGGCCACCGGTAATCTTTTAAGTTATACTGAGATTTACTAATTATCTGATGAAAAGACTAATTACCTTTTTTATAGCCATCATAATTCTTGCAGCCGTCTTCTTTATCCTTTGGTTGAATAAGAATAAACTGGATATGAAGCAGGCTATATCAGAAGCTGCTATTGAACAGGTTCCCGTCAGGGTGGATACGGTTACCGCCCGGGTGCTGGGACCGGTGTATACTTTCCCCGGCATCCTGGAACCGGGGCAGCAATTGATGGTTATGTCGCAAGCCCAGGGCGAGGTCGTCCGGGTCCTGGCTTCTTTTGGCGACATCGTTCGTAAAGGACAAACGGTGGTTAAGGTAGATGATGAATTGCTGCTGGCGAATATGGAAGTTGCTGCGGCCAGCTATGAAAAGGCCAGCAAGGACCTTGAACGGTTCGAGAAGATGATCAAGCAGGATGGCGTAACCAGAGATCAGCTTGAACAGATGCGGCTTAACGAGAAAAATTCCAGGTCGAAGATGATCAGCCTCCGGAAACGCATTGACCTCAGCTCCATCGAGGCTCCTTTTACCGGATACATCAACCAGATGTTTACCAAAAAAGGCGCTCTCCTGGGACCAGGAACTCCTGTGTTTGAAATTGTCGATACGGATTTTTTTAAAATCACCCTTAATCTTAGTGAAGCTGAGATCATGGATGTATCTGAAAAGATGCATGTTATCATACAGCCGAAAGTCGTGGATACTGTTCAGTTGACCGGTACTGTTCACGCAATGGCCAGGAGTACTAATATGGCCCAGCAGTTTGCCGTGGAGATTCATGTTGAAAATCCTTATCCTGATCTGATCAAGGGCGGTATGATGGCCGTGGTACAATTGCACAAGGCGGATAACGAGCCTTCGCTTACCCTGCGCAGGGCATTGATCCGGGAAGAAGGCGGGAAGGCCTATGTTTATATAGTGAAAGATAAGACAGCAATTAAGACTGCCCTTGAATACACGGCGGGCAATGATGATTTTGTGAAGATCGAAAAAGGACTTTCCCGGGGCGATCTTGTGGTTTCCTCCGGAATGGAACAATTAAAGGATAAAACCCGGGTTAAGATCATACGCTGACGGCAGTGAAGATTAGAATAGCATGAATATCACCAGGATATCGATAGAAAGGCCTACCATCGCAGTGGTTATTTTCTCACTGCTTATCATCCTCGGTGCCTTAAGTTATTATTTTCTCAACTATGAACTGGTGCCCAAATTCAATCCTCCTGTGCTCACGGTCACTACCGTTTATCCCGGAGCTTCACCCCATGAAGTGGAAAGCAGTGTATCCATCCCGGTAGAAGACGCCCTTTCCAACCTGGAGAATATCGAATTCATTACCAGCATATCCATGGAGAGTTTCTCCCTGGTGCGTCTGGAGATGCTCTCAGGCACTGATGTAGATGTGGTCTTGCAGGAGGCGGACCGCCGGCTGAATCTTGCCGTGGGCGATCTTCCTGATGATGCTGCCAGGCCGGTACTCTCCCGGTTTGACTTTGATGATCTTCCGGTCATCAGAGGAGGTGCATATTCCAGCCTTACTGCCGAACAGTTTTATAGCTTTGCCGAAGACCAGGTGGCCCCCTTGATCAGCCAGGTGGAAGGGGTGGCCCAGGTCCGCCTGCTGGGGGGGCGTGAAAGTGAAGTTCGGATAGCAGTAGACCCCGATAAGTTGCAGGCGTATGGCGTTTCATTGCTTATGGTGCTCAAGGCTGTGAATATGTCTAACCTGAATGTGCCGGCAGGAAAGATCTCCAGCGGTGATATCCAGAATTTCATCCGGCTGAGCGGGCGTTTTAACAGCCTTGACGAGATCCGCGATCTGGTGATCATTGAAATACCTCAGTTGAACAAAAAAATCAGGATCAGGGATGTGGCGACGGTGGCGTTCACCAGGAAAGATCCCTCGATCATCACCCGTATTAACGGCAGGGATGCCCTCGGATTTGATATACGAAAGCAAAGCGATGCCAACGCCGTAGAGATGAGCCGGGTCGTAAGAGAAAGGCTGAGAGAGATGGAGCAGCGGCATAGCGACATTGACCTTCGTTTTGAAATAGCCCAGGATACTTCCGCGTTTACCATCGAGGCTGCCGATGCCGTGATGCAGGATCTTTTGCTGGCTATCGTACTCGTGTCGCTGGTGATGCTTATCTTCCTGCACAGCCTGCGCAATGCCCTGATCGTGCTGGTATCCATTCCTTCCTCCATCATCGCGACTTTCACGGTGATGTACCTGTTGGGTTATACGCTCAACCTGCTGACCCTGCTTGGCTTATCGCTGGCTATCGGTATTCTGGTAGATGATTCTATCGTCGTACTGGAGAATATCCACCGGCATATTGAAATGGGTAAAAACAGGGTACGGTCGGCCTATGAAGGCAGAATGGAGATCGGTTTCACTGCCCTGTCGATCACACTGATCGATGTGGTGGTCTTCCTGCCGATAATTTTCTCCCAGGGAATGGTAGCCGACATGCTCAGACAGTACTCGGTGGTGATTGTCACTTCCACATTGCTCAGTTTATTCGTCTCCTTTACCCTGGTACCCCTGCTTGCCTCCCGTTTTTCCAAACATGAAAAAATGCAGGGGAAGACCCTCGCCGGCAAGGTCATCCTTTCTTTTGAGCGTCTTTTGAAAAATATCACCAATCTTCTGGGTAAAGCCCTTCAACTGGCCTTCCGTTATAAGTTTATCACCTTGCTGATTGCCTTCCTCCTTTTTGTTTCCAGTCTGTCGCTGATTTATTTTGGCTTTATCGGCCTGGAGTTCACCAAGGCAGGCGACCGCTCTGAATTTATTGTTGAGTTGGAACTGCCCAGGGATGCCAGCTTAAACCGGACGGACTCGATAACCAGGGAAGTAGAACGAAGGATCATGACCTACCCGGAGGTTGAGAATATTTTCACTACGGTGGGTACTACTACCAGCGGAACAGTTGATATCAATACGGCCTATCTATCAGAATTGAATATCAGGCTGGTAAGCAAAAAAGCAAGAGAAGTCTCCACGAGCCTCTTTGCGAGAAAGCTCAAATTCGATCTCGAATCAGAGATCCCCGGCCTGCTTGTCCGCCCGATTGGTATTAACCTGATCGGGCTTCGTGATGACGACGCGGTACAGGTAATCCTTACCGGCAACAATACAGATTCGCTCTATGCTTTCGCCGGACGTGTGGAAGAGGTGTTCGGCGCTATTAAAGGAACGATAGAGCTGCAGTCGAGTTTTTCTGCAGGCAGAAAAGAATATGCGGTGATCCCTGACCGTGAGGCCATGGAGATCCTCGGGGTGGGAATGAGTCAGGTAGCATATGTGTTGCGGACAGCCTTCAGTGGAAATACGGATTCCCGGTATTATGATCAGCAGAAGGAATACGATATTAATATCCTTATGGACGAATTCAGCCGTGAAAGCCAAGATGATATCCGTAATCTTTCCGTTTTGAATGATGAGGGGAAGGTCATCCGCTTAAAGCAATTTGCCAGCATCCGGGAGCAGTCCTCCCTGGCCCGGCTTGACAGGACCAACCGCTCGACATCGGTCACCCTGCAGTCGCAGGTGGTAGGCCGGCCGGCAGGAACAGTAGGCAATGAACTGAGATCGAAGATGAAGGACATGCAGGTGCCGGAAGGGGTTCGTTATTATTTCTCCGGCCAGACCAAACGGACAATGGATGGGTTGCGCACGATGATGGTGGCTTTATTTATTGCTATCTTCCTGGTATATATGATCCTCGTTGCCCTGTATGATTCTTATGTGTATCCTTTTGTCGTGCTTTTTTCCATTCCTCTTGCCGTCATCGGAGCCCTGCTCACCCTGGCCCTTACCATGGAAAGCCTGAGCATTTTCAGCATACTGGGCATGGTGATGCTGGTGGGACTGGTGGGTAAAAATGCGATCCTCGTTGTTGATTTCACCAATAAACTAAAGGAGGCTGGGATGGAATGGAAGAATGCATTAATTGCGGCTACCAAACTTCGCTTCAGGCCGATATTGATGACCAATATCACCATGATCATAGGGCTGCTTCCGATAGCGCTGGCTACGGGAGCGGGGTCTGAATGGAAAAATGGACTCGCCTGGGCCCTGATCGGCGGCCTGAGTAGTTCGATGTTCCTGACACTTATCGTCGTCCCTGTCGTATATTATATGGTCGAGAGAACCCTGGAAAAAACAGGGTTTTCCGGGAAAAAGAAAATAAGGGTGCCACGGGAGGTACTGGAAAAGGATTATTCTGACCGCAAGGTGTAGTGTTTTCACCTTCCACCTTCAACCTTCCACCTTCAACCTTCCACCCACGCCTACTGCGTGGTCTTCGGCTCCGCTTCCACCTTTGACCTTTGACCTTTGACCTTTCACCTTTCACCTATCACCCTTCACCTATCACCCTTCACCCTTCACCTTTGACCTTTCACCCTCCACCTTCAACCTTCCACCCACGCCTACTGCGTGGTCTTCGGCTCCGCTTCCAC
>CAZYDB010000125.1:0-12549 GCA_964645995.1 uncultured Roseivirgaceae bacterium
AAGAGAAGCCCGGTTAAGCAAACACCGCATATATGCTCCCTTTGATGGCATCATCGGATTAAGACAGGTTAGTGAAGGCAGCTATATTACACCGGCTGACCTTATTGCCAATATATATAATATCAATCCTATAAAAATTGAGTTTTCAATACCGGGCAAATACAGTCCCTTTGTTAACAGGGGCGATACTATCAACTTTAATATTGAAGCCTCTGAAAAAGATTTTATAGGCTCTATATATGCCATTGAACCCCGTATTGATCCAAGAACAAGAACCCTACAGATCAGGGCTATCTGCAGAAATGATGAGGAACTATTAATCCCGGGTCAGTTTGCAAACATTGATTATATATTGAATGTGTTGCCGGATGCTTTAATGGTACCTTCCGAAGCAGTGATTCCTGAGCTAAATAGTCATAAGATCTTTACCTATAAAAATGGTCTGGTTAACCAGCAATCTGTTGATATAGGATTGCGCAATGAGCAGGAATTGCAGATAACACATGGTATAGAACCGGGAGATACCGTGATCACAACCGGTATCCTGCAGGTGAGGCAGGGGATGCCTGTTCGATTGACAAACATTAATTGATACCGCAATATGGCAAGTCTATCACGCATAAGTATTAATCGCCCGGTCCTAGCAATCGTATTATCCCTGACGATACTTATTTTTGGTATAATAGGTTTCTTTTTTCTTGGCATCCGGGAATATCCCAGTGTTGATCCGCCCATTATCACAGTCAGCACGAGTTATGTTGGCGCCAATGCAGAAGTGATCGAAACACAGATCACTGAACCCCTGGAGGAGTCGATTAATGGTATTGAAGGAATAAAAAGTCTTTCATCTGCCAGTCGCGACGGAGGAAGTTCTATTACCGTTGAATTTGGGCTTGAAACTAATCTGGAGGCCGCAGCCAATGATGTCAGGGACCGTGTTTCCAGGGCGATGCGGCAACTTCCTCCGGATGCTGATCCTCCCATCGTAACCAAGGCTGACGCTGATGCCAGCCCGATCATTCTTTTACAGATCAGCAGTGAAAAAAGGAACCTGATGGAGTTATCGGAGATCGCTAATAATGTATTTAAGGAGCGTTTCCAGACTATCCCCGGCGTCAGCCAGGTTATGATTTGGGGAGAAAAAAAATATTCAATCCGGTTATGGATGGATCCGGAGCGTCTTGCCGCCTATGAGCTCACACCGCTTGATGTTTTTCAGGCAGTGAATGCCCAGAATCTCGAATTACCGACGGGGGCGCTGGAGGGCACGAGTATGGAATTGACGATCAGGACGCTGGGCCGGTTGTCATCACCCGGAGAGTTCAATGAACTGATCGTTAAAGAGCAAGGGGATATTATAGTTAAGTTCAGGGATATTGGCAGGGCCGAATTTTATCCTGAAAATGAACGTACGATGCTTAGAAGCAATGGTGTTCCTATGGTGTTGAACGCTATCGTGCCACAGCCCGGTTCAAACAATCTTGAAATAGCCGAAGAATTTTATAAGCGATGGGAATCGATAAAAAAAGACCTGCCGGAAGATATTCACACAGCCATAGGATTTGATACGACGGAATATATACGTGACTCCATAGCTCAGGTACAGCAAACAATATACCTGGCTTTTGCCCTTGTTGTGCTGATCATTTTTCTTTTTCTCAGGGACTGGCGAACCACACTCATACCGGTGATCACCATCCCCATTGCCCTTATCGGGACATTCTTTGTTATGTATGTGGCCGGTTTTTCAATTAATGTATTGACCATGCTCGGAATCGTGCTTGCGATCGGGCTTGTCGTGGACGATGCTATTGTAGTACTTGAAAATATCTATACTAAAATTGAAGAGGGAGAGCCTCCGATTGATGCTGCCATGAAGGGAGCCAAGGAGATATTCTTTGCTGTAGTATCGACGACTGTTGCGCTGGCTTCAGTATTTCTGCCCGTGATTTTTTTGCAGGGCCTGACCGGAAGGCTTTTCAGGGAGTTCGGAATCGTTATTGCTTTTGCTGTGATCATATCCTCCTTTGTCGCGCTTTCCCTGGCGCCCATGCTTTCTTCCAGGCTATTGAAAAGAAGGGAAACGCATAACATGTTTTATAACTTCACGGAGCCCTTCTTTGTTTGGTTGAATAACCAGTATACAAACCTTTTGGAAAGCTTTATGAAGCGGAGATGGTTGGCATTTATCATCATCTTGCTATCAGGAGCGGGGATATATTATTTTATGAGTATACTCCCTTCAGAATTGTCTCCAATGGAAGACCGTGCCAATTTCAGGATCATGGCTACCGGTCCGGAAGGCGCAACCTTTCAGTATATGGATGTATATGTTGAAAAGGTACTTGACGTGGTCGATGAGGAAGTGCCGGAGATGGATAATATAGTTTCAATAACATCACCGGGATTTGGAGGGGCATCGGCTAATTCAGCCATGCTGATTGCCAATCTTGAGGATGCAGAAAACAGGCAGCGGTCTCAAAGTCAAATTGTAAATAGTCTGAGACCAAAAGTAAATAATATTAGCATGGCCAGGGCCTTTGTTGCCGAACCTCAATCCATTGGGTCCAGGAGATCAGGACTCCCGATTCAATATGTCATCCAGGCGCCTAATCTTGAAAAACTGAAGGATATACTGCCGGTATTTTTAGAAAGGGCACAAAGGGAGCCGGCCTTCGAATTTGTGGATGTTAATTTAAAATTTACCAAGCCCGAGATTAGAATTGAAATTAACCGTGAGAAGGCCAGAAGCCTTGGGGTCTCGGTACGGGATGTGGCTCAAACCCTGCAATTAGGGTTAAGTGGTCAGCGGTTTGGATATTTTGTCATGAACGGGAAGCAATATTACGTAATCGGCCAGGTTGCCAGGGAAGACCGGAATGACCCCCTCGATCTAAGATCGCTTTATGTGCGAAGCAATAACGGGTCCCTGATCCAACTGGATAACCTGATCACCATGGAAGAACAGTCCTCTCCACCACAGCTTTACCGCTACAACAGGTTTGTGTCCGCAACAGTTTCTGCTAACCTTGCCGGCAATGTAAAGATCGGTGAGGGGCTGGCCGTGATGGACCGCATAGCCGCTGAAGTATTGGATGATACTTATTCCACTGCACTGGCCGGCCAGTCGAAAGAGTTTATGGAGAGTTCCGGCAATCTGTATTTTGCCTTTGCCTTTGCCCTTATTCTGATATATCTGGTGCTTTCCGCCCAGTTTGAAAGCTTCAGGGATCCGCTTATCATTATGTTCACCGTGCCCCTTGCCCTGGCAGGAACGCTTCTGGCATTATGGTACTTTGGAGAAACGCTGAACATATTCAGCCAGATAGGTATTATAATGCTTATCGGTCTGGTTTCAAAAAACGGGATTTTGATCGTTGAATTTGCCAATCAGCGCAAAGCATCAGGATTGTCCGTTTATGATTCCATTATTGGGGCGGCCAAGGCACGTTTCAGGCCAATTCTAATGACAAGCTTATCAACGGTTTTAGGAATATTACCAATTGCTCTGGCCTTAGGTGCCGGGTCTGAAAGCAGGGTTTCCATGGGTATTGCCGTCATTGGCGGGTTGATGTTTTCAACGATCCTTACCCTTTTCGTGATACCGGCGATCTACACTTATCTGACAAGTACACAAGCACGTAAATCAAGGTTTTAAAATATAACTGTCAAAATTTTTCAGGAAGATGGATAGCAGCATTTTGGTTAAATCATATTTTTCAGCAATGATCTTAAGTCTTTTATTTATTCCTTTTTCGTGGGCTCAGGATACCCTGGAACTTTCAACGGCTATCATTATTGGCCTGGAAAATAACTATAATATTCAAGTCTCAGAAGGCAACAGGGAAATAGCCAGCAATAATAACACGTATGGGAATGCCGGATTTATGCCTACCCTGGACCTGAGCGGTACACAGCGATATACCATTGAAAACACGAGCCAGACGTTTGTCACAGGGGATCAGCAGACCCGGGATGGCGCCAGATCAAATAATTTATCTGCCGGCGCACTTTTGAATTGGACCATCTTCAACGGAACAACAATGTTTTATTCAAAAAACAGACTTTCAGAACTCGAACAGCAGGGGGTATCATTAAATGAATCGGTTATTCAGAATATCGTTGCTCAGATCGGAAAAGAATTTTATACCGTAGCCCTTGAGCAGATCAGACTCCAGCTTCTTCAGGAAAATATAGAACTTTCAGAAGATAGGCTGATTATTGCCAGAAATAAATATGATTATGGGAAGGCTTCCAAAATGGAGTACCTGCAGGCACAGGTCGACCTCAACAGGGATAAGTCAAACTATATGGTTCAGCAGGAACGGTTGATGGCTTCGAAAACCGCACTGAATGAATTACTTGGGAGGGATGTTACAACACAGTTTTCGGTGAGATTTGATCCGCAGCTTAATATGGGTCTGGACTATGAAAACTTGAATGCCAGCATGGATGTTAAAAATCCTGAACTTGAAGCAGCCCGGTATCAGGTCAATGCTTCTATGTTTACCCAAAAGGAATTGTTTGGCGAAAGGATTCCCTCCATCGGATTAAATATGGGGTATAACTATGGAAAATCTGAGGCAGAGGCTGGTTTCCTGCTGAACAGGCAGTCGAGTGGCATCACTTACGGGGTATCAGCCTCCTGGCGGCTGTTTGATGGATTTGATCTCAACCGCCGTATTCAAAATGCCCGAATCACTGCAGAAAACAGTGAAATAAATTATAAGGCCCTTAAACTTAGTTTGGAAAGAGAACTCTATTCGAATTTTATCAGTTATCAGAATAATATTCAGTTGATTGCATTGGAAGAAGAAAATCGTAAGGTGGCCCAGGAAAATAATGAGATAGCCATTGAGCGCTACCGCGTAGGGAATTCTTCGCCATTGGAATTGAGAGAAGCACAGATCAATCTGCTGGAGGCTAATTTGAGATACCTTGATGCAGTCTATTCAATAAAAATAACCGAAATTGATCTTCTTTTACTTTCGGGAATGATTACAAAATAGTAATAATCAGATATATGAACACTGTTAATTAAATTAATAATGTATAAGTGGGCAGTTGTTTATTTAAGGGGTTTGCAGAAGTTCTTTGATCGATTGATATACGTTTTCTGCCACTATTTTATGACCTTCCGGATTGGGGTGGATCCCGTCGGGAAGATTCAGTTCACGATCGCCTCCTACATTTTCCAGTAGGAAAGGGATCAGAAGGGCGTTATTGTTTTGTGCCAGTTGGGGGTACATACTTTCAAACGCGTCACCATAAGTTTCTCCCATATTGGGTGGTACTTTCATGCCGGCTATCACAATTATAGCAGCAGGATATTTTAAACTGACTTTATCAATGATTGCCTGCAGGTTTTTTCTGGTTTGTGTAAGGGGCAGTCCGCGAAGGCCGTCATTACCACCCAGTTCAAGGATAAAAACATCAATTGGTTGCTTCAATAACCAGTCGATCCGGTTAAGGCCGCCAGCCGATGTTTCTCCACTCAAACCGGCATTAATGACCTTGTAATCATATCCATTGTTCCTGAGTTTTTCTTCCAGCAAGGCGGGGAAAGCCCGGGAGGGATCAATGCCATAGCCTGCTGTCAGGCTGTTCCCAAAACAAAGAATAGTTTTGGGATCATCCGGTTGAATTTCCGGGAGATAACTTCCTAATAATGCGGATAGGGTTATGAAGATATATATCATGTGTTACTCTATATGTTTATTCTTTTTTACACTTTTGTATGAAAAGTCAGGTACAATTTTACGATGATCTATGGGATTGTACTGAAATTTCATTGAATAAGTTACGTATCAGTATGTCAGATATTTTAAAAGTCGATCATTTAAGCAAGACCTTTACCACCGCTTCCCGTGAAATTATGGTTCTAAATGATATATCCTTTACCGTCGGCCAGGGGGATGGATTATCGATTGTTGGCCCTTCGGGTAGTGGGAAGACCACCTTACTGGGATTATGTGCCGGCCTCGATCAGCCCACTGCCGGGACGGTTACCCTGATGGATGTCCAGTTGAATCGTATGGATGAAGATGACAGAGCTTATGTCCGTAATCAGTATGTGGGTTTCATCTTTCAGAATTTTCAGCTATTGCCTACCCTCACTGCACAGGAGAATGTCGCAATCCCTCTGGAGATAAGGGGTGAAAAGGATGCAGGCAGGAAAGCTGAAGAACTGCTTGCGAGGGTAGGCTTAGAAGAACGCATCACGCATTACCCTTCACAGCTTTCGGGAGGAGAGCAGCAGCGTGTCGCTATTGCCCGGGCATTTATTACACGACCACGAATCTTGTTTGCCGACGAGCCCACCGGCAATCTTGATGAGGAAACAGCGGCTACCATTACCCGCTTGATATTCGATATCAACAGGGAAGAGGGCACTACCCTGGTACTTGTTACCCATAACATGTCGTTGGCTGAGCATACCGGCCGGATATTAAAACTAAAACGAGGCAAACTGGATGAAGACAGACTGGTAAAGCAGAGATAATGGATTATTTCATCAGGATTAATAGACCCGGGATCAATCTCCTCAGTAAAAAAGACCGGTGGATATGGAAACTGGCCTGGAAGGATGCCCGGCATAATTACAAACGTTTGTTTCTTTTTATCAGCTCCATTATAATCGGTATCGCTGCCCTGGTGGCTATCAATGCTTTTAATATCAACCTGCAGCGGGATATCAATGACCAGGCCAGGGAATTATTGGGCGCCGATCTCGAGATCGATGCCGATGATGAAGGGTTTAACGAGGAATTTCTGGCTGTCCTTGATTCGCTGGAACTGGAAGTAGCGGGAGATGCCCAATTTCCCTCCATGGTTTATTTCCCAAAAAACAATGGATCACGACTTATTCAGGTAAAAGCTATCGAAGGTGATTTCCCTTTTTATGGTGAAGTGCTGACAAGGGAAGGATCAGATGTGGATGCTTTTTATAACGGACGGTCAGCTATGATCGATGATAACCTCGCCCTCCAGTTTGGTATCGAACCGGGGGACAGCCTGAAACTTGGTAAATCCGACTTTATTATTTCTGCCATTGTTACCCGGTTTCCCGGAAGTTCGACGGTGACAGCTTCAATAGCCCCTGTGGTATATATTCCTTTTGCATCACTTGATTCTACGGGTCTTATACAGTTTGGCAGCAGGGTGGACTTTCATAAATATCTTATGTATGGGGATAAGAAGGAAGGGGAGGTTATGAATACCCTGAAGCCACTGATGGAGCAGTATGAATACCGGTATGATACGGTGGAAGAAGAAAAAGAGGACCTGGGTGACAGTTTTCGTAACTTATACGGCTTCTTCAACCTTCTTAGCTTTGTAGCCTTGATTCTTGGTAGTATAGGGGTAGGAAGTTCTGTGCATGTATATGTTAAGGAAAAACGGGAAATTGCGGCCGTTCTCAGGTGTATGGGTGCTACAGGTTGGCAGGTTTTTCATGTGTTCTTTATTCAGGTGCTCCTGCTGGGACTGTTAGGTTCCCTAATAGGTATACTACATGGCCTGCTGATACAGTTTGCATTGCCCTGGCTGGTGGGTGATTTTGTCCCTGTTGATGTTGATATCCGTTTTACCTGGGTTCCGGTTACCGAAGGTTTGCTGGTGGGCCTGATCATGTCTGTTTTATTTGCTGTATTACCCCTTTCAAACATTCGACTGGTTTCACCCCTGGCCATTTTAAGATCATCCTTTGAGCCGGTCAAGAAGGTGTCCAAATTCAGATACCTGGTCATTATAGCTATTCTGCTTTTCCCCTGGGCCTTAGCTGTAGTGCAGACCTCAAGCTGGATGTATGGAAGTGTTTTTACCGGTGGATTGCTTTTGACATTTGGATTATTATGGCTGACAGGAGCGTTAATGATCCATACCACACGAAGATACTTTCCCCGAAAAGGGGGATTTATCTGGAAGCAGAGCCTCTCTAATCTTTTCCGGCCTAATAACCAGACTATTATACTGGTTGTTGTTATCGGATTAGGCTCTTTCTTACTGGTTAATATGGTTCTCATTCAGAACAGTTTGCTCGGTCAGGTTGAATTTGCCGGGGGTGGTGAAAGACCCAATACAGTGCTTTTCGATATACAACCCTATCAGAAGGATGAGCTGAAACAATTTACACGGGATAATGATATTGAAATTCAGCAATTTGTGCCCATCGTAACCACCAGGATCAAGTCAATCAGAGGTAAAGAAGTGGAAGAATGGCAAAATGATACTACTCACCAGATGTCAGGATGGGCCTTGAGGAGAGAATACCGGGTTACCTACAGGGATTCATTGATTGATTCTGAGACATTGATCAAAGGCAGGACCTATCCTCCGCAGGAAATATCCGATAGTTTGTTCATATCAGTTTCTGAAGGGATGGCTGAAAACCTGCAACTTGATTTAATGGACCCTGTTGTTTTTGATGTACAGGGCGTGCCGGTAGAGACATTTGTTGGAAGTATACGAAAGGTTGACTGGCAGCGGGTTCAAACAAATTTTATGATAGTCTTCCCTACCGGTGTTCTTGAGGAAGCGCCTCAATTCTATGTGCTTATTACAAGAATAAACAATCGTGAAAAATCTGCTTCATTTCAGCGAAGGCTTGTGGAAAAGTTTCCCAATGTATCAATGATCGACCTGACCCTGATTCTTGAAACACTGGATGATATTTTCAGAAAAGTAGAGACTGTTATCCGTTTCATGGCATTATTCAGTGTACTCACCGGACTTTTTGTGCTTTCAGGAGCAGTCATTAACAGCAAATATGCCCGCCTGCGTGAAAACGTTTTGCTGCGGACTATTGGCGCGGTTAAAAAGCAGTTGGTTGGTCTGACCCTGATCGAATATGGATATATCGGTCTTTTTGCCAGCTTGTCGGGTACCTTGCTTTCTGTAGTTGCTTCCTGGGCAATGGCCCGGTTTTTCTTTGAGATCAAATTTTTTCCCGATTACCCTTATATTCTGGTCATCTGGCTGATGGTAACCTTCCTTACCATGCTGATTGGCTGGTTAAATACCCGTTCAATCCTGAACAGGTCGCCTTTGGAGGTACTAAGAAAGGAAGTGTAGTGTTCAAAACACTATTGCTGCGGCTGAGTTATATAGGGTAAAAAGTGATATCATGAAAAAAAAAGCGATCAGGATTTCTTATATTGTAGCAATAACCATTGGGGTAATCCTGCTGACCGGATTTTTCCTCCATGAAAAACGGCCGGTTGTAAATCCATCGCCATCGGCCGACAGTATTGCCAGGGTCATGGTAAGGGCTGTAAATAAGGCGGCCTGGGATACAACAAGATATGTATCGTGGAATTTTTTAAAAATTCATCAATACCTGTGGGATAAGGAAAATGATCATGTAATGATTGAATGGAGTGATTACCGGGTGTTGCTTCATACAAAAACTGTGAAAGGAATTGCCTATCAAAAGGACAGGCAACTATCAAGGGATAAAGCGGATCAGATGATCCGTAAAGCATGGGCCTTTTTCTGCAACGATTCTTTCTGGCTTAATGCTCCGGTAAAAGCTTTTGACCCCGGTACCGAAAGAAGCCTGGTTAGACTTGATGATGGCAGGACCGCCCTAATGGTTTCGTATTCATCGGGTGGTGTCACTCCAGGTGATGCCTACGCCTGGCTGCTTGATGAAAACGGATTGCCGGAAAGCTGGAAAATGTGGGTTAGTATAATCCCTGTTGGTGGGATTGAAGTTAGCTGGACGGACTGGATCACCTTAAATGGAGGCGCTAAAATTGCAACTGAACATCAAAAAGGCCCTTTTTCCATGCAAATTACAGCGCTGAGAGGAGGCGCTGAACTTTCAGACTTTGCCATGGAGACATCCCCATTTATTCCATTGGAGGATATTCGATGAAAACTAAAGTTTTCTGAAATTACCATTATAACCTTTCCTTTTTTATTATTTTCTTTTCTAATTTCACACCTTTGATATTATAAATATTTGAATTTGTCTAATGGAGATAGGAGGGTATTAAAAGCCCAGGGATTAAATACCTTTGAGGGAGTTTTCACTCCGTCCATACTGACCATCCTTGGTGTTATCATGTATCTCCGCTTCGGATGGGTTGTTGGTAATGTCGGTCTTTTCGGTACTTTTATCATTGTAACTATATCCACCAGCATTACCTTCCTCACGGCTTTGTCTATTGCTTCCATTGCTACGGATAAACAAGTCAGGGCAGGGGGCGCCTACTATATGATCAGCCGTGCGCTGGGAATCGAGACCGGAGGAGCTATTGGCATACCCTTGTATTTAGCCCAGTTACTTTCGGTTGCTTTATATACCATTGGTTTTGCAGAAAGTGTCAGTATTGTTTTTTCAAATCTCGATCAGACAGTTATCGGCCTGATAGTAACGGGCATTATTGGTGTTTTAGCGATCCTTTCCACAAAGATTGCCATCAGGTCGCAATTTTTTGTTATGGCAGCCATCGGTATTTCTCTGTTATCTCTTGTTTTTGGTAAACCTCTGGAGGAAAGTCATATCGAACTATGGGGTGTATCGGATTCCAGATCGGAAGGATTTTGGACTGTTTTTGCTGTGTTTTTCCCGGCCGTTACCGGGATCATGGCAGGTGTTAATATGTCCGGCGATCTAAAAAACCCTTCCCGTGCCATACCCTACGGAACTTTCTACGCCGTTGGAGCCGGATACCTGATCTATATGCTGATCCCTTTTATACTGGCCAGCCGGGTAGATGCCATCAATCTGGTAAAAGATCCACTCATCATGCGTAAGATTTCTTTATGGGGTGATGCGATACTACTGGGCGTTTGGGGTGCTACCCTTTCAAGTGCTATGGGAAGTATGCTGGGGGCGCCAAGGGTTTTACAGGCACTGGCGCGCGATGGTGTGCTGCCGAAATACCTTCGATGGCTTGGGAAAGGTACAAAAATAGACGATACACCCAGGATTGGCACCATATTTACCCTGTTATTGGCTATGACGGCTGTATATTTTGGTGACTTAAATATTATAGCGCCAATTCTGACTATGTTTTTCCTTGCGACCTATGGGATGTTGAATATTTCTGCAGGTATTGAAAAACTGATAGGAAGTCCTTCATTCAGGCCGGTTTTTAAAGTTCACTGGATATTCTCCTTTCTAGGATCTTTTGGATGTATCGTTGTTATGCTGCTCATCAACCCCCTGGCAACTGGTGTTGCAGTAATGGTTTTGGTCATAGTATTTATTTGGTTGCAAAGAAGAGGCCTCAGGTCGACCTGGGGCGATGTCAGGGAAGGTATATGGTTATCCCTGATCAGGCTGGGCCTGCTGAACCTCAATAGTATCATTGATCCAAAAAACTGGAGGCCGCATATTCTCGTATTATCCGGCGCTCCTTCAAAAAGATGGAACCTTATTACACTGACAAGTGACATCATCCATAATCGTGGCCTGATGACGGTCGGGACTGTGATCTCTGGTGAGAAAACAACACCTGAGAGGAAAAAGACCATGGAAGACAATATCAAAGATTATCTTGATAACCGTGAGATCATAAGCCTGGTCAGGGTGATCCGTGCGCAAAATCCCTTCGAAGGTGCTGAGCGTCTGGTAGAAACCTATGGATTGGGGTCATTGGTTCCCAATACTATACTCCTGGGTGATTCAACAGTGAGGGATCATTATCCGGAATACTGCAAAATGATAACTCATTTTTATCTTTCCATGCGAAATATCATTATTGTCAGGGAAAACGGGAAAAAAAATTTTGGTAATAAACAGATCATTGATATCTGGTGGGGTGGTTTAAGAAGGAACGGCGCTCTGATGATCATAATTGGGCATCTCTTACAAAGAAGCTTAAATTGGGATCGAGCGAAAATACGCTTGAATATGGTTGTGCCTTCAGAAAAAGCCGGTGTTGAAGCCAAAATAAATATTAATAATATTGTTCAGAAAGTAAGGATAAATATTGAAAGTCAGGTGATTGTTTCAAATGGTCAGTCTTTTGAAATAATATTAAAGGAAAAATCAAAGGATGCCGATCTGGTTATCATGGGACTTGCCGAACCGAGGGAAAATTTTTTAGATTATTATGATCAGTTGATCAATATCAAAACGCATGGAATTCCTTCGACTTTATTCGTGCTTGCCGCGCAGGATATAAACTTTGAGGAAGTGTTGATATAAAAACCTCAGAAATCGATTATAAAACAGACTAAAGGTCTTCAAGAATGGATTCTGCTTTGTCTGCATACGAGGAATCGGTAGCTTTAAGTTCAAAAAAATTCTTCTTTGCCTCAGCTATTTCACCATTTTTGAGATTACTTAGTCCAAGATACCAGGTTGCCGGGTTAGAAAATTTCGAACTACCCGATTCAATTACTTTTATAAAGTTTTGAATGGCTTTATCGGTTTGATCAGTCTCCAGATAACAGATGCCAAGGTAAAAATAACCGGGTATCCAGGAAGAATTTTCTTGAATATTTCTGAGAAAAAGTGGAATGGCTTCCTCATACTGTCTACCCTCATATAATGCCCAGTGTCTTTCAGAGGGATCACCCTCATTCCTGGTCACA
>CAZYDB010000126.1:0-12498 GCA_964645995.1 uncultured Roseivirgaceae bacterium
ATGAGGGCCCTGACAAATGATCCCTATCAATCTTTCTTATATTATAAAAATAACTATGATATCCGTGAGGCCGGCCATGCTGAAAAGGATGGATTTGATGTCCGGGTGATAGAGGTGTTATCCGATGGAACAACATTGTTTACCTGCTGGTTTTCGGATCAGTTGAACTTTCCGCTCCGTATCATCAATAATCAGGTGAACGATATGTACATGGAGTTGACAAATATCAGGGAATCTCCCCTGAATGAGGATTTTTTTGTTGTCCCAACTGATTATACGGAGGTAGACAACAGGATGCGGCCGGTGATCGAAGAGCCGCCGGTTCCGGAAAATTGGAAAGAGATCGAAGAAGAAGTGCCTTTCAGCCAAACCTTTGAACGTGGTGACCGGATCAGTTTCAGCATTGATCATCAGGGGTATACCCGGTTGATTTTGCACAATGACGGAGAGACCCCGGCCAAGGTGATCCGCTATACCTATAACCAGGCGGGAGAATTGAAGCCTGATAATGAACAGGGGCCTCTCAAATACCGGACAAACCGTTTACATCCTGACGAAGGGAAAAATCTAACCCTAGACTGGAAGCCTGGCGACAAAATAAAGATCGAAGTCCATGAGGGAATAATGGGTATTGAAGTGATGCCGGAGAAATAAGGGAGCCTGATGCACCCGGGATGTTTACCTTCCTTCGTTATAATCTTTCGGAGAAACAGGTGTTATAAATTATGCTGTTGTATTGTATGACCGGGTGGCGGGTTAGGATATATAATCCGGGCTAAAAATAATTGGCAGTAATAACGATATAGCCCAGGATAGAGATTATGGCCAGCGGACAGATATATCGAATCAGAAACGACCAGGCACGATGATACCTGAAAACAGTATTTTCCTGTCTGATCTCTCCCAGGGCTGCTTTTATTCCCCATTTATAGCCAACAAATACTGCTATCAGCAAGGCCCCTGTAACCAGGGAATAATTGGCAAAAACCACGACGATCAAGTCAAGAAATCCCATATGCAGGTAGGGCAGATGAGTAAACCAGTTTGAAGCTCCCAGTGACAGGGCTGACGGCAGGGCGAAAGCAACAATGAAAATCGCAGCCAGCACGGTTGCTTTCTTCCGTGAATATCCTTTTTCGTCGACCAGATAAGCTACGGGGATCTCTAGCAGCGAGATCGTTGTTGTCAGGGAGGCAATGGCAAGCAGGAGGAATATGCTTGCGCCGAATATCATCCCCCCGGGCATTTCAATAAAAATGGAGGGGATGGTTACAAATATCAATCCCGGTCCTCCTGAAGGATCCCCGCCCAGGGCGAAGAGGGCCGGGAATATGATGAAACCGGACATAATTGCAATAATCGTATCAAAGCCTGCGATATATCCTGCGGAGGACACCAGGTTATCCTTTTTTGAAAGATAACTGCCATAGGTCATCATACCGCCCCCGCCGAGGCTTAGGGAAAACAATGCCTGCCCGAGGGCCATGATGATGGTGCCTACTTTCATGCTTGAAAAATCCGGGTTAAGATAAAAATCGAGTCCTGCGCCGGCGCCTTTCAAGGTAACCGAACGGATGACTAGCAGGGCCAGCAGGATAAAAAGCAACGGCATAAATATCTTTGACCATCTTTCAATACCTGATGAGATCCCTTTGATCACGATCAGGGCGGTGATCACAACGAAGATGAAAGTAAGGCTGATCACATAAAAGGGATTGGAGGAGAAGGCACTGAATATCTGTTCAGATTCCGTGACATGGTTGATGGTATTAAAATCACCGGCAATTATTTTTATAAAGTAACCCAGTGTAAAACCGGCGATGACCGAATAAAAAGAAAGGATCAGTGTACCTGTCAGCACTCCCAGTCCTCCTACATATTTCCATGCGCCACGAGGAGCCAGTGTATGAAAAGCGCCAAAAGGATTTCGCCTTGTTCTCCTGCCGATGGCAAGTTCACTGATCATAACAGGCAGACCAATGACGATAATGAAGAAGATATAGAGGAGAACAAAGGCAGCACCGCCATTTTCCCCCACCACATAGGGGAAACGCCAGATATTGCCTAAACCGATTGCTGAACCGGCAGCCGCGAAGATAAAACCGATCTTCGATTGCCATAGGCCCCTGATTTCATCAGTGTTTTGCATATTTCCCGGATGTTGGATCAATGATTTGAGGGGGTCAAATTATTTCATTTTATTGGGATGAACAATATTCTTCGGATAATTATAAATAGAATTTGATGTTTGATCGTGTTTTGCCTTAATTTTTCTTAGATTCAGGAATAATGTTTTCCGAAACGGTTTCTTTAATAGTTATATGAAATTTGACCATCATTCAATATTTTTCCTGATTAATGATTATGAAAAAGAAATTTTATGAATCCGGTATGCTTATCCCGGAGAAACTTCCAATTACACGCCGGGATTTTATGAAAAAATCAGGCCTGGGACTGGCAGGCGCTGCTACGCTAACCCATATTCCGAATATTTCAACACAGGCAGCACCCGGCAAAAAAATAATAATTGGTGTGATCGGTTGCGGAGGCCGCGGTACCGGGGCTGCTCTTGATGTTGTTAAGGCTGCGACGAAAGTGATCTATCCGCTCGAGGGTTATCATACGGAAGATGCGGCTGAGGGTGCACGAATCGAGGTGAAGGATATTGAGATCCGTGCTTTGGCCGACGTCTTTCCTGACCGGCTGAACAACTGCAAGGGTCAACTGGACAAAGTAGGGATCAGGGTGCCGGAAAAGTATTGTTTCACGGGATTTGATGCCTATAAGAAATTACTGGATATCTCAGACATCAATTATGTGATCCTGGCTGCAACTCCTCATTTTCGGCCCATGCATTTAAGGGCCGCCATAGAGGCAGGAAAGAATGTTTTTATGGAGAAGCCGGCTGCAGTTGATGCGACAGGCATCCGGTCGGTTATTGGGTCGGGCGAGATCGCCCGCCGGAAGGGGCTGGCGATCGGTGCAGGAACTCACCGGCGAAGAGAGAACCTCACCCTCGAGGTTATTAAAAGGATCCATGCGGGAGAAATAGGGGATATTAAATCATTATATACCGAGTTTCTCATCGGCGAATTATGGTCGGTTGACCGCGAATCCGGCTGGAGTGATATGGAATATCAGTTGCGGAATTGGTTATATTATACGTATCTTGGGGGAGACCTTATCGTTGAACAATTCATCCATACTATTGATGTAATGAACTGGGTGGTTGGCTCAAATCCGCTAAAGGCCGTGGCGCTGGGAGGAAGACAGGTGCGGACGGATCCGAAATTCGGGAATATCTATGACCATATATCTGTTCAGTTCGAATACCCGGGTGGTATTTATGCTTTCTGTCAGGATCGTCAGATCAACGGTTGTATCAACCGGGTCAGGGATGTGGTGATAGGCAATGAAGGGAAAGCGTTTATGGGTTACCCAACCTATATTCAGTTTGATGATGGCCGTTCTTGGCGGACCAGGGAAGAACGTAATAACGCCTATCAGCTTGAGCACGAAGAGCTGATCAGAAGTATCAGGGAAGGTGATCCGATCAATGAGGCCAGGCAGGTTGCCGAATCAACGTTAACGGCAATTATGGCCCGGGAAGCAGCTTATAGTGGTCGCGAGATAACATGGGAAGAAATGATTCAGTCCGGGCAGGATCTCTCCCTCGATAAGTATGAATTAGGAGAGATGCCCATGCCTCCAGTGGCCATGCCCGGGAAATATAATTTTATTTAATCAGCAGATATATGGATATTGGTATTGGAATTTATTTGTTTTTACATGGTTTTGCACACCTGGTTGGCTTTTTTGTTCCCTGGAAGATCGTGAGAGATAAAGAACATCCATATAAGACGACGATATTAGGTGGTATTGTCGACCTGGGGGATGGAGGCATCAGAGTTATTGGCATCATATGGTTGTCATTGGGCGTTGTTTATTTTATTGGCGCCTTTGGTGTTATAAGTGATCAGGTCTGGTGGTATGGTCTGATTATGCTGATAACCTGGATATCCCTTGTATTCACTGTTTTAGGATGGCCTGATTCCAAGTTTGGTATAATTGCCAACATCCTTTTACTGATATTTTTATGGGTAGCACCCCGATCAGGATGGATATAAAGTTGATTTTAAGTAGATCAGTCCAATAACGGGGGTTAAGTCCTGTTATTGATAAAATACACGATAGCTTCAATCAGTTCCTGCATTATGGGCATGTCGGGGTCCTGGTAAGTTGCGATGTTTTGCTGCCTGTCAGTGCCGGCCTTCTTTAGAATATGATTCATCCCTTCGATGATCTCCATTTCAACATTTTTACCAGCCACCAGTAACTGGTAAGCATCATCTTCAGACACCTGGATATCTGTTGACCCCTGTATGATAAGGATGGGCACGTCAAGCTTGCTGATCTCTTTCTGCGGATCATATTGAAACCAGGAGATCAGGTATGGCTGCACGCTGGGGCGGAAAAGTGGGTAATACATCGTATTGATACTATCCACCGTTATGCCGGCTTTAAGACTATCAAGGATGGGGTAGCTGTATTCCCTGACCTGTTCCGGTTGTTTTTCAAGTTGCTTTTTGATAAGCTCATCGGCCGGTCTTCCTGTGCCGGCGATAGAAATAAATCCTGCCGGGCTGGTATTCCTTGCGGCAATCATCCCAATGAGTGATCCCTCACTATGGCCGATAACGATCACTTTGCTGAACGCCTGGTTTTTTTGTAACCTGTTGATCCAACCTGAGGCATCCTGTATGTAATGGTCGAAGCGGAGACCGGCTTCCTCAATCCCGGCGTCTTTACTCTCGCCAATGCCCCTTTTATCATATCTTAAAGAAGCAATACCCTCCCTGCATAAATCCCCGGCCAGGTATTTGAGGCTGTTGTTGACCATCATGGGATTATTGCCGTTGCGGTCGGTCGGTCCGGAGCCTGCTATGATCAAAACCAGCGGAACAGGTGCGCCGGATACCGGCTGAAGCAGGGTCCCGAAGATCCTTCCAGTGGAAGTTTCCATGATCAGTGTATCTTGGGAGCAGGTTAAAGGTTCCTGTTGGGCGAGGGCATGAATTGCACCTAAAAGGAAAGAAAATAAAATGATAAATCTGTTTAACATTTTCATGTTTTTAATTCCGGCGATGATTCCATGCCTGAATTTAGCGTATTATTCAGTGATTCACTTTGCTGCATAGAATTTTTTTAGAATGACATGTAAAAGGTGACTGCATCAGTTACTTTTATAACCCGGTCTGCTGTTCGTTTTTTTGTGTTTGTTTTGATGAGCAAGATACCCTTTGGGTTCAATCCCGTGTGGGTAATTTTCTACATTATTGATTGGTCCTTCCTCATTTCCTGAAGGCCCATGATAAGAAGGCTATATATAAACTATTCTCAAAATAAACCGGCTTTACCATTTAAAATATTTATTATCAGGTAGTTACATAACGAGGTTAAAAAGGGAACTTTATGGTAACTGATAGGGGTTAATTTCCCCGAAGCCGGTCCTGATGTAGAAAATATTTCCCGCAAGAGCCTTTTGCTCTACATCATTT
The DNA here is from genome assembly GCA_964645995.1 of uncultured Roseivirgaceae bacterium. Taxonomy (GTDB): domain Bacteria; phylum Bacteroidota; class Bacteroidia; order Cytophagales; family Cyclobacteriaceae; genus JAGTVG01. The sequence goes on from CAZYDB010000126.1 coordinate 5,559, forward strand.
CATGATTTTTTTAAGCGGGTAACCGTGTAAAGATCTTTACGGCGGTCGTTCAGCAGACGGACGGATCCCTGGGTATGCAGTTCATTCAGCAGATTCAGGTCAACATCCACGATAAGGGTCATTTCCGTATTCGGCGTAGTTTCAGCCTTGATCCCATTATAGGGAAAGGCGAAATCAGAAGGAGTGAATACTGCTGACTGTGCATATTGTATATCCATATTGGTTACTTTGGGCAGGTTACCAACACATCCGGTGATCGCCACATAGCATTCATTTTCGATGGCTCTTGCCATGGCACAGTTCCTAACCCTCGTATAGCCATTCTGAGTATCCGTTTGAAAAGGGACAAAAAGGATCTGCATACCCCCATCGGCCATGATTCTCGATATTTCCGGAAATTCCACATCGTAACAGATCAGTATACCGATCTTACCACAGTCGGTGTCGAAGGTAGTAATAGTATCGCCGCCGACCATTCCCCAGGAGCTTATCTCACTTGGTGTTATATGGAGTTTCTCAAACCTTTCCCAGCTTCCGTCCCTGCGGCACAGGAAGCCCACATTATATAACCTGGCATTTTTCACATATGGCATACTTCCCGTAATGATATTGACATTATAGGAAACCGCAAATTCAGTAAAACGGTCACGTATAGGCTCTGTAAAATCAGCCAGTTTTCTGATGGCGTCAGGTTCCGGCAGGTGATTATAGGCAGCCATGAGGGGGGCATTGAAAAATTCCGGAAAAACCAGGAAATCGGAATGATAGCCATTCACGGCGTCAATAAAATACTCCACCATATCAAACAATCCCTCCAGTGTGGAGATGGGACGCATCTGCCACTGGACGAGCCCTAGCCGGACGACCTGTTTATCCATTTCAAGGAATTTCTGTTCTTCCTGAAAATTAATATTATTCCATTCGATCAGGCAGGCAAATTCCTTTGATGAATTATCACCTTCCAGGTAATTTTTTAATACTTTACGAACGTGGAAATCATTGGATAACTGAAAGGACAACACCGGATCATAGATCTCCTTATGTTGTACTTTTTCAATAAATTGTTTAGGCGTGATCTTATCTGCATACTTTTTGTAATTGGGTAGCCGGCCCCCTGCCACGATTGAACGGAGATTAAGATGTTCAGTTAGTTCTTTACGGGCATCATAAAGCCTTCTGCCAAGACTCATATTCCGGTAATCGGGATGAACAAAAACATCTATTCCGTAAAGGACATCTCCCTTGGGAGTATGCGTTTTGAACGTATAATCCGCCGTTATCTCGTTGTAAGTATGGGCATCACCGAACTTTTTATAATCGACTATCAATGCCAGGGCGAAGGCAACGGCTTTTCCGTTTACTTCCACGCAAATCTGTCCTTCTGGAAAGATCTCGAGCAGGGTGTTGATCTCATCTTCCTTCCATTCCGGCTGATCAACATCGGGATAGGCTTTTTTCGAGGACTCCACCAGGTCGCGGAAATCATCAATATGAAGATTTCGTATTTGGACATTTATATCCATAAGTTCAGTGCATTGAGGTTTTCGGCTTTCAGCGTTGAATTATTTTTTCGGCATTCCTGAAGTATATCTTCTCCAAAACCGTATCTGGTAGATGGAGGCCGTGCATCGACCAGTGGTAACTGGAGTGCTGGTGGGCATAAAAATGTTCGTCTGCCGTCTCCAGAATCCGGAATGTGAGTTGATACATATCTGTTGCCTGGCCCATGTCGGTGCCATACAGGATCTTGTCCTGATGCTTAATAAAAAAACCGGCAGCGGTCCTCGGAATTGGCGAAAATTCAGCGAAGCGGGCGCTGATATCCACATAGAGATTATCATAATTCTCAAGCAATCTTCCGATAATATTCAGATCATAGGTGCAATTGGCAAAGTGGCAGGCGATAAATACCGTCTCAGGGTTCTTTTTAAGGGTGTTCTCAAGGATCCTGATCATGCCTTCATGGCCTGTAATACCTTCCTGGTCATCAAGGCGCCATTTATAGGCATTCATCAGCCCATCGTTGGTATGGTCCATGGGCTCATACATCCATTTGGGGTCTGCCACATGCAGGTTTACCGGCATATCCATCGCAGCACAGGCAGCAAAAAGAGGAGCCATGCGGTCATCGTCAGGGTGCATGCCCCAGGCGGGCGGCTTACTGTAAAAGAGACCTTTGCCTTTATCGCCCAGTTCACCGACCCCACGGGCTCCCATCTGCCGGCACCTTTTTAATTCACGGATGGCACTTTCCGGAAAAGCAGAGGATTCATACCCCCGGTAATCAAAGCCACACCATAGCTCGAAACGATCCGGATACCTGCTGTACACGCTGACCAGTGAATCGAATGCGGCGCCATAAGCATAGGTGAGGATGATGCTTTTCCTGATCCCGGTTTCATCCATGGTCCTGACCCAGCGGTCCAGCGCACCGATGCTTTCAGGATAAGGATGTGAATGCATATCGATCACCGGGAACCTTGCTTTCTCTACCCGGGTAACAGGAAGGTTATAAATGCTTTCCGGTCGAAAGTCTTTTAATAAAAGCGATTGCGGATCTTCTTGTGAAAAACCTTTGAGAAAGGTAATCGACAATACGATAAAAAGAAATTTTTTCATGCCAGCATATTTTTCATCAATTTTACATGTTCTATAAAAAGAGTAAAAGAATAAAGGCATATTTTTTATCTTTACCCCGGATTTAGACAAATTTCCATGGCAAAGATCTACTATGTCGGCGACTGGGCTGTCCTTACCGGACCTGTTTTTGCTGAATCGCCTTTTAACTATGCCCATAAGGGTATCGATATATTCAATTATGGCAAATGGTTGAAGGAGGCACTTGAATCTACCGGTGCTCATGAAGTGAATTCGGTACCTTCATGGGATTTTTATAAACTGGGGCCCGGTGAATATGAAAAAATACTTGCCGATTATGACCTACTTATATTCAGTGATGTGGAGGCCAAACTTTTTCAACTGGCGCCTGGCTTTTTTGACCGTCAGAAATTCGGAAAAGAGGTATTAACATTTCCGGACAGGATAAGGCTTACTATCGAAGCTATCAGATCGGGGAAACCAGCCATGTTCCTGGGCGGGTGGCTCTCATTTACCGGCGAGATGGGCAAAGGGGGATGGGGACGGACGAGGCTGCGTGAGGTGCTTCCCGTCGGATGCCTTGATTACGAAGATCTGATAGAGAGTACGGAAGGATATAAGGCCGTTCTTCATGAGGACTGGATCAAGGAATTCAAGAATATCGATTTTGGATCGATGCCACCCATCCTCGGCTATAATAAAACCCTGTCGCGGGATGGTTTTGAAGATATACTTACCGTACAGGAAACAGGTGACCCCTTGCTTTCCTCCGGGCAGATCGGCAAGGGACATGTACTCGCCTATATGAGCGACCCGGCTCCGCACTGGGGGTGTAATTTTGTTTTCTGGGATCATTACCAGGGTTTCTGGCTGAAGTGTGTTGAATTAATGTTACCGTAATTTTAAAGTATTCCCATGAGATTTTCTACCGTAATATTTGATATGGATGGGGTGATCATTAACAGTGAACCCACCCACCAGCGTCTTGAGAAAGAGATGTATGAAGAACTCGGCCTCCACCTCTCCTTCGAAGAGCAGCAGTCTTTTGTCGGCATGTCGGCGATGGATTCCTGGAAGTTCGTGATCGATAAGTATAAACTACAGTATACACCCCAGCAATTACTTTTACGCGGACGGGAGAAATACCTGAAAGTGTTGAGCGGATCGGATGAAGTACAGTTGATCGAAGGAGCCCGCAACCTGATCCACAGGCTGGAAAAGCATTATCATTTATTGCTGGCTTCTTCCGCTACTTCAGTTACCATAGGGGAAGTGTTGAAGAAATTCGACCTGGTGCATGTGTTTCCTTTGTTTATTGGTGGTGATATGGTACACCTGTCGAAACCTCATCCCGAGATCTTTATTAATATCGCCCGGCAGGCAGAAGCCGAGCCGGCCCAGTGTGTTGTTATCGAAGATGCCGCTCATGGCATAACCGCTGCAAAGAAGGCCGGCATGAAAGCCATTGGTTTTCAGAATCATCACTCGGGGACACAGAAGCTGACGCATGCTGATCTTGTGGTTGATCACCTGGGCGAGATTACCGTTGAAAGCATTGAAAAATTGTAATTTGTATTTTCATCCGGATTTTTTCATCAATCACTTTTTGCTCATGAAAGCTGTATTTCCTTTGATAATTTGCCTACAGGTTTTATTTTCGGATTGCGAAAATGCAACGGATTCAGATACCGGTAATTACGGAATATTTGATCATACGGTAAGCGCCGGTTTTCCCGGCCGGTACGGTCTTCGTTAGGGGATGCCTGCTTTCACTGATTTTGATGGTGATGAAGATTTTGATATTTTTACCATGGATCAGGAGGATCATTTGATTTTACCTGAAGGGGCACCGGTCAGCGCTTATCTCCGGGAAAATATTGATGACATGGGTGCTCAATTCCGGGAAAGGATCGTACCTGATAAATATACCGGAGGTCAGGATGTGACATTCAGCAATGTGGATGGTGATGGCGATCCGGACGCCTATTTTAAAGTGTGGGCCAATTACCGGGAAAACGGATACGGCGCGAAGGCCCATGTTGTTTGTCTTGAAAACTTAACTGTTCAGTAATATGAAAAAAACACATATTTTGGTGCTAATTCTGGTTTTACTGGTCTTAAATGCCTGTGGTCAGGATAAGGAGATCAGGTTGCTGGTGCGGGCCGACGATATCGGATCTTCCCATACTGCCAATCTGGCTTGTATCGATGTCTACAAAGAGGGCATCGCCCGGTCTGTCGAGATCATGGTACCCTGTGCGTGGTTCCCTGAGGCGGTCAGGATGCTCCGGGAGGTTCCCGGCTATGATGTAGGCATTCATCTGACAATGACTTCGGAATGGGATAATATTAAATGGGGACCGGTAAGTCATGCCCCCTCATTGGTGGATGATGACGGTTATTTTTACCCCATGTACTGGTCCAATGAACGGTATCCTCCTGAAAGGACATTTCTTGGTAATGCATGGAAGATAGAGGATGTCGAACAGGAGCTTCGGGCCCAGATCGAAATGGCTATGAAACACCTGCCCGGCAGGATCACCCATATGAATATCCATATGGGTGGTGCCAATGCAGATCCCGCCATCATGGAGGTTCAGGAAAAACTTGCCAGGGAATATGGACTTATCACAAGCGTGGAGCCCTTTGGTGTCGAGCGCTTCAGTGGCTTTAGAGGAGCCAGGGTTGGGGAGGCTATGGTTACCAACCTGGTGGCTTCCCTGGAGGAGCTTAAGCCCGGCACCTACCTGTTTGTTGAGCATCCGGGCTATGAGACTGTCGAGATGGAAGCCATTGGCCATGAGGGATATTATGATGTGGCGGCCAACAGGGATGCTGTAACCAGGGCATGGACGGATCCACGAGTAAAGGAAGTAATAGAAAGAAGAGGGATCAGGTTGATCAGTTATGCCGATCTGAAGGAATGAAAAACAAAGTAAACGGCCTGGTGTTCGGGCTGGCATTTCTGCTTCAATTGTCAGGCTGCACTAAAGATGAACCGGACTGGATCCGGATCAACAACACCTTTTTTCTGGCGGTTAATGAATCAATGCGGATTATCGACAGCAAGGGGAATACCTTGCTGGTTACCGTAGCAGCCATTGAGGAAACCAGGTGTCCTGCAGGCACTGTATGTCCTCGTCCGGGGGATGCAAAAGTGAAGGTGGTCATCGAAGATACCAGGAACAGTCAGTATAAAACCTTATTATGCCTGGGGGATTGTTCGCCCTCGCTCTTTGACAATCAAGCGTTTACTTTTTATAATAAGGAGTATGTGATCGGGCTTCTTGAGGTCGATCCCTACCCGGCAGTTCAAAATCAGCAGGACATTCCAAAGGCTGGTTTGAAGTTGTATGAGAACTGATTCCAGGAGCGATGATCTGAAAAGATCCTTTAACAAAAGATATTGAAAATGAACATTGCAAATTTTCGCAAGAACCTTATCGAACTGATCAACGGCGGGTCAGCACATGTTGACTGGCAACAGGCGATCGCAGAAGTAAATCCGGAAATTCGCCATTTCAGGCCATCGCCGCATTTGCATTCTATATATGAAGAGCTGGAGCATATGCGTATTGCCCAGGAAGATATCCTGCGTTATACCCTGGAAGAAGGGTGGGAGTCGCCTCCATGGCCTTATGGATACTGGCCGGAACCCCAAACAAAAGTGTCTGACGAACAATGGAATACGACAATAAGAGGTTTTGGAAGGGATATTCAATCATTGACCGATCTGATCAATGATAAGGCAATCGACCTGACAGATGAGATACCCCATGGTGAAGGCAGGACTTATTTACGGGAGATATTGCTGGTGGCTGATCATAATGCCTACCACCTGGGTAAGATCATCGATATCCGGAAACAACTGGGTGACTGGTAAGATAATTTCACGGGTAAAGGGGATATTATTATACGAGAAAAGGCATTGCCGATAGATGCCGTAGACTTAGGGTATCAGCAGAATGGCGACAATAATGATTACAGAAACCCCTAATACTGCCAGGACAAAATTTACGCTTCCTTCTTTTTCTTTCATTTCCGATACCTTAATTTTATTCTATTGGTAACCATTTCCGTGCCAAAAAGTTTTTTTCAGTAAAAACGGGGCAGCAAATATATTATATCCTGGTGTTTAATGCGAATAATTCATGGAAATTATACCCTCCGGGTCTTGATTTTATTTACACAGTTTATGTATGTTGCGATAAAGTTTTCCCGTACTTCCAATACTATTTGATTATTGCCGAAAAGAAGGGGTATGACGTATGATTTAAAAACAACTATAAAAAACGGCCATCCAATTTTTTCTTGAATGGCCGGTAATTATTCAAAGGGAAGA
>CAZYDB010000127.1:0-9263 GCA_964645995.1 uncultured Roseivirgaceae bacterium
CTTCCAACAGGGAATTACTGGATTATATTCGACTAGGTAAGTCGACCGTTACTAATCTTATTCGGGAAAGACAAAGCGCTTAACAGATGGAGACAAATTTACTAACCGTAGCGCCTTCCCCACATATCCACCAGGAGCAGAGCATTTCCAGGATCATGTATGACGTGATCATCGCCCTGCTTCCTGCTTTTTTCTTTTCTGTGTATGTGTTTGGAGTGGGTGCCCTGCTTGTTACACTGACCGCCGTTTTATCATCGGTATTTTTTGAATATGTCATTGCCAGATATCTGCTCAGGCGTGAGCCTGATATCCTTGATGGTTCAGCCATCCTTACCGGCCTGTTGCTGGCCTTCAATGTGCCCAGCAACCTGCCCTGGTGGATTGTTGTGATCGGCAGCTTTGTTGCCATAGGCATTGGTAAAATGTCATTTGGCGGCTTAGGGAACAACCCTTTTAATCCGGCCCTGGTAGGCCGGGTATTTTTACTGATCTCCTTTCCGGTACAGATGACAACCTGGCCGGTACCTTACGAAGGCAGGATGTCGCTTACGGATACGGTAACGGGAGCCACACCACTTTCAGTAATCAAAGAAGGATTGATGAATGGTGAGAGCATGTCATCCCTAATGAAGGAAGTGCCTTCCTACTTCGAATTTCTTATCGGCTCCCAATCCGGCAGCCTTGGAGAGATCTCAGCTTTCTTTTTGATAATTGGTTTTGTGTATATGCTTTTCAGAAGGGTGATCACCTGGCATATACCGGTGGTAGTGATCGGAAGCATGTTCATATTCTCCGGATTACTCTGGATCACCAGCCCCGACAGGTTTATCGATCCTCTTTTTCAGATCCTGTCCGGAGGAGCCATGCTGGGGGCCATTTATATGGCCACTGACTATGTAACCTCACCCATGACCACCCGGGGCATGATCATCTATGCGGTGGGGATCGGTGTTATCACCGTTCTGATCAGACTATTTGGAGCCTACCCTGAAGGGGTATCCTTTGCTATTCTTATTATGAATGCTTTTGTTCCCCTGATCAATAAGTATGTAAAACCTGTACATTTCGGAGAAATCGTTAAAAATGGCTAAAAAAGAATCTACATTTATCAATATGGTGGTTACCCTGTTTGTCGTAACGCTGGTAGCCTCAACCGCTCTTGCCTATGTATATGAGGTTACCCGCGAGCCTATTGCGATGGCCAGACTGGCAAAAAAACTGGCGGCCATCGACAAGGTAGTGACGACTTATGAAAATAACCCCGTCGACGATATGTACAAAATACCTGCCGCCAACGGTGAAGACAGCCTGGAAGTTTATCCTGCAAAAAATGATGACAGCCTTTCCGGTGTGGCCATCAGGAGTTTTTCAAAAAATGGATATGGCGGGATCGTCTGGGTCATGGTCGGCCTGCAAGAGGATGGTAATATCCACGACGTAGCCGTGATCGAACATAAGGAGACACCAGGCCTTGGCACCAAGATGGCCGAACCTCTTTTTAAGAACCAGTTCCAGGGGATTGACCCCGCGGAAGTGACCCTTAAGGTAAATAAAGACGGAGGCGATATCGATGCAATCACCGCGGCAACGATCAGCTCCAAGGCGTTTTGTGAGGCCGTACAACTGGCTTATGAAAGCTATCAGAAAGGAGGCTCAAAATGAAACAATGGAAAAATTTCACTAAAGGATTTATAAAAGAAAACCCCGTCTTCGTCCTGCTGCTGGGAATGTGCCCCACGCTGGGAGTCACTTCCACCGCTATCAACGGACTGGGAATGGGGCTGGCCACACTTTTTGTATTGCTCATGTCGAACTTAGTGGTTTCAATGGTTAAGAACTTTATCCCTGATAAAGTAAGGATACCTTCTTTTATTGTGATCATAGCAACTTTCGTAACCATAGTCGACCTTGTGATGGCAGGATACCTTCCCGAACTCCATGAACAACTGGGGCTCTTCATCCCTTTGATCGTGGTTAACTGTATTGTACTGGGCCGTGCAGAAGCCTTCGCCTCCAAACAAAGTTTTCTGTCGTCCGTCATCGATGGACTTGGGATGGGAATCGGTTTTACCTTTGCGCTGGTCCTTCTGGGCTCCGTGAGAGAAATCCTGGGAAGTCTTTCCATCTTCGGTTATAAATTTTTGGAAGGGGATGGTATACTGGTTTTCATTCTGCCTCCGGGGGCATTTATTGCCCTGGGTTACCTGATTGCCGTTATGAATAAATTTAAAAAAGCCTAAACCCTGTTCTGATGGATTATATCATAATCATAATATCAGCCATTTTTATTAACAATATCGTACTGTCCCAATTTTTGGGAGTTTGCCCCTTTCTGGGTGTTTCAAACAGGCTGAGCACTTCCTTTGGTATGACCGGCGCGGTAGTATTTGTAATGACACTGGCTACTATTGTCACTTATCTTATTAACTACTTCATCCTGCAACCGTATGATATTGTATTTCTTCAGACTATCAGTTACATCCTGGTGATCGCATCTCTTGTGCAAATGGTGGAGATCATCCTGAAAAAGGTAAGTCCGGCTCTCTTTCAGGCCTTAGGCGTTTATCTGCCACTGATCACGACCAATTGTGCTATACTTGGTGTAGCCATACTCGTCATACAAAAGGAATTTAACCTGATAGAAAGTGTTGTTTTCTCCATTGGTAACGCCATCGGGTTCGGGCTGGCCCTTGTCCTTTTTGCCGGCATAAGGGAACATATGGATCTCGCTGATGTGCCGGTAGGAATCAGAGGTGTGCCGGCAGCACTTATCGTAGCAGGATTATTATCACTGGCATTTATGGGATTCGCAGGAATTGTGTAAATTGCTATAGGAATTAAAAAATTAAAGCAATGATCAATCTGTCTGCCAAATATATGGGTTTGAATCTGAAAAACCCGATCATCGTTTCGAGCAGTAGCTTAAGTCATAGTGCCGATGGTGTTAAAAGGCTTGCTGATGCAGGTGCCGGTGCGGTAGTCCTCAAATCACTTTTTGAAGAACAGATCCTTTCTGATACCCAGAAGCTGGAAGTCGCCGCTCAATCTGTTTCACATACGGAAGAACTTGACTACCTGCGACAGATGGGTATGACTCAAAAATCGGATGAATATCTCGAAACAATTGAAAAATCAAAAGAGGCAGTCGACATACCGATCATCGCAAGCGTCAACTGTATCTCAGACAGTGCCTGGACTGATTATGCGAAATATATCGAAGCGGTCGGCGCTGATGCCCTGGAGCTGAACATTGCCCTAATGCCCAATAAATTTGAAGAAAAACCGGAAGATATAGAAAATAAGATCTATAAGATCGTCGATATCGTTAAACATAATATCAATATTCCCATTGCCGTTAAGCTAGGTCCCTATTTCACTTCTATTCCGCGGGTGACTCATGGGATCAGAAAGAGTGGCGCCAGCGCCCTGGTACTCTTCAACAGGTTCTATCAGCCGGATATTGATATCAATACTTTCGAATTTCAATCAAAAAACAGATACTCCTCTCCGGGAGAAATGTCAACCAACCTGCGCTGGATCGCCATCCTGTATAAAAAGATCGGATGCAGCCTGGTTGCGAACACAGGGATACATGATGGCGAGGGCGTTATCAAAAATATCCTTGCAGGGGCAACAGCCGTTCAGATCTGCAGCACCCTCTATATAAACGGGCTCAGCCAGATTGAAAACATCCTTTACGACCTTGAAGAGTGGATGAGAAGGAATGAATACAAGAACCTGGATGACTTCAGAGGAATAATCAGTCAGAAAAATGCCCTGCAACCTGAATATTTTGAAAGACAGCAGTATATTAGGGCACTCGTTGGGGTTGATTAATTTTCATTAAACATGCTGGAATATATAAAAAACTTGCTGGGAATCGGTAAGCGGAAGGAGTTATTGGTGGAAGCATTGCGCACCGGAGCCTATATAATTGATGTAAGAACACCACAGGAGTATAAAATGGGCCATATACAGCAGGCGGTGAATATTCCGCTCGACCAGATCAGAAATAATGCGGAAAAGATCAGGAAAATGGAAAAACCGGTGGTCACCTGCTGTCAGACCGGAAGCCGAAGCGGCCGCGCCAGGTCAATCCTCAAAAGAAAAGGTGTTCCTGATGTCCATAATGGAAGGGGCTGGGTGTCTTTAAAAAAACTAATAAAAGAGATCTGAATTTATTTTTATTATGAAAATTCTCTTTTTAGCGCCTTATCCTTTTGGTGAAGTGGCTTCCCAGAGATTCAGATTTGAACAATATTTCAGGGTTTTAAGGGAGGAAAACATCCTTTTCCGTTTTCTATCCTTTTATCCGCTGTGGACTTACCGGATATTGTACCAAACCGGCCACCCGCTGAAAAAAATGGCCGGGGTTACCATAGGTTACTTCAAGCGGATTGCCCATACGCTGTCAAGTGTCCATTATGATTTCGTATTTATTCATCGTGAATTAACACCGGCAGGACCTCCGGTTTTTGAATGGATCATCACGCACGTCCTCAGAAAAAAGATCATCTATGATTTTGATGATGCGATTTGGCTTAGTGATCATTCTGAAAACAGATTCTTTGAATGGTTAAAAGACAAAGACAAGGTTAGGAAGATCTGCTCCTGGTCGCATAAAATAAGCTGCGGCAACAGCTACTTGTCAACATTCGCCTTACAATACAATCAAAAGGTTTTTATCAATCCAACCACCATCGATACTGAGGCGATTGAACCGTCAAATCCGGAAAAAAACAAACAGATAACCATCGGCTGGACAGGATCACATTCCACCCTTGTTTATCTCAGGCCACTGCTGAATACAATAGAAAGGGTCCTTGAAACCTTCAGCCACACACGCTTTTTGATCATTTGTAATAAAAAACCGGAATGGGAGTTCGGTAACTTTGATTTTATCCGCTGGAATAAGCAGTCTGAATGGGATGACCTTAGCCTCGTCGATATTGGGATCATGCCCTTAACCAATGATGATTGGACCAGAGGTAAGTGTGGGTTTAAGATCCTTCAGTATTTTGCCCTTGGCATACCGGCAATTGCCTCCCCGGTTGGCGTTAACCGCGAGATCATACAGCCGGGGAGCAATGGCTTTTTATGCGATAAGAATGAAGAATGGTTTGATACGATCTCAATGCTTATTAAGGATGATCAGCTACGGGAAATAACAGGAAGGGCCGGTATTAACACATTAAAGGATCATTTTTCTCTTACGGCAAATCGTTTGAATTTCCTGCGCCTTTTCGAATGATGATATAAAAGAAAAAGCCCGATCAGATAAAAAGGCATCATCGGGATCTTGTACCGGACCAGCGAACCGAAATTATAGGTAGATATTCCCACCGCAAATGAAAAACTAATAGCAAAAGAAAAACAGAAAACAATGACCGGATGGGTTAATAATTGGGATATCCTTCCCTTAACAATTGCCATGATAATTACAAACATGGTGAACATGAGTAACAGGGTGCTTTCGATGGCGGATAGGACCATAACGGGATTTTTTGATTCCCAGACATACGGTCTGAACAAGGTCGCCCATATGGCTGCTGGCGCCTTTCTTGCGATGCCGGCGGCACTGTAATCAAAATCGCCAAGTGTATAACCCGATCCGCCCTCTCTTATACTGACATAGGTCAGCCACCTTGCGGTAGCCTCGGCAGTCCTGGAGATGTTTTCAATATTATACCGCTTATTTTCTTCCCCTATCGATTTTACTGCAAAATATCCGCCTGCAATGAGCAGCAGAATCGAAAATGGAAAGACCATGGCTTTTACAACCAGATTCCTTACACCTTTCATGGAGTTGATATATAGCCAGATCAACAATGCCGGTACAAAACATAAGAGAATATAGATCTTGATCGCATATATGATAAAAAGGGAGAGGAGCAGAATTATGCCGGATGTCAGGAATGCCTTTTTTTCAATAAATATCCTGATAACCGCAAAGGTAGCCCACCCTAAAGCGCCGAGTGTCAAGGGATCCTTCAGGATACCCGAGCCCCAGAATACCACGGAGGGTATGAAAAATATTGCAACGGCAATTTCCAGATGATATTTAGGATACATCTTATAAAAGGCTGTATACAAAGCCCATAAGCCGCTGAAACTGATGACGGCAAATAAAATGGCTGTTGCAGAATATGTATGGAGGGTGATAAGGTCACATATGCCGGCAACACGCACCACAAAATAACTGGGCAAATCATCATAAAAAATAATTTTCGATGCATATTCGATGGTGGAAGGATTGTATTTACCATCGGCAAAGATCAACTGGACGGCCTTCCGGGGGGAGTCCAGGAAGGCTTCCCAAATATACCGGCTGCCCTGCTCAAAGTAAACAAATGTATCGCCTCCTTCATAATAAAACTGATAGATTAATCCGAGGGCGATGGCACCCATCACTTTAAAAAGGAGACCAAGGATAAAGTATTTACCGGTTATTTTATTGGATACCAACGGCTGTATCCAAATGGCAGCCAAAAATATTATGACCAGTAAAACAGGGGTTACTATCAGATCTTTTAAACCCATTTACATTTCCTTCAAGAGGGTGCGCGCCCGTTTATGAGCATTATCTTTTCTTCTGGCGTCTTTTTTTACTTTCTTAAAATAGTCCTTGGCAAGCTTTTCATCACCCTCATGGAGGGCTATCTCACCAAGGGATAAAATGGAATATAAATAATACCCGGAATCGGTAGCTTCCTGACTTAAAGCAAAATCAACTGCCCGTTGATAATACTGTTTTGCCAGGGCGAAGTTCCTCTTCTGTTCATTGATCTGTCCGAGATAAAAGCTGGCATAACGCCCTGAAATAGCTTCATAACCAACATTGCCGCTGTCAATCCGGGAAATTATTTCCAGCGATTCCTTTTCAGCAGCATTAAACTGCCCGGTGGAATAAAGCATTCTGGCATAATAACGATGGAAATAAGGATTATCAGGGAAGGTCTCATTCAGGTATTCGGAGACTTGCAAGGCTCCCGGAAGGTCATTTTCCTCTGAGGCAAGGATACGCATCAGAAAATACTGGGCTTCCGTACGTGTATAAAAAGCATTCCTGGAAACATGCCGTAACTGCTCGAGGCCTAATTTCTTGTCTCCCTTGGGGAAAAAAGCAAGAACAGGCCTTAGCAAGGGATAATTCTCGGCGATCCAGATTGAAAAATAATTGAATAAAGCATCGCCAAATAATAATTCAGGACTCAGATACCCTTTCTCCTTGCAATCGTTCAGATACTTCAAAGAGTTCTTGCCTGAAACGGCAGCCTTGCCCCAGTTATGTCTTTCGGAATACAACCGTCCCTGGAACCCATATCCGGCAGCCAGAAAAAAAGCAGATTCTACATGATACTGGGGAATTTCATAGAGCTGGTGAGCCCTGGTTAGCGCAGTATCAATATAGGCCAGAAAATCATCATCATAAGCAGTATTTTCAATGTTTACATTGATCTTCCACCATTCGCTCAGTGCAAGCAAAAAATAAGCCAGCGGGTGATGCGGAAAATCATTTTTAAGCTTCTTATACTGCTTTTCAGCTTCCTCAAATTTAAAATTATACATGTTATTTATAGCCGCGGTCGTCTGCACCTGAATACTGATATTTTCAAGTAATAACACCTGCAACGAATCAGCATCAGTTTGGGAATGCACTTTGTAAGCATCGAGCCATAAAAAAAATATGACTAAACCCACGATCAGTATTTTTCCACTCTTTGGAAGTACCATAAATCATATTTTCAAGTTAGTAACAAATATATTTTTAAATTATTGAAACAATTGTGATGATTCACAAGAATGATTCTATAAATTTTATTATTTTGGCTCGTTTACTATTGATTTTTGTATCTGCCTGCAGCCATGTCAGAATTTAGAAATCCGCTAAAAGGGATATTTGATGACTACCGGTCTATTGACAAACGGGTTTTCTTTATTTTAGTTTGTCTGATCACCTTTCTTCTTTTATTTATCAAAAAGAACTTCATCGAAAGTGAAATAGCTGCGTTTGAGATCCTTGAGGAAAGAGGTCAGATGGGCTTCTACCATATGGTGAATGCGTTCCAGTATTTTTCCATTCCGGTCGTATATCTCGTTAAGTTTACCATTATTGCCTTTATCACCTGGATTGGTTCTTTTATGTTTGGTTACAAGATCTTCTATTCGCAACTATGGCAACTGGTCATGCTTGGGGAATGTATTTTCTTTTTTGCGGAGATCATGAAAATCGGATGGTTCCTGATATTTTTTACCGATCCCGAAATATGGGATGTAAAAGCTTTTTATCCATTGTCAATAATGAACCTGGTTGATTTCAGGAACCTTGCGGACGCCTGGCATTATCCCCTAAAGGCGCTTAACCTTTTCGAAGTGGCTTACTGGATATTCCTGATTTACGGGATCCGGTATCTTTCAAATAAAAGAATGGATATCTCCCTATACATCGTTTTAACTTCTTATGTTTTCTGGTTTATGAGCTGGCTTGTATTTTATATCATCGTATATAAATAAGGCTTATGCAAGCCCTGACTTTTCAATCCCGGTTATGCATTTCATTTGAACGTGTGGAAGAGAAAATGGGGAAAAGAGGAGATTGAGAAACGGGGAGATGAGGAATTGAGGAAACACGCAAACGAATGAACTGGCAACTAGTCACTTGTCAACTGTCAACTATGATTAAGGCTGGTGGTGATCATCCAGGCAGGAAAAATTTGTGAATTCTTCGGGTTAGTACTAACTTAATCAGGTTAATCACAAGATCTTTAAAATCAAATAACATGAGCAATGCAATAATCAGTATCGTGATGGGTTCTAAATCTGACCTGCCGGTCATGAAGGGTGCCGCCGAAGTGCTTGAAGAATTAGGCATAGAATATGAATTAACTGTGTTATCAGCACACCGGGCGCCCCATCGTGTAAAAGCGCTTGCGGAGGAAGCGAGAGACCGTGGGATCAGAGTGATCATTGCCGGAGCAGGCATGGCCGCACACTTACCCGGCGTGATGGCAGCCTTCACCACCCTGCCAGTCATAGGGGTGCCTATAAAAGCACAGGCGTCCATCGGTGGTCTTGATGCGGTTCTTTCTATCCTGCAGATGCCACCGGGTGTGCCGGTAGCTGCCGTAGCCATTGACGGGGCCCGTAACGCCGGCATATTAGCCGCACAGATCCTTGGGACCTCTGACGATACAATAGCTAAGAACCTCGCTTCTTTTAAAAATAAGATGCGATGAATTCGATGTTGCTCCAAAACTTGTAGC
>CAZYDB010000127.1:9273-12480 GCA_964645995.1 uncultured Roseivirgaceae bacterium
AAAAGTTGAAAAGCTGGCGGATGAAATTGAAACCAAGGGATATAAGAATATGGAATAGCCGGTCATTCACCGGCTGGAAAAATGATTGATTGGCTGAAAAGGCAACATGCATTTTTATGGATTGGACTGGGTGGCCTGGTGATAACGGGCATTATCCATCTGGTCATTTATCATTATACCGGGATCCATATCACTTCCCGTTTTAATTTTTACCTGGTATGGCTCATTTTTCTGATCCTTAATTTCATTAAAAAATAAAGACTATATCGTTGCGAGGGGGGTGATCCCGGCACGCGTAAAATCGCCAGGCCTGACCATGACCGCTGCATCGGAAGGAAGAAACACATCCAGGCGAGAGCCAAAACGGATAAAGCCAAACTCCTGCCCCTGTGTCAGGTCGTCACCTTCGTTGATATAGTATTTTATTCGCCTGGCCATGATTCCAGCAATCTGCCTGACAACGATCTCTAATCCGGTATTCAGCCGCAGCGCCATAGTCGTTCGTTCATTTTCTGTACTGGACTTAGGATGCCATGCAACGAGATATTTGCCAGGATGATATTTAAAATAGATTATCTTTCCACTGACAGGGCTTCTGTTGATATGAACATTTGCCGGTGACATAAAAATTGATATCTGGATCCTCTTATCCTTAAAAAATTCTTTCTCAACCGTTTTTTCAACCACTACAACCTTTCCGTCGGCAGGCGCGAGTACATGCTGATCATTAAAAGGCGTGACCACCCTGGGATCACGAAAGAACTGTAAGACGAACAGGAACAACAAAAGGCTGCCAATACTCACTATATATTTTAAAACAACCTGCTCAGGAAAGAACTGAAAAACAAGGAGATTTACAACAATTAATATTATCAGGAGGAATATCAGAATATTCCACCCTTCTTTATGGATCTTCATGTTCGACTCCTTTTGCCCTTAAAAACCTCCACGATGACTATATGCCTTGGCTATTTTATCGATCGCGAGCATATAAGCAGCTATTCTCATTGAAACGTCATATTTTTGAGCTATTTCATAGACATTGCTGAACGAACTTTTCATGATCCGGTCTGACCGTCTGTTCACTCGTTCCTTCGTCCATTTATATCCCAGTCTGTTCTGTACCCATTCAAAGTAAGATACCGTAACACCACCTGCATTGGCCAGGATATCCGGTACTACCATGATCCCATTGCTTGAGATGATCTCATCAGCGCTGGCAGAGGTAGGCCCGTTTGCTCCTTCCACTATTAACCTGGCTTTGATATTATCGGCATTTTTAATAGTGATCACATCTTCCAGTGCCGCCGGTATCAGGACGTCGGTTTCCAGCCCCAGTATCTCATTACCTTCTATTTTATCGGCTTCTGTAAATCCTTCCAGCGTTCCACCATGGGTATTCCTGTATTCGACCGCTTTTTCGATTTCGATTCCGTTTTCATTATAATATCCTCCGGATATGTCGGATATAGCGATAACTTTAGTGCCTCTTTCCTCCATCAACAAGGCAGCATGCGAACCAACATTACCGAAGCCCTGTATCACGCAGCGACATTGGTATGGGTTGATCTTTAGCTTTTCCATGGCTGATAAAGCAGCGATCATCACCCCGCGGCCGGTGGCCTCCATCCTTCCAAGAGACCCTCCCAGGATCAAGGGCTTGCCGGTGACCACACCGCTGATCGTATGACCCGAGTGCCTGGAGTACTGATCCATCATCCATGCCATTTCCCGCTGACTGGTTCCCATATCCGGGGCAGGTATATCCCTATCCGGGCCAAACACATTATGAAGCGCAGTGACATAGGCCCGGGTTAATCTTTCAATCTCACCGGAAGACATCTGGCGGGGATTGCATATGATGCCACCCTTCGCACCTCCATAAGGTATATCGACAATAGCACATTTCCAGGTCATCCAGGCTGCCAGGGCCTTCACTTCATCCAGTGTCACATTCTTGTCGTACCTCACCCCGCCCTTTGATGGACCCAATATGTTGGAATGTATTACCCTGTACCCTTCAAATACCCTGATGGATCCGTCATCCATCGTTATCGGAAGGGTAACGATTACCTGCTTATCCGGTGATTTTAATACATTATATACTTCTTCATTCAAACCCAGGATCTGGGCTGCCATCCGAAACCTATACATCATAGATTCAAAAGGATTCTCCTTATCCTTTATGGGCGCGGGTTCAATATAAGACATATCAATTAATTATTTTAATAGTCTGTTTCTATCTTAAAATTACAGAATTGTAAATAAATATATTCTTTTTTTACGAAATTTTATTTTGTCAAATTAATACGACTTTCAAAAGGAAGACAATAAAAGGCATTGATAACAATAACCCATCAAACCGGTCCAGAAAGCCGCCATGTCCGGGAAGTACATTTCCGGAATCCTTGATCTCCAGGCTTCTTTTAAACAAAGATTCTACAAGATCGCCATACGTGCCGGCAATGACGATAAAAAAGGCAATAATGAACCAGTCGAAGACCGGCAAAATATCAAAGTATAAACACAGAAAAAAAGCGGCAGCCATCGCCAGGATAAAACTTCCGATCATTCCTTCCCATGTCTTTTTAGGTGATATTCGTTTAAAGAGCTTGGTTCTTCCAAATTTTACACCTGCGAAATATCCTCCTGTATCGGTGGCCCAGAGAAGAAGTAATAATCCAACGATAATCTGATAGTTATAACTACCCTTGGAAAAAACAATAAAGTTTAGCAGCGCAAAAGGCATTCCAATGTAAAAAATCCCGAGAAAAGTATAGGCTATATTGGTGAATGGTTTTTTCTCATTCCGATACAGTTTGATCAGGAAAATAAGGACCAGCATTGGAAAGATAATAAAATAGAAACGCCTGTCAAGCAACTGGTTCTCAATGAAGAACGATAAGGAATAGATCAAAAGTGCATTTAGTGTACCGAAGAATTTCAGCGGCAGCATACCATCCAGGCCGGCAAGGGTATAAAACTCCAGTATTGAAAAAGTACAGATCAGAAAAAACACAATAAAATAAGTCCACTCACTAAAGGAACAGGCAGCAATAAGAGCCAGCGCGCCGATGAGTGCTGTAAAGATCCGCTGACTCAGGTTATTATAGTTATTCAAGCTTAATTTCATCCTTTATAATTTTAATAGCCCTGAGGGTTTCGTCCGGTTTCACATAAACCTCAAAATACCCGAATTTATAGGCG
>CAZYDB010000128.1:0-12476 GCA_964645995.1 uncultured Roseivirgaceae bacterium
AGGATACCGGGATCGTTGTTTTCATGGATGCCGATCATTCTGATTTTCCTGAAGAGACTTTTCAAGTGGTCGATCCGATTCTTGCTGACGATGCCGATATGGTCATCGGCTCGCGTGCCCTGGGTCGTCGCGAAAAGGGCTCCATGACCCTGCCCCAGCGCTTCGGCAACTGGCTCGCCACAAGGTTATTAAAACTTTTCTATGGTGTCAGATTCACTGACTTGGGCCCTTTCCGGGCGATCCGCTGGGACAAGCTGAAAACACTGGACATGGAAGACAGGAATTTCGGCTGGACGGTTGAAATGCAGCTTAAAGCCGCTAAAAAGGCCTTGCGATGCGCTGAAGTGCCGGTAAACTATCGCAGGCGCATAGGCACATCAAAGGTGTCGGGTACGGTCAAAGGTACCTTTATGGCTGGTTATAAGATCCTGTGGACAATATTTAAGTATTTATAATGGCGCTATTGATCATTTTCATGTACATGCTATCGATGACCCTGATCATGATCTTCAGCCTGGTCCAACTGGACCTCGCTTTCCGGTACCTTAAGGAGAAAAATAACAAGAGAAGTCGACCGGAACATTTGCCTGTAGATGATTATCCGCTGGTTACCATCCAGATACCTGTTTTCAATGAAAGGTATGTCATTGAAAGGTTGTTAGGGGCTGTTGCTGCTTTCGACTACCCAAAGGATAAAATGCAGATACAGGTGCTTGATGACTCCACGGATGATACCACTGCGATCATTGAAAAAACTTCTGAAGAATTAATTAAGAAAGGATACACCATAGAACTGCGGCACCGCCGGAATAGGGCTGGCTACAAGGCGGGCGCCCTGCAGGAAGGATTACCGGAAGCCCGGGGAACGTTCATCGCCATCTTTGATGCCGATTTTATCCCGGAAAAGGACTTCCTGTTGAAAACCCTGCCCTATTTCCATGATCCCGTGGTTGGCATGGTCCAGACCCGGTGGGGACATGTTAACGAGGATTATTCCCTGCTTACCCAACTGCAAGCTTTTGGACTGAATGCTCATTTTTCGGTGGAGCAGGTAGGGAGGAGCGCTGCCGGCAGTTTCATCAATTTTAACGGCACCGGCGGTGTATGGCGTAAACACTGTATTGAAGACGGCGGTGGGTGGGCCTATGATATACTCTCGGAGGACCTCGACCTCAGCTACCGGGCACAGATGAAAGGCTGGAAATTTATATACCTTGAAGATGTGGTGTCGCCTGCCGAACTTCCGGTTATGATCTCAGCCATACGGTCGCAGCAGTTTCGCTGGACGAAGGGAGGCGCTGAAACAGCCCGCAAGATCGTCCGTGAAGTTTTCAGGGCCCCCATCCGGTTGACCAATAAAATCCATGCCGTCTTTCACCTTTTAAACAGCGTCATTTTTCCATTACTCCTGCTGGCAGCCATCTGCAGCATTCCCATGCTGTTTATCAAAGAAGCCAATCCGGCCTATAACCTTATCTTTAATATCGGATCAGTCTTTCTGATTGGCTTTATCGGCATCTCGGTTTTTTACTGGGTGGCTTCCCGGTTTAATCACCCCCGCCAGACACTCCGCTATTATCTTTTTAGATTTCCGCTTTTTTTGTCCATGACCATGGGGTTATCCTTTCAAAACACCATTGCCGTAATCGAAGGCCTTTCAGGGATAAAAACAGCCTTCGTCAGAACACCTAAATTCAATATATCCGGCGAAAAAGATTCCTGGCAAAACAAATTATATACTGAAGGCAGGATAAGCTGGAAACAGTTGATAGAGCTTTTACTTGTTATTTATTTTCTGTTTGGGGTAGGTGCCGGCATCTACCTGGAGGACTTCGGACTGATCGTTTTTCACCTGATGCTGGCCCTTGGATTTGCCGGCGTCCTGTATTATACAATAAAAATCTGGTGAAAGCATGAGGGCGGCGATGAATAAAAACCTGGTCTTCTGGATAATAAGCCTTATTTCCCTGGCTGGCTATATCCTGATCAGCTATTTCATCCCAAGACATCACTCCCTCCCCCTTTTATCGACCTATTCCCTGCTTTTCATGGGTTACCTCGCTCTTTATAAGCTGACCCGCAGAACGGATCTTGTTAATCAGGCGTATGGAGTAGCCTTTTTGTTCCGGTTAGCCTTTTTACTCCTGATACCGAACCTTTCCGATGATGTGTATCGTTTTTTATGGGATGGTTATCTTGTTATCGATGGTTATAATCCTTTTCAAGCCACTCCTTTATCCTATCTGAAGGATCATGCCGGCACCATCCAAGGCATCGGTATTGATCTCTTCAATCAATTTGGTAAAGATACCTACAGCAGCTACCCCCCCCTCAACCAGTGGGTCTTCGCCCTCGCTGTCCGGCTGTTTCCGCATTCCAATTTCGGGGTGATCGTATTTATCAGGTGCATCCTATTGATATTTGAAGCCGGCAACCTCGTACTCATCATTAAGTTATTGAAAAGGCTGAAGATGCCTGTCCACACAGGGTTATTATACGCCCTGAATCCGCTGGTGATCCTGGAATTATCGGCAAACCTTCATTTTGAAGCCATGATGATATTTTTCATGCTTCTTAGTTTCCTTTTTCTTCTAGCAGGTCGGTTAAATAAAGGAGCTGTCGCGCTGGGCTTATCTGTATTATCCAAACTAATACCCCTTATCTTTCTGCCGGCACTCTGGATCCGGCTGGGCTGGAAAAAAGGACTGTCCTTTACAATATTAACCGGTCTCGTAGTGATCATTGCATTTATTCCTTTTGTCAACATAGACATGGTGTCAGGGTTCACAAGCAGCCTGGGACTCTATTTTCAGAAATTTGAATTCAATGCAAGTGTATACTACCTGGTCAGGCAATTGGGATACTGGATCACAGGATATAATATCATTTATATTGCCGGTCCCTTGCTTGGTTTGATCACCCTGGTATTGATCCTTTATTTTTCATCTACAACCTGGGCCAGAAACATAACCCTGATGGAAACGGCAATGTGGATACTTATGATCTATGTAGTATTTACGACTACCCTCCATCCCTGGTATATCACCACCCTTGTCGCATTATCGGTTTTCACACGTTACAGATTCCCGGTCCTCTGGTCTTTATTGATCTTCCTTTCCTATGAAGGATATACCCAAAACGGTTATCGCGAAAATTATTGGCTGATCGCACTGGAATACCTCCTGGTCTATGCGTTCATGATATGGGAACTAAAAAAAGGCCTGACTGATGGAACAGGCAGGCCTTTTAACCCGAAGTTTTCCTTGAGAAGAACACTTAATGATGAAGAATAACCGTGGTTAACCGATTATTCTATGGTGATTCTTTTGAAGGCTTTTACGGTCAATCCTTTTTTTACATTTTCAAGATAATTCCTGATCGTCAGAGAATTATCTTTTACAAACTGCTGGTTAAGCAGCGTATTCTCCTGGAAATACTTATTTAATTTACCCTGAGAGATCTTATCCACGATATGCTCAGGTTTACCCTCGGCCAGGGCCTGCTCCTTACCTATTTCGAGTTCTTTATCGATCACTTCCTGTGGCACATCGTCCTTATCTACCGCCACCGGATTCATGGCGGCGATCTGCATGGCTACGTTCTTGCCGGCATCGATGACGGTTTCATCATCAGACTGGTTCATGGCGACCAGTACACCCAATTTATTATTGGAATGAATATAGGAAGCCACTGTTTCGCTCTCAAGCACTTCAAAGGCGGAAATCTCCAACTTTTCACCAATTTTGCCCATAAACTCAACGATCTTCTCTTCCACCGTAAGCTTGTCGGCTTTAAGTTTAAGAAGTTCTTCAACACCGGACGGGTTGTTTTCTGCAGCCGTCTTTACGATTAGGTTTCCCAATTCCTGAAATTCATTGTTCTTGGCGACAAAGTCAGTCTCACAATTCAAAGCAACCAATACACACCGGGCAGACCCGTCGTTGCATTCAATAAAAATTGAACCTTCTGATACTTCTTTGCCGGCCCTTGAAGAGGATATCTTCTGGCCTTTTTTTCTCAGGATGTCAATGGCTTTCTCAAAATCACCATTTGCTTCGGTAAGGGCTTTTTTACAGTCCATCATGCCCGCCCCGGTCATTTTTCTGAGTTTATTTACATCTTGTGCGGATATTGCCATTTTTTGTTATTTTTAAATTTATAATTAGTATAAAAAAAATTGAACATTGACCGGTTCATCAATGTTCAATCGTATGATTCATTTTTTGAAGATCGATTTTATTTTTCCTCAGAAGACTTCTCCTCAGCCTTTTCTTTTTTTGATTCTTCCTCCTCAACCTTTGCATCGGTAGCTTCAGCTTTTTCTTCCTTAACCTCCGCTTCTTCTTCCTTAACCTCCGCTTTTTCTTCCTTTGACTCTAAGGTTTCGGCTTTG
The DNA here is from genome assembly GCA_964645995.1 of uncultured Roseivirgaceae bacterium. Taxonomy (GTDB): domain Bacteria; phylum Bacteroidota; class Bacteroidia; order Cytophagales; family Cyclobacteriaceae; genus JAGTVG01. Next base: position 4,394 of record CAZYDB010000128.1, read on the forward strand.
ACATCCTTTTCCTCTACGGTTTCGGTTTGAGGTTCGCTTTTTTCCTCCTTAACTTCTGCTTTCTCCTCTTTGGCTTCAACCTTTGCGTCTTTTACCTCAGTTTTTTCTTCTTTAGCTTCTTCTTTTACAGCAGTCGACCCTGTATTTTCTTTAACAGACGCCTGCTCTTTTAAATCCTCTTTTCTGGTTTCCCTTTCGGTAGCTTTATGCTCTACTTTTGCATGAATTCTTGTTCTGGCCTTCTTTTCCGGAACGTCGACAACATCCTCATCCCCCCCTTCATCCACTCTTCTTTTGATATCTTCTTCCTCTTTAAGTTTCTGATCTTCTTTATCTTTCTTTCTTTCCATCAGCCCTTCTTCCACGGACTTGGCAAGGTACCTGACGATGATATCAATTGATTTATAGGCATCATCATTTGCCGGAATAGGGAAATCGGCCACGTTTGGATCCGAATTCGTATCGACAATGGCAAAAATAGGAATATTCAGTTTCTGTGCTTCTTTAACGGCTATGTGTTCCTTCTTAACATCCACGATAAAGACGGCAGCCGGCAGCCTGGTGAGATCAATGATACCTCCAAGTACTTTTTCCAGTTTGTCTTTTTCCCGGGTGATCATCAATCGTTCCCTCTTGGCGAGGTTAAGGTATGATTCATCCTTCATCAATTTCTCGATGCCTGTAAGCTTCTTGAGCGACTTCCTGATGGTGGCGAAATTAGTAAGCATACCACCCAGCCACCTTTCAGTAACATAAGGCATTTTCAGGCGTACTGCTTCTTCCTCAACAATAGTCTTAGCCTGTTTCTTTGTAGCGACGAACATTACTTTGCGCCCGCTACGGACCACATTCCTGATAGCGTTTGATGCTTCTTCAATGGCAGCGAGAGATTTATTCAGATCGATGATATGAATACCGTTACGCTCCATAAATATGTAAGGAGCCATACGGGGATCCCACTTTCTTGTCAAATGTCCGAAATGGACACCAGCATCAAGTAGATCTTTGTAAGTTAGTTTAGTCATTAATAATTAATTAGCATATAAATTTTAACGTTTACTGAATTGGAATCTTCTTCTGGCCTTTCGCTTACCATATTTCTTCCGTTCCACCATTCTCGGATCCCTGGTAAGAAAACCCTCCTTTTTAAGGGCCGGCTTATACTCTTCATTTATATCAACCAATGCGCGGGATAATGCCAGACGGATCGCCTCGGCCTGTCCTTTGAATCCGCCGCCCTTTACATTACACTTGATCTCATAGCCCCCGTCATAGGCAATCGTGTTGATAGGCTGCCTGGTGATCGTTTCCAGAATATCTGATTTGAAATATTCTTTTAAAGCCACGCCATTTACTGTGAAATCATCCTTGCCGGGCTTCATATGGAGCCTGGCAACACTGGTTTTTCTTCTGCCTATTGAATTGATATTCTCCATTAATACTTGTATTTAGATCTTTAATTCTTTTGGATTCTGTCCTTCATGCGGATGTTCGGTTCCTTCATACACATGAAGGTTCTTAAATAACTGCCTCCCCAGCCGGCTTTTGGGCAGCATTCCTTTCACGGCAGATTCAAAGACACGGGTAGTATCTTTCTGCATCATCTGCTTGGGATTAAGCGCCTTCTGACCACCCGGATAACCTGAATGAGAAAGATATACCTTGCTTTTCCATTTATCGCCGGTCAACCTGATTCTGGCGGCATTTAAAACAACCACATGATCACCACAATCAATATGAGGTGTGTAGGAAGGCTTGTGCTTGCCCCTCAGGACAAGCGCAACACGGCTGGCAATCCTTCCCAGGATTTTCGAGTCGGCATCCACTACATACCAGGTCTTTTCAACATTCTCTTTCTTAGCTGAAACGGTTTTGTAACTTGTAGTATCCAATTTTCAATATATTTAAAACGAATGAGGTAACTCTAAAAGAGGCACAAAAATAGGGGTTCTTAGATAGAAATACAATAGTTGACGGATTATTTATACGGAATCAGCTATTTTTCTCCAGTTGGTTGATCAGGGCGTTAAAATCTTTAGGATAGGGGGCTTCAAAATTACTCACCTGGTGGTTCATCAACCTGAATTCAATCGCTTTAGCATGGAGTGCAACCCGCTGAATCAGAGGTCTTTCTTCTTTAAATCTCCCTGAATGATAATTCCTCTTAACGGAAGACAGATAGAACGGCTTTCCGCCGTAAGTCTCATCGCCGGTGACCGGTGCCTGCATGGCGGAAAGGTGCACGCGTATCTGATGCATTCTGCCTGTCATGAGCTGGCAACTGACTAAGGTATGTTTCCTGTATGCTTTTACGGAATTCACGATTGTCCGGGATCTTTTTCCGTATCTCCTGTCGATACGGACTGTTCCGGAAGCAGCGACGGACAAGGGTATGTCTATCCGCTGGTCCTTAAAATCGTGGAGGCCGTCGACCACTGCATGGTAGATCTTATCAACCTTCCTCTTTTCAAGCTGCATGGACATGTGGCGGTAAGCTTCTGGGGTTCTGGCTATCACCAGCACTCCCGATGTTTCCTTATCCAGCCGGTGGCATAATTGAGCGCCCGGATCCCGGGTTCTGGCCAGCCCGACGATCGTAAGGGCGTCAACCCGGTCATCAAGGGAAGATATAAAAGGCGGTTTATTGATGATGAAGAAATCGTCGTCCTCATAGATCAGCAGATCGTCCCATGTTTTAATTTTACTTTTCATGCTGTTCATTTCAATTTCAGTCGATCACCGGCGGCTTTTCAGGATGGCCATAGAGGTCATAGACCAGCTTGATCTGCTCGGACGTGTTCCTTTCGGTGGACAAGGGAGGCAGTTCTTCCAAATCAAAAAAATCCACATCGAGGGTTTCAATGCCGGTGGTGGTCTTCCCTCCTTTTTCTTCACAAAGGATAAACACCTTATAAACGTGAAGCGGACTGGGCGGATGGTTATGCCTTTTCTTATCCAGCACGGCCAGCAGGCGGACAGGCTCAACTATCAGACCAGCCTCTTCCCTTACCTCTTTCACCACGACCTCATTGGGGGTAAGACCTATATCGGCCCACCCTCCGGGTAAAGCCCATCGCTGATCCAGCATCTCCTTTACAAGGAGGATCCCGCCGTTCCTGAATACCACACCCCTGACATCTACTTTGGGTGTAGGATACCCCTCCTCCCTGGAAAAAAGGCCGTAGATCTTCTCAACGGGTTCTTCGGTATAATGGTGAAAAATCTCATGGCTAATTGTTCTGATTTCCTCATAGCGCTCCCGGTCAAAAGCATCCCGGCTGAATGTCAGGCCCGTCTGTGCTAAGGCCTCCAGTCGCTTTGCTATCTCCAGCCAGTCAAAACTCATTCTTCATGTAATTTTTTTGCTTTTATCCCCTTGGCAGGTACAAAGATACGATGTTATTTCCTTTCAGCCGCCGGCACATATCACCCGGTAATGGAGATCTGGGCTACTTCATCTGCTATTTTACGGTTATAGTCAAACGTCAGCTTCTGGTAATTGACCAGGTCCACGATGGTGCCGATAAAACATAAACCGGCGGTAAACAAATACAGGAGCCCCATGCCGATCTGGTTGACCAGAAATCGCTGAATACCTGCAATAACGAAAAAACCTAATAGCGTTGTGATCAGGATCAGTTGAGGGTCGCGCCGGCGGGCCCGGTAAATGTTGGCAAACAACTGTGCTTCATCATCACCCATGTCCCTGACAATTTCCTGAACATGAGCCATCTCCTGACCCTGTAATTCGGGTAACAACTTTAAAACATTAGCCATGATATTTTTTATTTAAGTAAACGCTTTGTACATGATCTTTCATTTGGGAACCGATGCGCATGAGGAGCACAACCACCGCAAACCCTCCTAAGGGATGCATTTGCCAGGAACGCGCCAGGTCACCATGCAACAGGTAGGAAACAGAGCGTCCCAGTCCGCATCCCGGGCAATAGGTAAATCCGAGGTTATGCAACAGACAAAAGGAAGCATGAGTTTCGGTATCCGGCTGGTATAATGCCAGCAACACTAATGCGCCGGTCCACAGGACGGACTCAAGTGGAAAAAAATAATATGATCTCCTTATCAATTTTTTAATCGTACTCAATAACCAAACCCAGATTGACTTGTTAAAATTAACTATTTTATAATAATTGCAAAAACGGGATTCTGTTATGGTTGCCGGATCTGACCCTGCCCCCTGATGATCCACTTATAGCTCGTTAGCTCCTGCAGCGCCATCGGCCCGCGTGCATGCAATTTCTGCGTGCTGATCCCAATCTCGGCGCCCATTCCGAATTGTGCGCCGTCAGTAAAGGCGGTGGAGGTATTGGCATATACGGCGGCGGCATCCACCTCCCTGAAAAAACGCCCGATCACCGCTTCATCCTCGGCAATCACTGCCTCGCTATGGCCCGAGCTGTACCGGGCTATGTGATCAAGGGCTTCATCCATGCTTTCTACCGTTTTCACGGCCATCTTTTTTGACAGGAACTCCGTACCATAATGCGATTCCTCTGCCCGCACCAGGAAGGATGCAGGATAAGTGTTTTTCAGTATTTCATAAGCACTGTCGTCAGCATAGATCAACGTTTCCTTCCTGCCGAGCTCATCTACCAGACCCGGTAATTCATCCAGTTTAGCGCTATGGATAACCAGGCAATCCAGGGCATTGCAGACACTCACCCGCCGTAATTTGGCATTCTCTACAATAGCCTTCCCTTTATCTTTTGCCGCACTCTTATCGTAATAGGTATGTACGATACCGGCACCTGTTTCAATAACAGGAACCCTGGCATTTTCCCGGACAAAATCGATCAACTGCTGACTACCTCTGGGAATAATGATATCGACATGATCGACCGCATGCAGCAGTTCTGATGTAGCTTCGTGGGTAGCCGGAAGTAATTGCACGATATCCCGCGGTACGTCTTGTCGCTCGAGCACTTTGTGAATGAGAGACATAATGGCCAGGTTGGAGGAGACCGCATCGCGTCCTCCTTTCAGCAGACAGACATTGCCTGATTTGAGGCATAGGGAGAAGACATCAAAAGTAACGTTGGGGCGCGCTTCATAAATAATTCCTACCACACCCAACGCCACCCGCACTTTTTTGAGGTGCAGCCCATTCTCCAGGGTTCTTTCCTCTATCGTCTGTTCCAGCGGCGACCGGAGTTGTGATACATTGCGGAGGTCGTCAGCAATGCCTTTGATACGCTCCGGATTCAACCGAATGCGATCGTATTTGGGATTCTCAGGATCCATGCGGTCAAGGTCTTTCCTGTTCTCGGCGATCAGGAAGGCCGAGGAATGCTCTGCTTCATTAGCCAGTTCCTGCAGGATACGATTGACCTGCCCCTGTTCAATATCAATGATCTTCCGGCATGCTTTTTTCGCGTTATCCAGGATTTGTTTTACTTCCATCATTTATGAATTAAAAATAAATAATCATAATGGACAAGGGGGCGCTGGTTTTTGGCGCCTGCCTTTTGCCGGGCCTGGTCATCATTATACTGGGCGATGCCGAGACCCACCTGATTCCTTTCCTCATCGAAAATCGTGATGATATCTCCTTTTTGAAAAGTACCTTCCACTTTGGTGACACCGACCGGCAAAAGGCTTGAAGCCCGGGTCGACAACAGGGCATTCAATGCTCCCTGGTTGATCACGACGGCACCTTTTTCAAAACCTTTGGAATGAGATAACCATTTTTTAATATTTGATTTTCCGGAGGAGGCTATAAAACGCGTATGCGGCACCTGTCCGGAAAGCAGATCAACCAGTATATTATCCCGCAGACCGTTGGCGATCCTCACTTCGATCCCTGCTTCCGATACATGGGTCGCCATGCGGGCTTTGGTAAGCATTCCGCCGCGGCCAAAAGCTGATTTATCAGAAAAAATATGCGCTTCATAGGTCTTGTCCCCTGGTTTAACCTCTTCCAGCAGGGTGGTGTTCCCCTGGTCATCACGCGTGAAGATCCCATCGACGGAAGTGAGGAGGAGCAGGCAATCTACATTGAGCATGGTGGCCACCAGGCCTGCCAGTTCATCGTTATCGGTAAACATCAGCTCGGTTACGGCCACCACGTCATTCTCATTGACGATAGGTATTATATCATTATTCAAAAGCACCGTGAAACAGTTCTTGATATTCAGATAATGTTGCCGGCTCCGGAAATCCTCACGTGTCACCAAAACCTGGGAGCAGATCCTCTGGTATTTCCCGAAGATGTTGCTATAAGATTGCATAAGCCTTACCTGCCCGAGGGAAGACCACATCTGCCGCTGGCCTACCATATCCAGCTTTACCTTCGGCTGCATCACGCTCCTGCCGGAAGCGACGGCGCCGGAGGAGATCATTATAACCTCTATGCCGGCACGGCAGAGCGCTGAAACCTGCCGGACAAGTTCGTCCATGCGGTTCCCATCGAGCAACCCGCTGGGGTCGGTCAGAACATTGGAACCGATCTTTACCGCCACACGCCTGAACCTGCCCGAAGGGATCATCGTCTATTTCAAGGTTAACTCCACAACCGTATCTATATCATTCCGTTTGCTGAAGGGAACGGTGATAAGGGTTCCCAGATCATTTTGACTAAATTTCAACTTTGATCCATCATCGAATACTACCGCGGAAGATAATTTTTCATTGAATCCCGGCAAGAAAACGACTTCATCTTTCAGATCAAGAATATGAACATATACCTTATCCCCCTTTTGTGTGGTAGCTCCCCAGGCCCGCGGAGAAACAGGTCCTTTTTCGGTCCCGTAATACGTGTCTCCATATTGGTCGAGCCACCGGCCGATCACTTTAAGGGTATCCACATTCTCCGGCTGCAGTTGCCCGTTTGGCATCGGGCCATTGTTCAGAAGGAAGTTAGCGCCATATCCTGCCGCCTTCACCATGGTCTGTATCAGTTGTTTTGATGATTTAAACCGGCGATCCTTGATATTATAACCCCACGATCCGTTCATCGTCTCACACATCTCCAGCGGCAATTGGGAGATGGTTCCGGTCTGGTTGAACCCCATGGTGTTTTCCCCGGGGAGGTCCCGCTCGAACATCTGGAAATCCTCTCCTGGAAAAGGAGATTTATGGTGATTACTGCCGATCAGGGCGCCCGGTTGCAGCCTGTGGATTAAGGCGTAAGTCTCATCCAATTGCCAGTCCGCGTCCCACTGATCCCACATGCCATCGAACCATATGCCCCCAATGTCGCCATAATTGGTTAGCAGCTCGGTCAACTGCGTGTCCATATAATCAATATAAGCATCCCAGTCTCCATGATCAGGCCTGCCGGTATAGCCTTGTCCTGTCCGGCCCCTGGGATAATAATCGGGATGATGCCAGTCCAACTGGGAATAATAAAAGAACAGTTTGATCCCCTGCCGGTCACATTCTTCCTTGAGCTGCTTTAACACATCTCTGCCATAAGGCGTACGATCGACAATGTCCCAGTCACTTACCTGTGAATCATACATGGCGAAACCGTCATGATGCTTGCTGGTGATGGTAATATAATTCATACCGGCGGCCTTGGCAGTGGCTACCCATTCCTTCGCATCAAACTTAAAGGGATTAAAGAATTTCGCGAGGTTCTCGTAAGCAACGACCGGGATCTCCTGTTGGTTCATGATCCACTCGGCAATGCCGTAATTGCCGCCACCGGCCATCACGCTGTAAATACCCCAATGGATAAACATCCCGAATTTGGCATCCTGGAACCATTCCCGGTTATCAAGGTTCTCCTGGGTGGGCCGGTAGCCGGGTTGCGCCTTTAATTGTACGGTTATCAGGGATAAAAGCAGAAAAGAATAAAATAGATTTTTCATAATAAAAAATATTAATGTCCTGTTATAAGTCGATAAAATTAACTCAATTAAGAGATTATAAAAAAAAACTGGAACGGTATTTGATTATTTGTATTTCAAACAATGAATAAGATCATGAAAAAATTTATACCAGTTTCAGTTTTGCTCTCACTCGTCCTGACTGCCGGATGTGTGGTTGAAGAGGGACCCCAGGGCCCTCCGGGTCCGGTTGGGCCGGCGGGACCTGCCGGCGCTGATGGCGAGAACGGTTATGT
>CAZYDB010000129.1:0-12343 GCA_964645995.1 uncultured Roseivirgaceae bacterium
GAATCAGGTACCAGGGTAGCCTGATCAGGCATCACCTTCTTCACCAGGTCAAGATACCGTTTATCAGGATAGCCTTCAATATTGAATTCTGTTGAGATCACGGATTTAAGATCCAACACATCCTGGTACCGTATATGACGTTCGTCCGGACGGGGATGCACCGTGATCCCTTGTGCACCAAACTCCTGGGCATCAACAGCCGCTCGTATTACATCGGGATTATTTCCTCCCCTGGCATTTCTTAATGTTGCAATTTTATTGATATTAACACTCAGTTTAGTCATTTTTGTATTAATTAGTAAAATTAATTGCAATTTAATCATTAAAAATCCCAAATGATCTATGAGCCTTAAGGAACAAATCGATGCTGACATAAAAAAAGCTATGCTAGCCAAAAACAAAGATGATCTGAGGGCATTACGTGCGATCAAATCATTAATATTGCTTGCCGAGTCCGAAAAGGGAGCCTCCGGTGAACTGGATACCAACAAAGAAATGCAATTACTCACCAGGGCAGCCAAACAACGAAAAGAATCGCTGCAGATTTATGAAGAACAAAGAAGAGATGATCTTGCCGGGAAGGAGAAGGAAGAACTGAAAGTTATTGAGAGATACCTCCCCAAGCAGTTAAGCGAAGAAGAGATTATCAATGAAATAAAAAAGATAGTACAGGACATTAATGCTTCCGGCCCCGGAGATATGGGAAGAGTAATGGGCATCGCAACACAAAAACTAGCGGGTAAGGCTGAAGGACGACTTATCGCTTCAATTACTAAAACTATCCTGCAGGATATTGATTCAGGTGAAAACACTTGATATAATATTGCTGCTACCCCTGCTCCTGGGCGCCTACCTAGGATACCGAAGAGGTCTTTTAATGGAACTCGTGGGTATTATTGCTTTGGTTCTAGCCATCCTGGGAGCTTTTAAACTTGTCCATTCCGGTATCGCCTTCCTGCATCAATATATTCCGGAGTACAGTAATATAATTCCGTTTATTGCTTTCATAGGCATTTTCATCGGTATTCTCATCGTGGTGAACCTGATTGGTAAACTGACTAAAAAACTGATGGATATGACTATACTTGGAATCTTCGATAACCTGGCGGGGTCTATCCTTGGAGTGATTAAATGGGCTTTTATGATCAGTATTGTACTCTGGCTTACTTCTCAGATCAATATCACTGTCCCGGATGAGCTAACCAGTGATAGTTATCTGTACTCCTATATCTATAACTTTGCACCAATGATCGGACAATATGTGTCTTCTGTATTCCCATTTGCTGATAATCTATTTGAGTCGATAAAAGAATTATTTAATTAATACCCCCTTTGATATTATTACTTGATAACTTCGATTCTTTTACCTATAACCTGGTGGATTACCTCCATCAAATGAATGTCAATGTAAAGATCTTCAGGAATGATACTCCCCTGAAGGAAATCACCAATTGGTCTTATAATGGAATTATACTTTCCCCTGGACCGGGGGTGCCGGATCGATCAGGTTCCCTTAATGCTATTATTGAATTATATCAATCCAATTTACCTATACTTGGCATATGCCTGGGGCACCAGGCCTTAGGCACTGTACATGGCGCTCAACTGGTAAAATCCATAAGGCCCATGCATGGCAAGATCTCCTCTATCAATACTGAATATGATTATATTTTCCGTAACCTGCCATCCCGGTTGAATGTAGTTCGTTATCATTCACTGATCCTGAAACAACTCCCTTCACAACTGGAGCCAATTGCCTTTACCGATGATCATCAAATAATGGCCCTCAGGCATGTAGAATATAATCTGAGAGGCGTGCAATTTCATCCCGAAGCAATTTTAACGGAATCTGGCTTTGAAATATTATTTAACTGGATCCGCTATAATAACCTCTGATAGCCTGTTATTTCTCCCTAAAAAATGGAAAAACAATTAAAAATAATCTCATATTTCAAAAATCATTTTGTGAAAATTATTGTGTATTATTGTTAGTAAGAGGTATAATTGATCGAAATCATCATACCCTATGATTGCAGAAGAACTAATTAATGATATGGTGCCTGCCTTAACCATGAAGGATGATGCTGAAAAAGCAATTCTATGGATGGGCGAATTACGAACAAACTACCTCCCGGTCATAGAACAAAGCCAATTCAGAGGCTTTATTACTGAAGAGATCATTTTTGAGAACAATGATCTTTCCAAATCTATTTCCGCTATCAAACTCATCAGTGATAATTGCTACCTCAATAAAAACCAGCACTTTTATAATGTGATAAAATTATTTAAGGAATTTAATATCGATATGGTTGCTATTCTGGATGATGATACAACCTATATGGGTGTAGTGACTATTGATGATATCATGAATGCCTTCTCGCAAACCAGCGCTATCCAAAGCCCGGGAGGGATTATTATTATTTCACTAAAACAAATCGACTATTCACTGGCCCAGATTGCACGCTTGATTGAAGAAAATAATGCAAAGATCCTGAGCAGTTACATCAATAACGATCCCCTGGAAAACGATAAAGTAATGCTTACCCTGAAAGTAAACACTACTGAAATATCAAGAATAATCAGAACACTCGAAAGGTTTGAATATACTATCATCGCCGAATTCAAAGAAACTCCTAATAAGATCGATGAAAAGGACAGGCTGGACCTCCTGATGAAATACATTAACATTTGAGGTACCAATTACTTCGGGGAAATAAGTTAATAGTAACGATTTTCATAATACTTTAATTTGATTTATCTTTGTTTTGCAAAATTTTTACCCGGAATATTCAAATTAAAATAATGAAAATAATATCAGGAGTTATATTTTTCTTACTGATCCTGTTTTTCTCTTCTGAGGGCTACTCTCAGGGAAAGGCAAGAAAGAACAATAATCTGAGGATATCCCAATACCGGGGAAACATAAAATCTTTTTCCAATAAAAGATATTTATCCATTGGCAGTGGGATCAACACCCTCAATTATTTTGGTGATCTCGCCCCCAAGTCTTCAATAGGAAGTACTGACATCTCCTTTACCCGACCCGGTATCAGTGCTTTTGCCGAATACAAATATGCGTCCAGAATTAGTTTCAGGGCCAATCTTGAGTGGGGCACACTCCGGGCGGATGATTTTGAATCGGCCGACCCCGCTGATGACCTTGCCAAATACCGGTATATCCGGAACCTCCACTTCCGTAACCAGATAATTGAATTATCCGTTGTTGGCAAGGTTGATCTTTTCACCAACAGAGGTACTTATTTAAGCCGCCCCCTTTTTAATCCGTATGTTTTTGGTGGTCTGGGTGTTTTCTTTCATAATCCAAAAGCAATCGCGCCTGAGCTCGACCAGGTTGGACTACCACTCGATGAAGCAGGACAATGGGTTGCCTTACAACCTCTTGGAACAGAAGGGCAATATAGCGACTCGTATAACGTTAAACCCTACAGTAAAATTCAGATCTCATTGCCGGTTGGAATTGGCTTAACTTATCGACTGATGGATAATCTGGACTTTGGTTTTGAAATCGGATATCGCGTCTTGTTTTTCGACTACATTGATGATGTAAGTAATATCTACGTTGATCTCGGTGCTCTGGACAGTCCACTGGCCAAGGCGATGTCCGACCGTTCACAGGAACCTATAGCTGCAGTTGCCGGAACTCCGAGAGAATTTGAGAATGTAATCTTCCCCAATACCGGAAGTTATACCTATACTTCAACCTATGATGGCATCGCCTACACGGTGTTCCGCGGATACGGCCACGAAGCACCAACAAATAACCGGGGCAATGCATCTGATAATGATATATTTTTTGTAACCAGCTTAAAAATCAGTTATATACTGGGTGGAACTTTCAGAAATGCGAAATTTAGATGACCCTGCACATCATAGTATTCGGAAATTTATCCGTGATCACGCAATTGCCTCCTCTTATCGATATACGGTAATATTCCTCTTCGTTCTTATTGGTAATACACCGGCAAAAGCGCAATTATCTGAAATCGGCTTTCAAGCAGGTGTTTTTAATTTTACCGGTGACCTGTCGAGGAATTATAATCTCCAAAGTCAGAGGCCTGCAGGATCTGTTTTCTTTAAAGCTAATATCTCGCAAGCAGCATCCCTTCGATACGGCTTTTCCGGTGGAATGCTTAGCGGAAACGATCAGTATTCTAATGATCCGTTTAATCAGATCCGGGATGACTCTTTCAATGTATTCCTCCTCGAGGGATATGCATTGCTGGAATTCTATTTTCTGGATTATAAGAGTAAACATGCTTTGATCCACTGGACCCCATATCTTAATTTTGGACTTGGTCTTTTTTCCTTCTTTGGTGAAAAAGCAGAAGAAAATGATTTTTTCCCAATTCAGCCTGCTATTCCTTTGGGTGTCGGAATTAAATATCAATTGAGTAAAAAATTTGATATTGGTATTGAAGTAAGCGCCCGAGCTACCTTTTTCGACGAGATTGATGGTGTTTCGGGTCCGGATAATAATCGTAAGAATTACGATTATGGGAATAAATATGACTTTGATTCATACTATTTCATTGGTTTTACCCTTAATTATACTTTCTACTTTATCCCTTGCCCTTATGGATATGATTGATTCTGTCGTCCATTAGCTTTATATTCTTAAAAAAATAGGCGAATTTTACCTGCTATTAATCCGCAGTAGATGGAAGAAATTAAAGAAAAGTTATCAAAGGGAATTCTGCCTAAGCATATTGCCGTTATTATGGATGGCAACGGGCGATGGGCAAAGAAAAAGGGGGCCAGGCGGATTTTTGGACATCAGAATGCGGTCAAGGCAGTACGTGAAATATCGGAGGGCTGCGCTGAACTGGGAATTAACTATCTGACATTATATGCCTTTTCAACAGAAAACTGGGGCAGACCTGCGGAAGAAGTAAAAGGATTGATGGAGCTACTTGTAAAAACAATCCATAACGAGGCGGAAACTCTGCATAAAAACAACATCCGGTTACAATCGATTGGCGATCTGTCGAGCCTGCCAAAAGCATGTCAGCGCGAATTACAGGAAGCCATTGATTCTACTTCCGGCAATACAGGGTTGAATCTTGTCCTGGCCTTGAGCTACAGTGGGAGATGGGATATAATCCAGGGAGTTAAAAAAGTGTTAAAAGATGTTAAAAATGATGTAATTTCGCCGAATGAGATAACTCCTGAAACATTTTCAGGCTATCTTAGCACAAAGGATGTGCCTGATCCAGAGCTTCTTATAAGAACAAGTGGTGAAATGCGGATTAGTAATTTTTTACTATGGCAGATGGCTTATACCGAACTATATGTAACTGAAGTACTGTGGCCTGATTTCAGGAAAAAGCATTTATTTGCAGCATTAGAGTCATATCAACATAGAGAAAGAAGATTTGGAAGGATCAGCGAACAGGTAAACGTGAAGGGATGAACAGAATTCTTATAATAATCATAGTTTTAATAACCTCTCAACTGGCAAACGGACAGGTTGGCCTTGTCAAACCAAATTCTGATGATGATAAAATACAGCTTGATTATCGCAATCCCAGAGTATTTGAAATTGCTGAAATAGAAGTAACAGGAGCGAAGTTTCATGATAATAATGCAATTATTTCCATTTCAGGATTAAAAATCGGTGATAAGGTTAAAATTCCAGGAGATGACATTACAGGCGCTATTAAAAAGATCTGGGAACTGGGCATTATAGGAGACATATCCGTTTATGTAAATAAAATTGAAGAAGATAAAGTATGGCTTATAATCGAATTGAAAGAGAGGCCCCGGTTAACCCGTATTTCCTACCAGGGGATAACCAAAGCGCAAAAATCTGAATTAGATGATCAGGTCAAACTGATCAGAGGAAAAGTATTAACGGATGTTACGCTAAAGAATACTGAACTTTCGGTAAAAAATTATTTTATTGATAAAGGTTTCCTGAATACAGAGATCAATATCATTCAGCGGGAAGACACCCTGGTTGCCAACGGAATGGAAATCGTTATTGAAGTCGATAAAAAACAGAAGGTCAAGATCGATGACATCATTTTCAATGGAAATGAAGAGTTTCCGGATGTCAAACTGGCAAACAAAATGAAAAAGACCAATGAGCATCTGAGATTTCACCTGTTTAGAGACCTCACTAAAAGGGCTACAGACCTTAATGGGAAGAAAGTAAAGAATTTTCTTTTTAAAACCCGGGAGGTGTCCTGGACGGATGTCAAAGGTTATTTTAATGAAAATATAAAACTTAATTTCTTCCGGACTTCGAAATTCAAGAAAGATGAATATGAGGAGGATAAGAAGAGTTTGATCAGCTTTTATAATTCAAAAGGCTTCCGGGATGCCCGCATTATAGAAGATAGTATCTACCGGGTAAGTCCTAATAAGATCAATATTGAATTAACGGTTGAAGAAGGTATCAGGTATTACTTCAGGGACATTCTATGGACGGGGAATTTTGTATATGAAGAAGACGCCCTTAACAGTGTGCTGGGTATTAAAAGAGGGGATATCTATGATATGGAGCTTATCAATAAAAAACTTACCTTCAACCCCAATGGTACCGATATCAGCGCCCTGTATATGGATAATGGTTATCTGGCCTTTACCTGCGTGCCGGTAGAGACTGAAATCGAAGGTGATTCCATCGATGTTGAAATGAGGATCAATGAAGGACGACAGTTCGATATTAATAAGATCATCGTTAAAGGCAATGATCGTACCAGCGATCATGTGATTTACCGGGAGATCAGAACTTTACCGGGTCAGAAGTTCAGCCGTGCCGACCTGATCCGAACACAACGGGAATTGTCGCAGCTGGGATATTTCGATGCCGAACAGATTGGCATCAATCCCTTGCCTAACTTCCAGAAAGGCACCGTGGATATTGAATATAGCCTGGTTGAGCGGCCCAGCGACCAGATTGAACTATCCGGCGGCTGGGGTGGTTTTTATGGATTTGTTGGAACACTGGGACTTGTTTTCAATAATTTTTCAATCAAGAATGTTAGTAATTTCGAAAAATGGCGCCCACTGCCTGTAGGTGACGGCCAACGACTGCAACTTAGGGCCCAGGCGAACGGTAAGGCTTTCCAGAGTTACTCCTTTTCTTTCACAGAACCCTGGCTGGGTGGAAAAAAACCAAACGCTTTCACGGTTTCCATTCAACGATCATCACAAAGGACCAATATCTTCAGCTCATCTGATTTCCAGGGCTGGCTCAAACTAACTGGTTTTTCAATTAGTTTAATGCGTCGTATCCGGTGGCCTGATGACTATTTTACCTTAAGTAATTCATTAAGCTATTTTATCTATGACCTGAATAATTATGGATTCAGATTAGGTTTTTCAACGGGTATAGCTAATAATTTTACCTTTAACACTACCTTGGCCCGAAACAGCGTGGATGCCCCCATGTACCCCCGTTATGGTTCCAATATATCACTCAGCGTAAGCCTTACTCCCCCGTATTCATTATGGCGGGATATTAACTATGAATCAGCCGATAATGCAACTAAATGGAAGTGGATAGAGTACCATAAATGGATGTTTGATGCATCGTTCCATCAAAAACTGGCAGGAAATTTGGTGGGAGTTACTAAAGCACACATCGGATACATCGGAAATTATGGTGTGCCTGTCGGTCCATTTGAAAGATTTGTAATGGGCGGCAGCGGACTGGCCGGTAATATGAACTTTCTCCTGGGTACGGATATTATTGCCCTCAGAGGATATGAAGACCAGAAAGTCACACCTACCGATAGAACAGGTATTCAGGGTGGTATTGCTTATAATAAATTTGTTTTTGAGTTAAGGTATCCGGTTTCTCTCAATCCGTCAGCCACTATTTATGTGCTGGGGTTTGGTGAAGCAGGAGGTAACTGGAACAATTATGAAGAATTCAATCCGTTTAAGTTGTATAGAGCAGCCGGCGTTGGCGCCAGGATTTTCATGCCTGCTTTCGGTTTACTGGGAATTGATTGGGGTTATGGATTCGACATCCTTCCGGGACAAACATCCAGAAGTGGTTCGCAATTCCACTTTACGATCGGGCAACAGTTTAGATAAAATTCTGTCATGAAAAAAATCATTGCGGTTTGTATAATTTTTATCAGTCTGGCCGGACAGTCCTTTGCCCAGAAATGGGGATATGTCGATACCGAATACATACTCAGTAAAATTCCAGAGTACAAAGAAGCACAGGATGAGATTAATACATTATCTTTGAGCTGGCAACAGGAAATTGCGGATATGTATAAACAAATCGAAAGTTTATACAACAAATTGCAGGCTGAAGAAGTACTCTTAACCAAAGAAATGAGGGATGAACGCCTGGCTGAAATCAAAAAGAAAGAAGAAGAAGTAAAAGAATATCATAAAAAAGTCTTTGGATTTGAAGGTCTTTTTTTCCTGAAGAAAAAGGAGTTGATCAAGCCGGTTCAGGACAAAGTATTTGAAGCCGTGGAAAAAGTAGCCAAGGAAAACCGGCTGCAGATGGTTTTTGATAAGTCAGGGGAACTGGTTCTGATATATACTGACCCAATTCACGATTATACAGACTATGTTCTGGATGAATTAGGATTAGGTGATGAAAATGATGTGATTAAGTAACCAATTCAAAATTTAATAATAATGAAAAAGAGTGTATTAACAATCCTTGTTCTGGTCCTCCTGGGAGTGACAGACACATTTGCCCAATCAAACCTGAAAATCGGCTACACTAATCCTGATTATATCCTAAGCTTACTGCCAGAAGCCAAACAAATTGAAGCAGACCTGACAGCTTATTCAAAACAGCTGGAATCTCAGCTGCAATCAAAAATGGAGGAATTTCAGACTAAACTGGGTGATTATCAGCAAAAGATGAGTAGTGGCCAGATGATCCCGGAAGTAGCACGCGATAAAGAAGCGGAATTAAATGCTCTGCGGGAATCAATTGAAAAATTTCAGCGTGATGCCGATGCTTCCTTGCAGAAAAAACAGGTTCAGCTTTTACAGCCTGCCTATGACAAAATTCAAAAGGCAATTAATGAAGTGGCTGAAGCTAATGGCTATACCCACGTGCTCAGTTCTGATGCCGGAGCATTTGCCATATTACTCTATGCTTCGGATGATTCAAATATTACAAACCTCGTGTTAAATCACCTGGGTATTGATCCGCCTGAGGAAACAGATCAGCAATAAAAACTAAATAGCCTCATAATAGATGAGGCTTTTTTTATGACTTCATTCCCTCCATCCTTGGTTTACGGTGATAAGGTGGCTATGATTCCACCGGCAAAGGCTATTGATTCTGCCTATGTTAACCATGCTGCCAGACTCCTGGAAGGGTGGGGACTGGAAGTGATTTTTTCCGGTAATATAAAATCCAGGCATCATCAATTTGCCGGCAACGATATCGTACGATTAAATGCCTTTCAGAAATTACTGGATGATCAATCCATTAAGGCTGTTTTCTGCGCCAGAGGGGGTTATGGCACCACACGGATAATTGATCAGCTTAACTTTAATGCATTCAGAGATCATCCAAAATGGATAATAGGATTTAGCGATATCACTGTAATACTAAACGTACTCTATAACTTGGGTTTTTCAGGAATTCATGGTCCTATGCCACTAAACTTCAATGAAAAATATTCCGATGAATCACTTAAAAGACTTCACAATATTCTGTTTGATAATAAATTTGCCCCAATCCATATCGATTACTATGAACTTAACAGGCAAGGAACAGGAGCAGGTGAAATTGTCGGTGGTAACCTGACCATGATCACTAATTCCTTAGGTACACCATCGGAACTGCCTACTGATAACCGAATTTTATTTCTTGAAGAGATCGATGAGTATCTTTATCGCATCGACAGAATGCTTATTCAACTGAAAAGGGCGGGGAAATTAGCGGATCTTAAGGGATTGGTCATCGGCCATTTTACCAGTATTCAGGATAATGAAGAACCCTTTGGGATGAATGTACCTGAGATGATCATGGATATCGTAAGTCCTTATGATTATCCCGTATGCTTTAATGCCCCCATCGGACACGAAATGCCCAATTATTCAATTCCGGTCGGCAAAACGATGAAGTTGGCAATCAATAAAAAGGAAACCACTCTACAATTATCCGATGATTAATCCTGCAATCAGTCCAATTACAATCAGCAACGGAGCCAGGGTTCTGATAAAAAAAAGACTGATGAAGGTAACGGATATAATCCCAATATTCATGAGGTTGAATTCCAGGGGCTGAGCCAGTAATATCAGAGCTATAAAAACCAACCCAGTACTGGCCGCAGTAATACCTTCAATAGAGGCCCTGATCACCCGGTATTGTTTCAGGCCATCCCAGAAACGGATAAGGAAATAGATCAGAAAAGTGCCTGGAAGAAATATGCCTGCAGAAGCTATCAGCCCCCCGGCAATTTCACCCCCAATACCGTATTCACGCATGGAGAGAGCGCCAACATATGAACAAAAGGAAAAAACCGGGCCCGGTACAGCCTGAACCATGGCAAAACCAATAAGAAATTCTTCGGATGATAAATAATGCTTGAATTCAACAAATTCGGTAAACAATAACGGGACTAAAACATTGCCTCCACCAAAGATAAGACTGCCATTACGGTAGAAATTCTCAAATAGCCTGACAGGCAACTCCCTGGTATAATGCCCCAGAACCGCCGCAAAGATCAATACACCTGCCCATAAAGCAAAATTACTGTAACTGATCCTAAGCTTTGATTTTTCCTTGATTGGCTGTTTCTTAAATTTTAGGGCTGTAAGACTGCCGGCAAACAGTAAAATAACAGGAATCACAAATGGTGTCCGGATCAAATAAAGAACAATGGCTGACATGATCATGAGCAGCATCGCTGACTTGGTTTTGATGACTGTAAGCGCTATCTTAAAAGAAGCATACGCTACAAACCCAACGGCCATCGGCTGAATAAAACGTGTGAAAGCTATGGAGATCTCCTTTTCATAAAAATGAGACATCAGGATGCCTGTAAAGGTCATGATCGTTACCGCAGGGAAAGCCCAGATCAACAGAGTCATATAAGCAAGTCTGGGACCGCCAACCTTAAAACCTAATGCCGTGATCGTCTGGGTAGAAGTAGGCCCCGGAAGAACCTGGCAGAGTGCGTTTAATTCGATAAGATCTTTTTCCGATAAGTACCCTCTTTTCTCTACAAATATTTTAAGGTATAAGGCCAGATGAGCCTGTGGGCCGCCAAAGGCAGTCAGGGATATAAAAAATACATCACGAAGAAATATGATATGTCTTATCCTTCTGATCAATAGTCCAATCCTTAATTAACATTCAAAACAACAACCGCTAAAATCAGCTTAATATATAAAAATGTCTGATCATGTGCTAAAATCAATAAATATTATCATACCCCCATCCGTCATGATCACCTGATCCTGACCTGATAGCCCTGATTATAATGGAATCCGGTGATATTCAGGAAAATCATGAAAATTATATCATAAGAGACACTCCACCCCCAATATCCAAAACCCACGTAGGTAAGGAGTATATTTATTCTTCAATATACTTAAATAACCCAATTAATCAGAGACCTTATATGCAAATTCGATGCTTTTCGGAAGCAAAACAAGGCATCTGACCACCTGAATGGCAGGGAAAAAGTATTTAATTTTTAGTCCTAATCATTCAAGCATTTAAAATGAAAAATAAGTATAGAAAACGGGTCGACACTGACTTAACCCAAAACCGACTATTTGACCTTTACAGGATAGCATTATCCGGACATTCACATCAGTCGTTCGGGCGGGCATTGAACTACGGGATCGGATATTTCAAAATATGTTTTTTGATGTGTTTCCTGCCCGCAGCGGACTTGAAATACTTTTCCCTTTTTCTGGCTTCGACTCGTGTCAGAAACTTTTCCCAATAAATTATTCTCCAGGGAATAAAGGCTTTTGTTGAAAATGTTGATCCGGAATTATGTTCCTTTAGTCTTTTATTAATATTACTGGTGATACCCACATACTTTTTCTGATAGCTATCACTATATAAAATGTAGACAAAATACATAGTAGGAAATATAGCTTGGTTGAAATTTATGAAAACAATAAACCTCTTACGTGCTAAAAATTTCTTGGAACCAGCTCCTCCACTATTGCTTAAGTGACATGCGGAGGCAGATGGTTTGTAGCCTCGCTAGGAATCGAACCTAGATCTAGAGTTTAGGAAACTCCTATTCTATCCCCGCCCGACTGAACGAATAATGGCTTGTTGATTGTCAATCGACTCTTTGACCTTTGCAGGATAGCATTATCCGGACATTCACATCAGTCGTTCGGGCGGGCATTGAACTAC
>CAZYDB010000130.1:0-12339 GCA_964645995.1 uncultured Roseivirgaceae bacterium
GTCCAACAGCCTCCTCTTCGGAACCACCTCAGCAGTGTATGCGTTCAACCGCGCGGCTTTGGCCTTATGGTTCTGCGCTGTACAGGGCATGGGCATGCTCTTCGTGGGATCGGAAGGATATATTAATGTGAAGCGGGGATTCATGGATACCGAGCCCAGGTCCCTGATGAAGAAGATCATCGGACCGGATGAGATCCGGCTGCCCGTCAGCAACGACCACCGCCGTAATTTCCTGGATTCCATAAAGACCCGGCAGCAGCCCCTTTGTCCGGTGGATCTCGCCGCCAGGTCCGATATGGTCTGCCATCAGGCTGATATCGCCATCCGTACCGGCAGAAAGTTGCAATGGGATCCCGCGAAAGAAGAATTCGTCAATGATCCTGAAGCCAACCGTATGCTGGAGGCGCCAATGAGGAGCCCCTGGCATCTTTAAACTGATTTAGCTTATTAAAAACACCATACATATGCTGAACATAAAGAATTCAGAATTTTATTTGCTGATACTTATTTCGCTCTTATTCCTGCAGATCCCGGTTTCCCATGCAGGACTTGCCCCCGATGACCCAATTTCACAGTTGAAAGCGGTCATGTCGGATCTGAAAACGTATGAATACGGGCAGAACAGGAACTGGTTTAAGGATTACCAGGAGGTGATGCGGGAAATACACGGGCAACCGGAACTCCTGCCGGAAGTGGAAGATGTGATGCTGGGTGTCCTGGAATCGGATGCAGGGCTGCTGGCCAAACAATTCATCTGTGGTGAGCTGATGGTCTATGGCACCTCCAGATCGGTCTCCGCGCTGACAGCAATGCTGAAATCGGAAGACACTGGAATGCTCGCCCTTGGGCCCCTGGAGGTGATCGGCGATCCTGCCATTGAAAAAGCGCTGGTCAAAGCGCTGAAAAAAGCCGATGGCCGTTACAAGGCTGGTATCCTGGTCACCCTGGGGAACCGGCGTGCCACCAGCACCCTCAAGGCCATCTCAAAAGAAGTGGATGCTTCCGATGCCGGCACGGCTTCGGCAGCACTCTATGCCCTCGGGGAACTGGCAACGCCAGAAAGCGCAGCCATCCTGATGGAAAAGATGGCCGGGACCAACCCTCCACTGCAATGGAAGGTGGCTGAAGCCCTGATACGGTGTGCGGAACGCATGACAGCGGAAGGCCGGGATGAAAAGGCAGATAAGTATTATGAAGCGATCCTCTGGGTGGACCCACCCCCCACGCTGCAGTATGCAGTGATCAGGCACCAGGTGCTGGAAGCTCCTGCTGAACAGGCCGGTAAACTGAAGGAGGCGATCGCCGCAGCCTCACCGGCACTTAAGGAACAGCTGATCCCACTGATCCGTGAACTGCCCGCCGGAGCGGATGTAAAATCCCTCCTGAATCTCTGGCCGGATCTTGATGAAACACATAGAATTCAGTTGATGCTTGCCCTTGCCGACAGGAAAGATCCTGTGGTTCGCGATAAGGTGCTGGAAATGCTGGATGCTCCCGGTGAAGACATGCAGGTTGCCGCCCTGAAGGCGCTGCATTCGGTGGGCAATGTGGAGGATGTGCCGATCCTGGCGATCATCGCTGCCCGGAACCGGGGGGAGGTCAGGGATCGCGCCCGCCTTGTACTTTATGGTATAAAGGGCCATGATATAGAAAAAGCCATTTTGACTTCCATCCAGGGAGCCCCTGCCGACGTTCAGATTGAACTGATCAGGGCCATAGGCAGGCGTAATATGCATTCGGAAGTGGACCAGGTGATGGAAATGGCCGGATCTGAAGACAGTAACGTAAGTGTGGAAGCCCTTCGCGTACTAGGGGAGATCGCCACACCTAAAAACCTGCCGGAACTTATTTCACTCAGTAACGGCCTCTCCTCCCGGAGAGAACGGGACGAGGCCGAACGGATGCTCACCCGGATCGCCGAAGATGTTCCTGAAGAGGAAGGTCGCAGCATCCTCTTTCTGGAAATGCTGAAGGCATTGGAAAACAGGGATACGAAGATCCTTTTTATCCATGTACTGGGTAACCTGGGTGATGCTGATGCTTTGCCGGTACTCCGGGAATATCTCCGGCAGGATAATCCGGAAATCCGGCAGGCTACCATCGAAGCCCTCTCCGGCTGGCCGGAAGCGAGTCCCGCCACGGACCTCCTGGAGATCATCAGGACTACCGGCGACCGGAAGACCCGCACCCTGGCCATCAGGGGTTATGTCCAGTTGGTAGAGAACAGCGATCAGCATGGGGAAGAAGAGAAAGTCAGGCTTTTCCGTGAAGTCTCTGGACTGGCGGACAACGCAGCCGAAAAACGGATGGTCCTCTCGGGGCTGGGCACGGTAGGGCATGTGGACGCCCTGGAATTTGCCATCGGGCTGATGGACAACCCTGAACTGGAAGCCGAGGCGAAGGCGGCCGTATTGAATATCGCTTCCGGAGCTGGTGATCAGGATCCGGATATGACCCGGAAACTCCTGAACCGGTTACTGGAAGAAAGCAGCGATGAGGATTTCAAAAAGGGTATCAAAGAAAAACTGGAATGGATCAATGATTAGGAGGCAGATGATGAAACAAAAAAGAACATTTGGACGGTGGATGGCCGGCGCCTGGGCGGGTGGTATGCTGCTGGCGGTATTTGCAGGGCAGCCGGCCGGCGCCCAGCAACCGGAACCGATCGATATGGACCTGCCAATGGCTATGTTCGTGGGCACCCCCCAGGATTTCGCTGTTCCCAACCTGGAGCCTCCCCTGGGTGAGCCGAGGCCCGAATTCCTGGCCCCTGCGGGAACGGAAAACGTAGCCCTCGATAAATGGGTGGAAGGCTCGGCTTACGAACCGGAAAGCGGGGATTTCAGCCAGATCGTAGATGATGAGAAAGAGGCCTATGACGGATCGATCGTCGTTCTCCCGGCAGGTCCGCAGTACGTGACTATCGACCTGGAAGAACTTTATACGATCTATGCAGTGGCCATCTGGCATTACCATATGCAGGCCCGGGTATACAAAGATGTGGTGGTACAGGCATCTACCGACCCGGACTTCATCCTCGACGTGACCACCCTGTTCAATAACGATCATGATAATTCACTGGGCCTGGGCGTGGGCGATGACCTGCATTATGTCGAAACCCATGAAGGTAAGCTTATCGATGCCCGGGGGATCGAAGGACAATACGTAAGGCTGTACAGTAACGGAAATACCTACGACGATCTTAATCATTATATAGAAGTCTGTGTATACGGAAAGCCGGCGCCGTGATCCTGTCCGCGAGATTCCTGATCCCCTTCCTGCTGATCCTGGTCCTGTCGCTGGTCGTCAGGACCTGCCGGCTCGACCTGCGGCCCATGCATACCGACGAGGCCGTACACGCCGTGAAGTTTGGCAACCTGCTCGAAAAAGGCGAATACCGCTATGATCCTTTCGAATACCATGGCCCGACCCTCAATTACCTTAGCCTGATCCCGGTCTGGTTACAGGGGAAAAAGACCGTTACCACCGTTAATGAAAAAGACCTGCGGCTGATCCCGGCCCTGGCCGGAACAGGCCTGGTCCTGCTGCTCCTGCTGATGTATCCCGGACTGGACAGGGGGACCCTGATCCTGGCGGCCCTGCTGGCTTCCCTTTCCCCGATCCTGGTATTCTACAGCCGGTATTATATCCAGGAGATCCTGCTACTTTTTTTCAGCTACGGCTTCATCGTGTCGGTCTACCGGTACGGCCGGAAACCCGGCTGGCTATGGGCTGCCTCGGCAGGACTGTTCCTGGCGCTGATGTATGCCACCAAGGAGACCTTCATCCTTTCGCTGGCTGCCATGGCAGCAGCCCTCCTTCTCCTGAATTTCAATCCACGAAATGGCCGCCTGCAGCTACCGTATCGTCCACCTGCGGGGCATATGATCCTCCTCCTCCTTGTCGCGTTGGTGGTGGGATTCAGCTTTTTTTCTTCTTTCTTCACGCATTTCGAGGGTATTCCTGATTCAGTAAGGACCTATACCACCTATCTTGACCGGGCAACTGAAAACGAGGTGCATCGACACCCCTGGTACTATTACCTTGAGGTATTAGGCTGGACCCGTGGACCGCAGCACCTGGTCTGGTCATCCCTTTTCATCCTGGTACTGGCTTTTGCCGGCATGCTCCAATTGATCCTCGACCGATCATCACGATCTCCCCTCCTGGTCTTCATTGCCCTCTATTCGGCGATCCTGTTCCTGGTGTATACGTTCGTCCCCT
Organism: uncultured Roseivirgaceae bacterium; assembly: GCA_964645995.1. Classification (GTDB taxonomy): domain Bacteria; phylum Bacteroidota; class Bacteroidia; order Cytophagales; family Cyclobacteriaceae; genus JAGTVG01. Next base: position 4,225 of record CAZYDB010000130.1, read on the forward strand.
ACAAGACCCCCTGGAATGCTCTTCAGTTTCATTTCGGATGGGTGTTCCTGGCGGCCACTGGATTGCGGTGGCTTATCCGCCACATGAAAAGCCCGGTCCGGCAGGCCATCCTCTACTTCCTGGTCTTCTTTGGATTAAGCTTTCATATCTTACAGATGTACGGCGCCAATTTCATCCTTCCCGCACACCCTTCCAACCCATTTGTGTACGGGCATACCAGCCCGGATATCTACCGTATCGATAAGCATATCGACTATGTGGCCGCTATCCATCCTGATGGAAAGAATATGTACATCGAGGTGATCGCCCCCGGGCATGATTACTGGCCCCTCCCATGGTATCTCCGTGAATACCAACGCGTTGGCTACACGGATCAGGTACCCCTGGAACGGCCGCCTGCCCCACTGATCCTTATCTTCCCGGAACTGGAAGAAGAGCTGGCGGTCAGGCTTTACGAGAAACAGCCCCCCGGCCATCGCCACCTGTACATGCCCCTGTTTGAGGAGTATACTACCCTCAGGCCAGGAGTGGAAATACGCGCCTATCTGCAAAAAAAGTGGCATGATGGGTTGCTGCGTAAAAAATCTGAAGGAAATCCGGAGGAACCGGCAGACATGGATTGAATTTGAACCAACCCCAAAAAACAACCTCGTAGTGATGCGAAAACGCCGGCAGGAACCGCTTAATCCTCCCACACTTCTCTTTTAATCCTTCTCAACTCCCGGAACATCCGGAAGAAAGTGGGCAGGATCCTCAGCCGCGAATCCGGATCGGCGGTCCAGGTAACAGGGAATTCCCTGATCCGGCAGTCTAGCCTTTGTGCCAGGCGGATGACCTCAATATCGAACATGAAGCCGTTGGTTTTGCTTTTGCTGAACAGGGCGGTGGCCACAGTTTTTTTATAGACCTTAAGCCCGCACTGGGTATCGGTCAGGTGGGGCGGCAGTTGCATATAAAGAACAATGAACCGGCGGAACAGGGCGGAGAGCAGCCTGCGGACCGGTCCTTTCTTCCGGGTGATCCGGCTTTCGGGAAGGAACCGTGAGGCATGGGCGATGTCGGCCTCCCCCGAATGCACTATCCGGATCCCCCGGTCGACCTCCTCATAGGGTATACAATAGCCGCTGTCAATAAAGAGAACGACATCAGCGGAAGCATGGAGGATCCCCTTCCTGACGGCATGACCTTTCCCTTTGTTTTCGGGATATGAGAGGATCTGCAGGTCCGGGAACTGTGCTCTTCCCGCCTTTTCCAGAACCTGCCGGGTGTCGTCCCGGCTGCCGTCATCCACTACGATCAGTTCCAGATCGATCCGCCTTTCACTAAAAAAACGTTCCGCCTCCACGATGTCTTGGAGCACCTTCTTTCCTTCATTATAGACCGGGATGACCACAGAAACCTTCATGACAATTTGAATAAATAATGATAGGAAGAAAATGAATGAAAACAAACTGATTTCTGGTAAGCCTTTTGCCGCACTCTGCCGATCAATTCCTCTGGTAGGTTGACTCGCTGCCGCATAGACAGATCTCACGAATAAAAATGACTCGTTCATTCGTGCCTCCCCTTCTATTCGTGAATTCATTCAATCTTTCATTCGTGCAACTGCCGTGACTGGCAGGTGCGTGGCTTGAACCATTCCTTTTTGGTCCTGGCGACTCTGCTCACCGGCCCTGCTCCGACACTGAACCCGAGAGACAATGTATATGCAATGACTCTGCCGGGAGGACCCGTTGGAAGTACCTGTACAAGATGCTCAGTCATCCAGTGCCCGATCTCCAGGAGCACGGGAATGACTTTTCCCTATCTCTCGACGGTTCTTTCCTATCAAAATATTTTGGTAGTCTTCCGCTCTAACCCGAAAAACTCATAGATTTTTCCTGCCTAAAGGTAGGAAGACAGGCCTACCAAAGGCAGGCAGGCGCCCTGAAAGGCCGATTAAGCGTCCCGATAAAATCGGGGCGCTCATCGGGGTTAACCTGGTGATGTATTTGATTGAATATCAGCTATATATATCTTAAAATTATGTCATATAAAGAAAGTTTATGAATAGGCTAAAATACCTGATGTTTTTTTTACGACAACAGAACTGTATCTGCGATAACAATAAGTTCCAGTGTTCAAATTTCTTATGAAATGATTCCGGTTTCGGGTTTTTTAGATCCGGGGAACTGGTATCAGGATTGAAAATCATTCACTGTACCTGTGTGCAGCCTGCCATCAACCCGGACGTACCAGGTATATACGCCTTCCCGGACCGTACCCCTGTTATCATTCCGGTGGTCCCATTCGAGGGATAAAAAAGAAGACACGGTAGAAACGGTCCCAAATGATCTTATTACCCTGCCCCGTTCATCTTCAATACGGGATTCAATCTCATGGCTTCTTCCGGAATTATCGAGGAACACCTGTAATTGCCAGGCCCCATTCGTTCTTCTTACCTCGCTGATCCTGGAAATACTGTTTTCTAATGCCGGCAATTCCGGATTTACTGTATCCAAAGATAAATCAAAGAACTGAAGATCATCGACGGACATGCTGCCAAGTCCGTGTTTTTCGGAAGCTATGCGAAGAAAAGATGCATGAGGATGTCCGTCGGATGCTCTGCCATCTACAGGAAGCAATAAGGGTTCTTCGTTATTTTTCCTGGCTGTGTTGATCATTCCGAGCAGATAAGTGTCAAGGGCCACCGGATCACGGCTTAATGCCAGGGTATTTGCCTGGAAAACCTTTCCGGAAAGAGGGCCTCCATGATATATTCCCGTGATTGCATCCAGAATATTAATAAGAAATGGGGCGTTCAGGTCGATGTTCCTGTAAAAGGCCGGCACGCACAAACCGGTGCCTGCATATGGACTGTTCTCTTTTTTCCATTCATTACCATGTGTGCCCACGGGATTATCGGTACAGCCGTAATTATTTTTCATGGCTCCTGTAATTCCGGCTTCCCGGTGATCCTTGGCTATGGCATAATTAATCAGGAAATCGTTCTGATAAACCGCTGAATAGATTCGCTGGGGAGCGCGGTATGGTTCCGGATAGTCAGGAGCCGCTAAAAAGCCGGGAGCATCCTCAGGTAATTCAACAGGATTGGCAGCATAGATCCAGTGCTGCGCGCTGGTGTCTTGTCGTGAATCCTTATACAGGCCCTCACCGTCAGGAAATACCGGACGGTACCCCTGGATCATTGGATAAAGCCTTCTTGCCCCTACCGAATACATTCGCTCGATCAGGGTAATGTTTTCGACCGGGAAGGTGCCGCCAAGCATCTGGGAAAGACCGGTAACAATGGCATCAGTGACTGCTGATTTCGGACCGAAGGGACAGTATAGTTTCGACCAGTCATTTTCCTCATCATTTCCCCAGTCTCCGTATGAAAAATTGAGTTTGATCCCAATTTTTGTGTTCATATTGGGATGACCCGCGGGGAATAATGATTCCCATGCCTTACCAACGGTGGACTGGCGGGTTAACTTTTTAATGGCGGTATCCACCATGATGGATACCCTGGAATGAACAAGATCATAGGAAAGTATTTTATCTACAATAACCCCGTCTGAATTAACTTTACTTCCCTCCTGAAATGCAATATTCGATACAAATTTATCATATACACTGACTACCGGAGATGCATAATTATCCGCGTAAAGTGGGTAGTTCCAGTTGTGGATAAGTGGAGCGGCAAGCATCGAGCCAATGCTGTATTTTACAAAATCCCTGCGTTTCATTTTTTTAATCAACAAGGCAATATAATAATTTTCTTTTTTTTTGCAAAGAACTTTCTCAAATCGGAGCCAGATAACAAAACCCGGAAAGGTGTTCTGCGGTAAAAAATAGATCTTGCATTTTTATGACTATCCTGAATTCGCAATAACTATAGTGGGAAAAATAATTGTCCTGTATCAGGAAAATTTATATTCTATAAAAATTTCTTTACTTCTACCATGGAATTCATCCTTGGACAAGACAGAAAACAGCTCGTAATTTTCCCTGTTTATTAGTCCTGGCGACCCTGCTCACCGGCCCTGCTCTGACGTTGAACCCGGGAGAGCATTACATTTAACCCCGGCACCAGGACCGGGGAAAACAAAAAGCGCGACAAAAAAGACCCGGGCCCTTATTACCAAACATTACTGAACTTAACACCGAAATTAAGCATTCGCGGCCATGGCCCGTAGATATAGGCTGCATCGCGGAAAATGCCCTTGTCATGAGTCGCCTGCGTCTCCTGCGTCTGGTTGAACAGGTTATCCACCCCTGCATAGATCTGAAGATTGGTTTCCGTTAATACGGGCAGACCGTAGGCAATGCGGAAGCCGAAGACCAGAAACCGCTCGCTATGCTCCAGCCTCTCCCCTTCGATCACATCCCCGCTCAGCATGGCCAGCACTTCCTGCTGCCTTTCCTCCTCGATTTCTGCGATATGGCCCTCCTCGATTGACTGCCGCTCTGACGCTGTGACCGGGCTCAGGCCCAGATGAGGAACGAACATGCGGCCGGTATAGTTGACGGTCAATGAGGCGCTTAATCTTTTAAGGGGTTGCCAGTCAACAAGGAAGTATCCATAGGAATCAGGAGTCCGGAGGAAATTCCTGATCCCCTCCATTCCGGATTCACCCCAGGGCTGTGGGTTATCATATTGACTCGTCTGGATCGTCATGCCCATCTGAAGGCTGATATCGTTCGGGAAGGCTGCATTGACTTCAAAATTCATGCCGCTCACAAAAGCCCCATCCCCGGCATTGCTCCTCGTTTTGATGAAGGTCTTGGTGGAGTCGACGAATTCATAGGAATAGACAAAAGGATCCAGCAACCTCGTATAGAATCCCTCAGCCAGGATCTCCGTCATCACCGGTCCGAAATTCCGGATCAGACGGAAGGAGGAAGTGAAGGAATGTGATGATTCCTGGGTAAGGGCAGCGTCATTGACATGGATGGTCTGGCGTGCGCCGGAGGATTCGATATGCAGGTCCTCGTCGAAGATCTGGGGAGCGCGGTAACCCTTGCTGTAGGCGGTCCTGAATTGCAGGACCGGTGAAATATTGAATAACAAATTGACCCTGGGCGCCAGGACATCGCCCCTGATTGACTCATAGGCATCCTCGAAGGCTTCCCGGTGAAGGTCCCGGATGAAATAGGTGTCGTAGCGAAGCCCCAGGGTGGCTTTGACCCTCTCGGACCTCCATTCGTATTGCCCGAAAGGGCCGAAGGTATTTGAGAACTGATCGGCAATCTCTGCATTAGGAGCGCCGTCAGCGCCTAATTTGATATCCCTGAGGTGGTTGTAATTATTATCCATGCCGAACAAAAGGGTGGATCGACTTCCTAGACTCATATGATATTGTCCACCTGCTGAAGAGGATATATCAAAGGTGTTCCCGTAACCGTTCGGATCCTGCTCCGCACCATAATAACTCTCACGCTCTACCGTCTGCCCGGAAACGTACAGCATAAATTTATTCAGGTTCCTGCGACCCGTGAACCTGTCAAATGAAAGGTTGGCGCCCGTAATAGTATGATCAACCTGCTCGGTGATATCCGCTTCGTGAGGCAGATAATCGAACCTGTTGCCACCCCGCCTGAACTCATTGATGCGGTACAGGTCAAGGCTGAGCTTGCTTCTGTCCGAAAGCTTGTGGTAGCCTCTCAGCCCCAAGGTTGTATTTTCCATCGAAACCATTTCGGAAAAACCATCCCCGTTCACATCGAACGGATCACGGTCCCTTACCATCCCGAACATGGAAAGACCGCTGTTAAGGTCATCGGTGACGATGGAGCCGTTTATATTGAATATCCTGTCCGGCGCCGGCGTCGAATTGTGTTCATTCCCTACACCCGTAATGCTGTAGCGCCCCTCCATATTGAAAGAGTTGTATTGTGGTTCACGCGTAATGATATTGACCGTTCCGGCGATAGCATTGCCCCCGAAGAGGGCCGATCCCCCACCCCTGACAACCTCGATACGATCAACCATATTGGCAGGAAAGAGCTCCAGGCCATACACGCCGGCAAGGGCGCTGAACACCGGCCGGCTGTTGATCAAAATCTGTGAATAGGGACCATCCATCCCGTTCATCCTTACCTGACTGAACCCGCAGTTCTGACAATTGTATTCCATCCTGAGGCCAGGCACGAAATTCAGTCCTTTTGCGATATTGACCGCTTGGGTGGATTCAAGTAGTTTAGGGGTGACCAAACTGACTATCGATGGCGATTCTTTCCGGCTCGTCTCATAGCGGTCGGCCGTGACCACTACATTGTCCAGATTAAGCACATCTTCCTTCAGATGGAATTTTTTCTCAATGGTTTCGCTGCGCTTCGTCACTACCTTCACTTCTTCCGTTACAAAGCCAATACCTTTGGCGACCAGGATATGTTCTCCCACCGGCAGGTTCACCAGTTGATACTGGCCGGCATGGTCCGTAATGGTCCCGATTGTCGTTCCTTTGATGAAAATATTGATAAAAGGCACATGTTCTCCATTATGCCGGACATCGCCGACAATGTTGGCATCCGTGTTTTCCTTAACGGCAGTTTCATGCGTATTGACCGTGTGACTGTTATTGGCTGCATTTCCGGTATTGGCGAAGGAGGAGACCGGGCTCAAATAAGCAAAAACTAAAAAAGTTATAACTAATTTCATTTTTCGTAATCATTATTAATTTATCACTGGAATAAAGATCCTGGATCATCCTTTACAGGTGGCTGTATTGTTTACTATATCCTGCCTGTGTGACGTATGGATATCCCTCAGAAAAAGAATGGCAGGATATCCGGAGGCGCACGTACCGATCGATAGGTATCTGATAATTGGTCGTGAAAAATGCTTTCAAATTCAAAAAAATCAACAGAAAAAAGGTTGAGGACACTTTTGAATACAATGCCCGGGAAGCAGGCCACGATCTTTAGCGGATGCAGGATGACCAGGTCCGTTTCTTTATGATGATGTGATTTTAACGGTGCCGAATCATTTTTGTCATAGGGATGCGCATGGGTGATGATCGTGCCGTCCGGTAAAAGATGTTGATGAGTATAGAACGCCGCCAACAGCATATAAGAGGCAAAGACACCTGTTACCAGGATGGAAATGGAACGGATCAGCAGGTATTTCTTCATTTTATGCATTGCTGATGCAATATTATTTATTTAGAATCATTCTAAATATGACAAATGTCATGTTTATGAGATTTTTTTAATTCTTAGGTTGACATAGAGGAGGGTTGATGCACATGACCTATGAGTTGTTTGGTGAAGCGCTTAACTGGGACCGGCTAACCATGCATGCCGGTCTTGCAAAGAAAGAAAGGCGATCGATCAACATGGTGCAGCTGGGCAGGGTGCTTAACGATCCCGGTCTCAACCCGGCCATCAAAACCCTGTTTGTATATGGTGCTAATCCGGTCGTTACCATCCCCGATCAGAACCTGATCCGCAAAGGACTGGAAAGAAAAGACCTGTTGACCGTGGCGATAGAGCATTTTATCACGGATACGGCTAAATATGCCGATTTTATCTTTCCGGCCACCACCCAACCGGAACACTGGGATGTAGGGGATTCCTGGGGTCAAGTTTATATAAACCTTAACCAGCCAGCCATCAAGCCCCGTGGCGAATCTAAGCCAAATACAGAGTTTTTCAGACTGCTGGCCAAAGCGACAGGCTTCACCGATGAATGCTTCGATGAGCCGGATATCGCCATCGCCAGATCCTTCTTCGATACCGGACATCCGTACATGAATAATATCACTTTTGAATATTTGATAGAGAATGGCTGGGTAAGACTCAGGATCCCTGAGCCTTTTCTTCCCCACGCGGAAGGTAATTTTGGCACTGAATCGGGAAAGTGTGAGTTCTACAGCGTCTCCCTGGAAGGATCAGGGCAGGCCCTGCCGGCATATAAGCCTGTACCGCATGAGGACCAGCTTTATCCGCTTCAGCTTCTCACGGTTAAAGCGACAAAGGGATATCATAATTCATCCCATGCCAATGTTAAACCTCTCATTGAGGCAGAAGGGATTCCTTCCTTCGACATCAGCCGGGAGGATGCCCGGGACCGCAACATTTCCGATGGAGATGAGGTGAAGGCAGAAAATCAATACGGGATGAAAGCGCGGA
>CAZYDB010000131.1:0-3017 GCA_964645995.1 uncultured Roseivirgaceae bacterium
AATTTTGCAAGTATCAACTTATCAAAGGTGAGACTTTTTCAGGAAACCCTATTTAAATCAAAAGATCTTAAACCCGGTTCGGCTTTGTTTGAAGCTCTTAAGTTGTTCCTGGCTTCCTTTTATATGCGCGGTATGAACTGGATGGATATGTGTCTATTGAAATACAAAAATATCGAAGAAGATTTTGAGCGAATTCATTATGTTCGGAGCAAAACCAACAAACGGTTCAGTATAAAGATCAATGATAAATTAAAGGCGATCATATTTTCATACAAAAATGATGAAATGATTAAAGATGATTTTATTTTCCCCATTTTGACGAAAGAGGATCCGGAAAGTAAGTATCACGAGACCATAAAAAATAAGCGAAAACGTTTGAACAAACGATTGAAAGATATTGCCAAACTTTGTGAGATTGAACCTTTTACCATATATACAGCCCGTCATACATACGCCACTATGGGCAAACGTAAAGGTGTCCCCACTGCTGTGATCCAGGAAAGCCTCGGCCATAAAACCGAAGCCATTACCCAGACTTATCTTGATTCATTTGATAATAAGGTTGTGGATGATTTTGATGAGTTGATTATGAAGGATTGAAATATGAATGCTAAAACAAATCAAATTTCCAGATTTATCATTTTTAGATGGGATTCCAAAGATTGATTCATAATTCTGAACTCTATCTGTTTCGCGGAAAATTCTAATTTTTGCACAACATATTTTTCTAATATTCGTACAACATTTATATCTAATTTTAGAAAAGCACATATATCTAATTTTAGAATAACATAAATTTCTAATATCCGGTAAAAAATATGGCTACACCACAGGAAAAACTTGCTCAGTCACTTGAAGTGCTGAAAGATCTTCAGGATAACCAGAAGATTTTAGCTGTTAAATCATCTGAATTATCCAGGGTTCACAGGGAACGTCTAATGAAACATGGATTTATCAGAAAAGTTATTGATGGATGGTATTTCTTGAGCCCACCGGATGAACGGGAAGGTGATAGTACAACATGGAATGCATCTTACTGGCATTTTTGTTCACGGTACCTGGAGGATCGTTACGGAGAAGGTTATTGTTTATCGGCGGATCAATCATTGCAAATTCATACAGGCAATCTAACGGTTCCGAAACAGTTAATAATTCGAACCAAATCAGCTACCAATAAACCTACTCCTCTTCCGTACGGCACCTCATTATTTTCAATGCAATCTACTTTGCCGGATGAGGCTGAAATAGTGGTAATAAACGGATTACGTATACTCAGTTTGCCATCCTCCCTGATCCATTGTTCTCCGACTATATTCAGCAGTAACACAAATGATGTTCGAACTGCACTAACTATGATCCGGGATTCATCTGAGATACTTAGGTTATTACTGGATAGGGGGCATACTAAAATTGCCGGACGATTGGCAGGGGCCTTCCGGAATATTGGAAGAGATAAACTAGCAGATGAAATAGTGAAAACTATGCAAAAAGCAGGATATGATTTGCGGGAAAACGATCCGTTTGTCAATAAACCACAGGTTGATTTATCCGTACTGGATAAATCTCCTTATGTAAACCGCATCCGGTTAATGTGGCATCAAATGCGGGAGGAAGTGATCAAACATTTCCCGGAAGCTCCGGGAATAGTAAAGGATCATGAAAAGTACCTCCAGCAGGTTGAAGAAATTTATGTAACTGATGCGTATCATTCCCTATCGATTGAAAGATATCGCGTTACACCGGAACTTATCGTACAGGTTCGTAGTGGTGATTGGGATCCCAATAACAATGAGGCGGATAAAAAGCATCGGGATGCAATGGCTGCACGGGGATATTGGCAGTCATTTCAGCAAGTAAAAAAGAGTGTAAAGCGCGTTCTGAAAAATGAAAATCCCGGACACGTGGTGGAGGATGATCATGGGGATTGGTATCGGGAACTATTTGCTCCAAGCGTGACCTCCGGTTTAGTGAAGGCTTCCGATCTGGCTGGATATCGAAATGATCAGGTGTATATCGTGCAATCGAAGCATGTTCCCCTGAATAAGGAAGCGGTGAGGGATACAATGCCGGAATTATTTGAGCTGTTGAAGCATGAAAAAAATGCGGCTGTCCGTGCAATTCTTGGTCATTTTATTTTCGTATTTATTCATCCCTACATGGATGGTAATGGTCGGATGGGACGTTTTCTTATGAATGTAATGCTTGCTTCGGGGGGCTATCCCTGGACGGTGATCCCAGTGGAAGAGCGGGATAATTACATGAAGGCGCTGGAAGCAGCCAGTGTGGATCGTGATATTTCTGAATTTGCAAAGTTTATAGCGTGGTTGGTTAGTGAAGGATTGAAAGGGAAGCCGGTTGCAAAGGTATAATAAGGTATTTTATGAGTTCAATTATGATTTGATCATCTGGATATTCTAAAATCTGTCTTCAATTAACCGACAATATGTAAAATAGATCCTCCATGACTATTTCGATCGATTTTCTTACACCCCCCCATAGGAAAACGGAAAGATGTTCTTATAGCCGTTTTCCAGGAAAGCCTGGGCCATAAAACCGAATCCATCACTCAGACTTATCTGGATTCATTTGATAATAAGGTCGTGGATGATTTTGATGAGTTGATAATGAGGGATTGATGTTGATTTTATAGAGAATTATCAGCCTTTTCTATTTGCAAGATTATAAAAGACGTCGGTTTTATTTTTTCTTCTTACATCAAAAAATTAAATTGAACAATAGATTAATCGGCATGATATTTTTGCAAGTAATCTAAAAACAAATACTTTATTAAATAAAATTAATGAACTTGACAGATAAGGATAATATAATACTCCCCATTTCCTGTACCAAAGATCCGGTTTGTTAAGTTAAACATTTTCCTTTTTTTAAGCTGCTTTTGTGCAGATAGATTCCTGATATGCGTCATTGGGTTTCTTCTTGATTGTTTTGTCATAGGTTTAGTAAATTTTCTTATTTTTAACTAAACCTCTGGTCTAGGATTTCGGGAGTATTACACT
>CAZYDB010000131.1:3027-12250 GCA_964645995.1 uncultured Roseivirgaceae bacterium
TATTACACTTTTCTTCCTGCATCGGCCCGGTTTTCTGGACCCACATGTCCGAAATTTTCCCCAACCGGATACGCGGTACTGCCTTGTCGGTGCCGGTATTTACTCAATGGGTTTTTAATGCGCTGGTAGTGCTGGTGTTTTCGTCAATGCTGGTAAAACTCGACACAGCCCTTACCTTTGGTATTTTGGCAGTTTTTGCTTTCGGTCAATTCCTGTTTGCCGTTAAATTTATGGAAGAAACCAAGGGAAAATCTCTGGAGGAAATTGAAAATATGTGGGATATTGCTAAAACCAGAACCTGAATTTCTTTAAAGAATATAAACAGAAAGAGCTTACAATGTGATGTACAGATTTGTATATTCAATCCACTAATTGATATTATAAATATAAAATTAGCCGGACGTATCTTTGTAGTAAAAACTGCCATGAACCAAAAGGAGCGTTTTTTTGCAACAGTAGAAAAAAAACCGGTTGACAAGCCCGCAAGTTGGTTGGGAATGCCTGCAACTTCAGCACTGCCCGGCCTGTACGATTATTTTCAGGTAGATTCTGTATTCGGACTAAAGAAAAAACTGGGAGATGATGTATTTCCCGTTGAGGTACCTTATGAATCGTCTGCTGGAAATCACATAGCATGTGCATTTGATTTCAAAAAGAAAAATGAAGAAGATACTTACGAGGAACGGACGCTTACCGCCCCCGGCTTTTTCGAAGATTTTTCCGACCCGGAAAGTGTTAATGAATTCAATTGGCCCGATCCTGAAAAATACCTTCTGACAGAAAAAAGTAAAGTGCTGGTGGATGAAATTCCTGAGAATTATGCAAAAATGGGAATCATGTGGTCGGCAAATTTCCAGGATGCCTGTGCCGCATTCGGTATGGAAACCGCGTTGATGAAAATGCTGGCCGAACCCGAAATGTTTGCTGCCGTTTTGGATAAAATAACGGAGTTTTATCTCAGGGCAAACCAGATTTTTTATGAAGCGACAATAGGTAAACTCGATGCCGTTTTGCTGGGGAACGATTTTGGTAGTCAGACCGGTTTGATGGTTGATCCGGAGTTGTTGCGGCAACTGGTTTTCCCTTCGGTTAAAAAACTTATTGATCAGGCAAAAAGCTACAATTTAAAGGTGGTATACCATTCCTGCGGTTCAATATTCCCGGTCATTAATGATTTTATTGAAATGGGAGTGGATGTTATTCATCCCATTCAGGCGCTGGCAAAAGACATGGAACCATTTAAGCTTAAAAAACATTTTGGCGCAAGAGTTGCTTTTTGTGGTGGGGTGGATGCGCAATACCTGTTGGTTAATGGCACGCCGGAAAATGTGTGGAAAAATGTAGCCGTGCTAAAAGAGATTTTTCCTACAGGTTTAATCATTTCGCCAAGTCATGAAGCCATTTTAGCCGATATTCCTCCGGAAAATATTGAAGCGCTTTTTAAGAGCATTTAAATCCATTGATGAAATTCCTGGTATTCTTTTGGAGTACAACGGCATATCTTTTTAAACTGCCTGTAAAAATAGGCCATATTTTCATAGCCGCAATCATACCCGATTTGTTTAATGGAACCGGGGGTTGTAACCAGCAGCAATTGCGACTTCTCAATTCTTTTTTTGTTGATGTATTCAACAGGGGTTATTTTAAAATATTTCACAAAAAGTTTTGAAAAATAATCAGGGGAGAGGCAAATAATATCGGCAAGTTTGGCAACTGAAATTTTTTTATCCAGGTTTTCATGAATATATCTTAAAACCATCTGAATTTTTACCGGGATAATGTCAGCGGGTTTATATGATTCGCCGGATATAAACCGCGATAAAATTTGAATTAGGATTCCATGTGTTTCCATTTCAGCGCTTCGGTTTTTCTTTTTACCTCCTGTCCTTTTATAATTGGAAAAGCCGTTGTAGGTTTTGGGCTCATAACTTGGTAAAGCTTTGTTCGGGTTCAGTTCCAGAATCCTCTCAACCAAAAATAAATCGTTTTTCAAAATTTTATAATTTCTTATTTGGCTGTTTTCTGAAAATTCAGGAAACTCACATGCCGGCTTAATGGTAAAATGAATGTAAATGTGTTCGAAAAAAAATTTGCATAAATAACTGTTCCGTGTAAATGCCGGAATGAGATACATAAAGCCCGGTTTTAAAATATAACACGTATTATTGCTGAAAACCGAGGCTTCGCCATCAAGTGCAAAGTAAATCCGGTAAAACGGGCTAATGATGTCGGGATAGTTCCAGTTATTTGAAACCCGGCATTTCTCAAGGTTAAGCAAACCTGTTACAAACATTTATTGTTTTTGGATTAAAAATATAAGAAACAGCCGGGTAATCAAAATCAAACCGCAAATAACAAATTATTTCATGTTTTTTAGTAACTGATCTCCCAAATAGCTTCCATAACTTGTAAGGCAAAACGATACAGTTAACGTTATCAAACCAAGAATCAGAATAACGTAGGTTTTACGCCTCACATTTTTCCATTCTTTCATTACCATGCCAACAATGTAACTAAAAAATATGAGCATCGACATATGAAGTACCCAACTTGCAAACTGGAAACTTCCCATTTTTACATGTCCCAATCCGTAAAAGAAAAACTGCATGGTCTGCAAAGTTCCTGCAAGTGCAGAAAAGCCCCAGTTGGTCGCAATAATTTTTCCCGGTTTTCCTTTTGTTTTATCAGGAATAAATTCGTGTAGTATCGGTTTTCGAAGTCTAATCACTACAAACCAAATAAAATTTGTTAAAACAACCGGCGGTAGAAACTACCAATTTGGCGTTACCTTCAAAACTCCCGACGCCGTTTTTTACGGCCAAATCGGCAATGGGCTGACCAAATTCGAGTGACAGGTTAAAAACGCCAGACAATACACCTGCAACAATAGTTAAAAGCAATCCGGTCGTCATACTAAACCCCTTGTTTCCAGCCGGGCCCGATTTCAGGTCTTTTTCCTTGTTAAATCCTGCCCAACCGCATATAGCAACACCGGTTACGGACAAAATCATGCCTGTTAATACAATTCCACCACCTGGTTTATCGAAAAATTCGGAAATGTCACCTAAAACGATCAGAGGAAGTAAAGTTCCCAACACCGCCGAAATGCCAATAGCAAGGGTGTAGGTAAGAGAATATCCGATATGGTTAATTGCTTTGCCAAACGAAAGGCCCCCGAAACCATAGGCGGCGCCCAACAAAAAAGCTGCAATTACTGAATCTTTGGGAGCCTCAATTAAATTTCTAAAAAAAACGGGTACCGTAAGCCAACCAATTACAAGCGGTGCAATGATCCATGCAAAAAGCGCCTGTACAATCCAAAATGTTTCCCAGGTCCATTTTTTGATTGTGTTTCTTATGCGCTTCAATATAACCATTTAAGTGGTAAATTCTTTTTTACAATTAAGGGATTCCATTATACAAATCAGTTTTTGTTACCTCAGCGAAGTGTATTTTAAAGGTTGAATGAAAACAATGTTCGGATATGTATAATAATTAGACTAAATCGGAGATATAGTTTAACTGACTTTCCTTTAACTTTGATGTATTAATCAGCTAAATGAATGTATTATGTTTAAACTAAAACAATTTTGCTTTACGATTTTCATTTATCTTCTTATTTCTCTTTTAGGCTTGAACATATCAGGTCAAACTGCGTATGAGACAGAGCCATACACCAAAAACCGCGAAGAAAGAGTTTCCTGGTGGAAAGACGCCCGGTACGGAATGTTTATCCATTGGGGCGTCTATGCACAACTCGCCGGCGAATGGAAAAGGAAAAGAATTGATGGTCCGGGCGAATGGATCATGTACCACGGTAAAATTCCGGTGAACGATTACCACGAAGTGGCCAAACAATTTAATCCGGTGAAATTTGATGCACAGGAGTGGGTTAAAATTGCCAAAGATGCCGGAATGAAATACATTGTAATTACCGCCAAACATTGCGATGGCTTTGCCATGTACGATTCGGATGTTTCGGATTATAATATTGTCGACTATACTCCATTTGATCGCGACCCGATTATGGAACTTCGAAAAGCATGCGATGAACAGGGTTTGAAACTGGGGTTTTATTACTCCCACAACTGGGACTGGCATGAATCCAATGCGCTTGGATTTGATAACACATGGGATTTTCCGGACCGGGAAAACAAGAAACCGGAAATTTATTACCGTGAAAAAAGTATCCCCCAGATTAAAGAATTGGTTCGCAAGTATTCTCCTGAAATTATGTGGTTTGATGTTCCCACAGACATTCCTGAAGCGATTAGTTTCGAAATTTTAAAAGCAGTTCGCGAAATAAAACCCGATTGCATTATCAACGACCGGGTAAGTAAGGAACATAAGGAAAAGAAACTTGTGATGGGCGACTTTTATACGCCCGAACAATATGTGCCAGATGGTTTGGATATGGACTTTGAAACCTGCATGACGTTAAACGACACTTGGGGCTATAAACTTTACGATCACAACTGGAAAAATCCGGAAAAGGTGGTTGAAAATCTGGTGAAAAATGCAAGTATGGGAGGAAATTACCTGTTGAATGTTGGTCCCGATGAGAAAGGAAAAATTCCCGCAAAGTCGGTCATGATTCTTAAAACGGCGGGTAAATGGCTGGCGGAAAACGGGAAGAGCATTTACGGAACTACCGGTAGTCCGCTGGAACACGTTTTTTATGATAATGCTGTATGCACGGCAAAACCGGGAAAACTGTTTATTCATATTCTCCAATGGCCGGAGAAGGATGAACTGCTTCTGGGAGAAATAAATGCAACAATTAAAAAAATATATCTTTTGCAGGATGAAAACCGGAAAACCTTTTCTTTTCAGCAAAATGAAAATAATGATGTTATTATTCAACTTTCTCCTGAAGAAATAGCACCTGCATCGTTAAGCAATATGGTTAATACGTTGGTGATTGAATATTCCGGAAAATTAGCGCCGCAAAAACTTCCGGTGCTGGTCGATCCGTTTAACACGGCATCTTTCAAACCCAAAAAGGCAGACATCAGTGGAAAGGCAGAATATGCATTTAATAACCGGTGGGGCGATAATCGTGGATATGAAATGAAAGAATGGAATTCCGGTGGTTCTCTGGAATGGGATTTCAGAACTATACGCGATGGAGAGTATGCAGTGGAATTGGTTTACGGGGCAAATGAATTAAATGAAGGCAGTCAAATTTATGTGGTTGTAAATGGTGAATCGTTCCTGCATATAGTAGATGAGGATACAGGATGGTACACTCCCGGCACCCGGCAATTGGGAAAAGTAAAAATTAAAAAAGGAGGAACAGGAATAATAAAAGCAGTGGCCAATTATAGCCATACGCATTCGGTGGCTAATTTAATGGAGGTCAGGTTGGTGCCTGTAGTTATACGTTAAAATATATTTTTTTCATTACATTTAAATTAATTTTATGATGACAAATTACCATAATAGCAAAGTTTTGGTATTTCTAATTTTTTTAACAATTTGTTCTTTCACACATGTTAGCTGTCAGACTAAAAGCGAACGCCCCAACATTATTTTCATGCTCACCGACGACCTTCGCGATAACACCTTCGGCGCAATGGGCCATCCCATTCTGCAAACACCGGCCATTGATAAACTGATCAGCCAGGGTGTACGGTTCAGCAATACCTATATTGCAACTCCGGTTTGTGCTCCCAGCCGGATTTCGTTGTTTACCGGCATGCCGGAGCGTATTCATGGTGTTGGTTTTTCGTCGTCTTATCAAATAACAGAAGAACAATGGTCGAAAACATATCCCGCAATTTTGAGGGAAAATGGTTATTACACCGGCTTTATCGGGAAGTTTGGTGTTGAATATTATACCTTTCGTGGAAATGCCGGTGAAAAATTTGATTTCTGGATTGGACACGATGGATGGACCAAATTCTTTCCAAAAGAATACAATAATTTTTCCTGTGATCCTTATCACAATTTTGAAAATGATATCATTACTCCAATCATGGGTGAAGCGTTAACCCAATTTATGGAAACAATACCTTCGGAAAAACCGTTTTGCCTGTCGGTTAGTTTTAATGTTCCGCACGGAAGCCAGACTACTTCCATGTATGCAGGGTACGAAGGCTGGCACGATATGCTGCTTCCGGCAAATGAAAATCCTAAACTAGCCGGTCATCCCGTTTATGATGATTTATACCGAAATACAAATATCCCGCTGCCGGAAGAAACAGCAGAAGATCCGTACCGGTTTATTCCCCGGTTTATTCTCGATCAGGATTCGGGAAGGAGGAATCAAACGTATTCTTATGATTACACCAAAGAAACCAGCACGGAACATCATATTCGTTATTACCAAACCATAACCGGTCTGGATAAAATTATCGGAAAATTTATTTCTGACCTTGAAAACAGAGGCCTTATGGATAATACCATCATTATTTTTGCCAGCGACCATGGGTTGCTTATGGGAGAATATGGAATGGGCGGCAAAGCTTTGCTGTACGATTTATCGTCAAAAATTCCTTGTTTCATTTACGATCCCAACCTGCCTGAAAAGAAAAGAGGAAAAACGGTGGATAAACTTGTTTCGAGCCTGGATATTCCGGCAACCATTCTCAACTATGCCGGTATTGAACCGCCAGCCGAAATGACAGGTTCCAGCCTGAGCCCCCAGGTTCATGAAGACGAAGCAGAATGGAGGGAGGAATTGTTTTTGGAAAGCTTGTTTACCTTGCGTGACAACCCGTTTTGCGAAGGCCTTCGCAAAGGCCACTGGAAATATATTCGAATGTTCGATGGCGTGGTTCCTTTCGATGAATCGCACCTCGATTTTGCCGGACAAAAACCAGCCTTCGAGCAGCTGTTTAACCTAAAAGATGACCCGGAAGAAAAGGTTAACTTAATTGAAGAATACGAAAGTTCTGAGTTACTGAAGGAGTTTCGTATAAAGGTGAAAAACTATTCAATTGATTTAAATCAAAAACGCAGAGATTATGCGATAAAACATAACATTTCAAAAAGATAGTATTTAAATGTTTGTTTATTATGCATCACTCGGCGCTAATTTCTGGCTATTTCCACCTAATCAACGGCATTAAATGATTATTAGTAATGAAAAGATTTGGACAAGAAATAGGTGTGAAACCCGAACATCTGGAAGAATACAAAAAATTCCGCGCCGCAGTCTGGCCTGAGATTCTCGAAAAAATAATAGAATGCAACATTCAGAATTACTCCATTTTCCATAAAGACGGACAATTATTTGCCTACATGGAATATACAGGCAATGATTTTGAAGCCGACATGGCCAAAATGGCTGCCGATCCCAAAACACAGGAATGGTGGGCAATAATGGAACGCATGCAACAACCGGTTAAAAACCGAAAAGAAGGCGAGTGGTGGGCCAATATGGAGGAGGTTTTTCATTTGGATTGATTTTTTTTATCCTTTCCAACACTTTTGCTCTATCTCCAAAATATTTGACCTGTTTTCACAGGTCTTTTTTGTCGTTCTTCTGTATTCCTTCTACCAACTTCGTCATGTTAGCCCGTATTATTCATAAATAAGAATTTTCACATCAAATTAGCTTATTGAGATGAATTCGGATTGCTACAGCCAATAAATATTAATAACACGGTAAATAATGGAGCCGATAGAGCGCCAAGACATGTTAATTTGAGCTTTTAAGAGTGGAAAGGGCAGACCTATCCTTTTGATCTACTTTGTTTCGATCGAATTTTCAGCACAACTGTATAATTGAGCCAAACAGATCCTGGCAGATATAAGCTCTGGAAAAACTAATTCGGATGGATCTTACATTCTTTTTAATGATGGCCCCCACTTTCATAACATAGAGACGGATATTATCAATTTGCCATTTATGTGCCTGCTTGAAATTGGTTTTACCGATGAGCGTTTTTATCAAGCGAAAAAACTCATAGCACAGACAGCTAAAAAATAGTCGCAAGTAATTGGCTGTGAATTTATGGCATGACAAGCGATCAGCATAACACATGTTTTTCAATTCTTTGATTCGATTTTCAGAAGTGTCCCCTCGTTTTACATAAAATCCCAAATAGATTTCCCGGGCTGATCTGTTATCCAGGTTGCTCATAAAATAACGAATATTCATGCCCTTTGCCGTTGATTCCACTTTAGCATAACAAGTTTGAGGTTGGTCCCATGTATCGGCCTGGTAGGTGAATCCGCCTATGAAGTGCTGATGTTGCAAACTTTTTTCAAGATATTGATCACGAACAATCTTTTCTGCTTTTGCACTAAATCTTTTGAGCCGATCATTAGGCGCTATTCCAACGCAAAACTTCAGTTTTTTCCTTTCAGCCAGTTGATAGAAACCCGGAACACTAAATGGACAGTCGGCCCTGATGATTATCTCTATTTGGGAGAATCTGAATCGAATCAGATCCACAATCCTTTCTAAAATCTTCACAAACCATCGGGATGAATGTGTATTGCCTGGGTGAAGTACCGGTAGAATGATCTGCCCTGTGTCCATTGTGGGCGCTACCGGATTACTCATACACACAAGGCATGCGCACATGGCTCTCGTGAATCTCGTCACTTCGTTCCTCGATTTCGAACCAGTGACCCTTCCGACTTTTGAGTTGGGAGGGTCTGAACTATTCTGATATGCTCAATAAATTCAGGCAAAAAATTAAATAATAAGGTAAGCATGTTTAGAAATTAAGATAGCCAAAGAAGTTTTTATAAAATTGGCAGGTCTTAAATGTTAGCATTAATAAGACGCTGAATCATTTTACGGCTCTTCCAGCTTTTTATTTCTCGTTCACGAGCATACGCCTGATCTTTAGAGCCGAATTCCTCAAAGTAGACCACCTCCCAATCGTTGCTTTTACCGGTAAACCCTTTATGATTTGAATTGTGTTTTTGAAGTCTGTTATCTAGTGAATCAGTAGTATGACCGACATAATAGTTGTCTGATTTACTGGAATTCAAGATGTAGACATAAGCTGGCATTGTAGAACAATAATTGGGGATTTGTGGGCGCTACTGGATTGCCCCCGATAAATATCGGGGCGATCCCAATGGTGGTTTCTCACAATCACAAGCCCACTCGCTACGCTCGTATGGGTTTTTTATTTGTCCAATTTGCAAGTAAACTTGCCATTGTCCCAATAAAAAAGCCCCTGCCTGCCGGCAAGGGCTTGTGATTGTGGGCGCTACTGGATTCGAACCAGTGACCCCCTGCTTGTAAGGCAGGTGCTCT
>CAZYDB010000132.1:0-12073 GCA_964645995.1 uncultured Roseivirgaceae bacterium
TGAAAGGTGAAAGGTGAAAGGTCAAAGGTGAAAGGTGAAAGGTGAAAGTCGGGAGCCGGAGATCCAGCCGAAGGCAGGACCGAAGGGCGGAGATTCCGCCAAAGGCATGGATGCACAGATTTGCCATTTCATATATCGTACATCGTGTATCGTTTTTCGTTTTTCGTTTATTATATATCCCATATGGCTGACTTCTGTCAGTATAAAAATTTGTCTTATGAACAGAAATATGGATTTTTCTAAAAAGAGCCTCATTATACGATCATTATGCTTATTGATCTTCGGTTTTTCAATTTTTTCCTGCCAACAGGGAAAAGAGGATAAACTTCCCAATATCGTACTGATCCTGGGCGATGATATCGGATTTTCGGACCTGGGATGTTACGGAAGCGAGATAGCCACACCCAACCTGGACCGGCTGGCCTCAGAGGGCATCCGGTTTACACAGTTCTATAACATGGCCAAGTGTGAGCCCACCCGATCGGTGATGCTGACCGGCCTTTACCAGGGCGATCAAAGGGCCATTACCATGGCATCGCATATGAACCGGGCCGGTTATACCACCATTATGTGCGGAAAGGAACACTTTCAGCAATGGGTGCCTGACCATGCCTACTCAGAGAACCATTTCGATCATACCCTGGTATTTGATGTGATCAGTGAATTCTTTATCCCGCCATCCGGGAAAATGGTCCATCCCTTCCGCTTGAATGACCGGGAATTACCCGTTCAGGAACTCGAAAACGAGATCGAGCCATTCTACAAAACAGACGTACTCACCGATTATGCGCTCCGGTTCCTGGATTCCGCTTTAATAAAGGACATGCCATTTTTTCTGTACATGCCCTATAACTCGGCGCATTATCCGCTGCAGGCGAGACCGGAAGATATTGATAAATTCCTGGGAAAATACCTGGTGGGCTGGGATACCCTACGGCAGCGGCGGTACGAAAGGATGATCGATATGGGCATCCTGGATGAGAAGTTTATACTGAGTCCGCCCGAAGGGAATATCAACAAATTCAGGGGTCATCCCCCTGGAGATAAAGAGATCAGGGAAATGATCCCCTTATATCGACCCTGGAACACCCTCACTGCCAAGGAAAAGGATGACCTCGACCTTGAGATGGCGGTCTTTGCCGCGATGGTTCACCGGCTGGATATCAATATCGGCCGACTTGTGGATTACCTTGAAGAGAAGGGCGTTCACGATAATACCCTGATCATGTACCTTTCGGATAACGGTTCCTGTCCCTATGACAGTAACAGGGATTTCGATTATCCACCCGGACCGGCGGAAGGATACCGCACCCTTTGCGCAGCCTGGGCCAACCTGGGTAATACACCTTTCCGCTATTTCAAGCAATACGGACATGAAGGCGGCGCCAATACCCATCTGATCGTTTCCTGGCCGGATGGGATTCCGAACCAGAACGTAATCACCCACCAGCCCGGTCATATCGTGGATATCGTGCCTACTTTGCTGGAGATTACCGGCACCCCTTATCCTGTCGAGATTCATGGAGAACCAACCATCTCGCTTCATGGCCAATCTCTTGTTCCCCTCTTCCGTGGTGAAAAAAGGAAAACACCGGAATATTTTGTTTCGGGATTTGGAGAACGCTTCAGGATGTTTCGTCAGGGTGATTGGAAGATTGTACGGCTGAATGAAGATCCATGGGAACTCTATCATATGGCTGAAGACCGCACCGAATTAAACAACCTGGCAGAAGAATATCCGGAAAAGCTGCAAAACCTCGAACAGGCCTATATCCAGTGGAAAGACACACTGCCTTGAGCAGTGTGGGGGTGAGTATGGAGAGTGGAAATGAAAGTTCACATGACAAACTCAAACTCAACACTGATTCCTGCTGGTCTTCAGTCTCTGGTCTTCCGGCTCCGGTCTTCCGTCATAACAGTGTGAGCGTGAGCATACCGGGAATTATGAATTATTAATTATGAATTAAAAAAAAGTCTCCCAACTTCCATCCTCCATCCTCCATCCACCACCATCCAATCCATTTTTCCATTTTATGCCAAAGGCATGCTCCGTGCCCAGATGGCACGAGAGTCTCCAGATCTTATGGCAAATTTGATATTTTACATTTGATTATTAACACTTCACATCCCCCTGACCACCTTCTTCACTTCTTTAAGGTACTCAAACCCGTATTTCATATCCGGCAGCAAGTATCCTCCTTCCACCCATTCGTTCCATGAGAAAACAGTGATCAGCGGAGGCTGTTCCGGACGGGCATCACAATAACTTGTTGCTTTTCGCAGAAAGGCGCCAAATCCGGCCACGGTTTTGTTGAATCTGACAATATCATCGGCATCCTTGACAGGGAAACGGGGTGTATCATCCCAGCCTACCGAGACATTGGGGAAATAGGGGATCGACAGCTTATCATCCCAGGCTGCCCGCTGTTCCACAGACTGTGTCCCCCATTTTACATAGTCCTGCTCTCCGGACCAGCCCCAGTTGTATTTAGTCACGCTGTCGAAATCCAGCGCCTCGATTCTATCAATCCAATCCTGTGAGGGTCCTCCAAATAAGATCATCTGCAGATGAAGTCCCGGAAATCCGGCTTTTATTGCTGCTTCCCTGAAATGATCCAGTGCAGCCCGGGCCGGTTCAATCCCGCCAAGACCTTCGATAAGATTTTGCAGGCTGAAGATGGAAAATACAGGCTTTCCATCAATAGTATAGTAATTCGGTTGTTTGAAATACCGGTTGATGACCCGGTCAACCACACGATCAAAATTTTCCCTGTCCATGGCACCATCCCAGAGTTGTGCTTCATCATCCTCAAACCGATGAACATTCCAGTAATTCCTTTTTACATCATGGTTGGCCCACATAAGATAGAAGTACATCTTGTCACGGTTTGAAGCCTTAAGAAAACCATTGTTCAGGCTGCTTTCCAGGAAAGGCCCTTCATCGAACCAATACCAGTCAAAAATGAATACGTTCACACCATGATCCGTAGCGGCATCTATCCATTTGTTCATCACCGCAGGATCGTCATCCATTTCATACCCCCATAGGGGAACTTTTGGCTGATAATGACCCTCGAAGCGGGGATTGCCCTTTTTTATTACCTCCCACTCCCCTGTGCCCTCCGGCCACAACATGTCGCCGAACCGTTCATCATGATGACAAGATGGCCAGATGTAGGCTGCGATATCGTAATGATTTACTAATTCCCCGGACTCCCCTTGCTCGTTACAGGAACTAATTAACAGGGTAATTATTAAAGAGATGATCCAAAGTTGAACCACTCTATATGATTGTCCCAATGCATTCATGGTTTTAGGGTTTTATATTCAAAAAATAAAAAAAGTATAGTGTAAAAATCTTGTTTTACCATAAAATATCAAATTTTTCCGGTTTATGCCTGAAGAGCAGGGAAGATCCAGGCAGATTGAAAATGGGTTTGAAATTAAGCCACTTGGTGTTTCCCGATCCAGGCAGGAAACCGGATGTTGGAAAATAAAACAATATACAATACACGGTATTCTTGATCCGCACATCACACAACGTTTTTCATTTATCGTTTTTTTTATAGTTTCACGGCGTATTCTTATGGAAGACCTCGTACAGAGGGACTTCGGGTGGTGGGGAGATCAACCAACAAATAATTCTTACATGATAAAGTTCAGAGTCTTTTTACCGCTTCCTTCCAGCCCTGGTATCCCTTCAGGGCCATTTCACGCCTGGAATCCGGCATGTATACTAGTTCATCGGCTTTTTTCAGCTTAATATCCGCTACCGAGGGAATCATACCGGCCCCAATGCCTGCGATCAGGGCAGCGCCCAGCGCCGAAACATCCGTCATCCCGATATTTACGATACGGGTATCCAGCAGATCGGAAAGGAACTGAACCACAAAACGGTTGGCGCTGATTCCGCCATCCACCTTCAACTCCTTCAGCTTAATCCTGCTTTCCTTTTCCATAGCCGCGATAACATCTTTTATCTGATAGGGCACTGATTCCAGCGCAGCCCTTATAATGTGGTCCTTTGTTGATCCGAAGGTCAGCCCGGTGATCATAGCCCTTGCCCCCATTTTCCAGTGAGGCGCTCCCAGACCACTGAAAGCAGGAACAAGGTAAACTCCCTGGTTATCTTTAAGACTCAAGGCTATCTTTTCCGTTTCCATGCTATCGGCAAAAAGGCCAAGCTTATCTTTCAACCATTCTATCGTTGCCCCACAGGTCACGATAATTCCTTCCAGGGCATAATCCACCCTGTCCTGCGTACTCCAGCAGATGGTAGACATCATTCCTACATTAGAGAAAACCGGTTCACTACCGGTATTCCATAAGATCGACGACCCTGTGCCTAGTGTCGCTTTGGCTGTTCCCGGCTGATAACAGCCTTCTCCAAAGGCGGCAGCATGGGAATCACCGATCATTCCTGTAATAGGTATCACCTGATCCAGCAATCCCTCAAAATCCGTATCACCGAAGTAAGAAGAAGAAGAACAGGGCTGCGGCAGGTTCAATTGATCCAGACCAAATTCCCGGAGAAGCTCCGGATCCCATTCCAGTTTACCTAAGCCGAAAAACAGGGTCCTGGAAGCATTGGTATAATCAGTCCGGAATTCCCTTCCCTTGGTAAGCTTGTATAAAAGCCAGGTATCAATAGTTCCAAAAAATGCTTTCCCCGAATGTATGGCTTTTTTAATTGCATGGTCATTTTCATTCAACCACATCACTTTCGTACCCGAAAAATAGGGGTCGACGATAAGGCCTGTCTTCCTGTGTAATTCAGGTTCAATCCCTTCTGTTTTTAATCTTTCACAGATATTTACCGATCGTTTACACTGCCATACCACTGCCTTATGAAGCGGTGCTCCCTGCTCATCCCAAAGTACCATCGTCTCCCGTTGATTTGATATACCGCAGGTTCTGATCAAAGCAACATCGCCACCCCGGGAACGGAAATCTTTAAGGCAAAGGTCGACCGACTCAAGCACATTCCTGTAAATTTCATCGGGGTCCTGTTCTACAAAACCCGGCTGCGGATAATAGGACCGCAGGGAAACCGATCCACGGGACAGCACCTCTCCTTCGGGAGTGAAGATCAATGATTTGGTGCTGCTGGTACCCTGGTCTATGGCTAAAATCAGATTTTTTAACATCACACCAACTATTTTATTCCGGGTAAAACAGTAACGACCACACGCCGGTACCTGGTTAGAGCCGGCTTTCCATCATCAGTTACTTCAAGGATAATATGAATAGTTTCCGGCTGTTCAACATCAGGGGCCGTAAAGGATACTGCTATCTTATCGCTGCCGGACAATTCAACCGCACCCACATAAGTGCCGGGTTCACTATATTGAAACCATGTATAGGATAACATGTCCCCGTCAGGGTCGGATGATCCCTCGGCGCTAAGCTGAACGTTACTGCCTTCGAGGGTACTGATATGGCGCTCTCCATTCAGCCTTGCAACCGGCGGATGGTTGGCCTGCCTGTAATCCTTGATCGTCCAGTCCATTCGGGCCGCAAAGTCATTTTGGAAAGCTTCACGCCATCGCCAGACGGTAGCCTGCTCATTGATATAGATCGTACCGTCTTCTCCCTCCACCCAATCATCGGCATTGGTCCAGAATGCGCGTTTTTCTGGTTCATGGAAGAATTTTTTGGTATGTGGCCTGTAAAACTCATACCTGCCACCCCAGGAACCCCAATCAGGGTGATTGGGGTCACCCAGCCCATTGTTGATCAGGTACAGGAAGGAAGGGGTATCTCCTTCCATGATGTAGGCCACATCAGGATATTGGGCACCAAGTGGTCCATGATTCTGAATGTTTTCATCAACCCATTGATTATCTATGGTATAGGTATCGGCTCCGGAAGGAAAATGATAATGTCTTTCACCGGATATCCCGGTCCAGGTGGCATAGAAATAGGAATTACCCCCATTCTCATGATATCCCGGGCTGCAGATATAAAACAGTTCAGGAAATGTATTTCGCATCCATGGTCCGGAATTATCCTGGTCGGATATGGTATAAACCCTGATCTTTGAGACGAATTTTTCCAGCTCAATTGGAGAACGGGTCATCTTCACGTACCAGAGAGCCTGTGCCAGGCAATTGGCGCCTCCCCAAATGGGTATCCATACCGGCCGGGGATCTTCACGGTCCACTACTTCTATGATCCATTCCGACCCTTCAGAATTTTTTCCTGTGCCTACCGCATTCATTCCGAAATCAGGATAGCCTCTTTTAATAATTGTCTTCAGATAAGCATGCTCCGGATATCCCTTTTCATGTGCTTCAAGATTATCGCGTACCTTGCCATAGGCATCTATTATCTCATGGATACGCCAGTCGGCGATCTCATCGCGCTGCCAGCAGGAGGTCGTAGCGACCAGCCCTTCCACATCGAACATATTGGAATACAAAAGAAAACGAACAAGCGATTCAGCATCATCAGGCTCATTTTCAATATCCGTCAGTACCAGCATCCTGGGTTTCTGTCCTTCCTGGCCTTCCGCTTTTAAAATGCCGAGAAGGATGGCTGGAAAAAGTAAAAAAAGTATTTTTAATGATTTCATGTGTTAGATGTTTTGTTTAATAATCTGATAGCTTCATTGGCAATGCCCTGGCTTGTCAATCCATAATGTTCAAAAATCTCCGCCTGTGCGCCTGTAATGGTATACTCATCCGGGACAGCCATTCGTTTAAAGGGGATAAATGCGTTATTTTCCATCAGGATGGATGCACAGGCCTCTCCCAGTCCCCCAAAAAGGCTATGCTCCTCTACCGTTATGATACCGCCTACATTCCCTGCCAGATTCAGCAATAAGTTTTCATCCAATGGCTTGACAGTATGCATGCTGACCACGGTACAATCAATTCCTTCTTCCTGTAGTTTTGTGGCTGCCGTCAGGGCAGGATAAACACACTCTCCCGTTGCAATTATGGCCAGGTCATTTCCTTTTCTGATCGTCATTCCCTTGCCAAATATAAAATCATCTTGTTTCCGGTGTACAAATGGCATGGGCTTTTTTCCCAACCGGATATATAAAGGAACATAAGTTTCAGCAGCACTTCGAATGGCCAGTTCGGTCTCATAATTATCGGCAGGGGCGCAAACGATCATATTATGGATAGCACGGAGGACCGCAAAATCATGAAGGCTGTGATGGGTGGACCCCAGGGGACCATAGCTGACTCCTGCGCTGATACCGATCAGTTTAACAGGGTGATCGGAGTAGGCGACATCGTTTTTGATCTGCTCCAGCGATCGAGCGGAAAGAAAACATGCCGGAGATACAGCAAATACCTTCTTCCCTGCCGAAGCTAATCCGGCAGCAATGCCCACCATATTCTGTTCCGCTATACCGGTTTCGATGATCTGACCGGGGAATCTTTCCGCGAAAGGAACCAGTTTACCCGACCCGCGTGAATCGGAAGTGACCACGAGGATATCAGGATCCTCAGATGCCAGGGCCTGGAGGATATTTGAAAACACTTCCAGGTTGGGCTTATACGTAGTTTTTTCTGTGAATTCCAAATTATATCGTCTTAAACATTCCCGGGATTCAACCTTGCCATGGCTTCTTCGAGATCGGCCATGGCTATCCCGAACTGCTGATCATCCGGAATACCATGGTGCCATTTTTTTTCGTTTTCCATGTAACTTATCCCCTTCCCTTTCACAGTATGTGCAATTAAGCAGGCTGGTTTGCCGGTTTCTGCCGGGATCTCTCCAAGCCTATTGGTCATCTGCTCCAGGTCATGTCCATCGATCTCTTCCACGTACCAGCCAAATGCCCTGAATTTATCGTCCAGTGGATCCGTCTCACACAGCCTGGTGGTAAAGTCTGTGATCTGCAACCGGTTACAATCGATTATAGCCATCAGGTTATCCAATCCATAATGGGAAGCAGCAAGGGCAGCCTCCCAGTTGGAGCCTTCCGTTAACTCCCCGTCTCCCAGGAGGGTGAAAACCCGGTAGGGCCTCTTGTCTATCTTACCAGCCAGGGCTATCCCGACACTGGCCGGCAAACCGTGGCCCAGCGCCCCGGTATTGTGTTCAATGCCCTTTACTTTCCTTGTGGGATGACCTACATAATGGGATCCGTACCGGCATAAGGTTTCCAGGTCTGATTCCGGAAAAAACCCTTTATCAGCCAGGACCACATAAAGGGCTTCAACAGAATGACCCTTGCTTTGAATATAGCGGTCGCGATCCGGATCCTGAATACTGTCCGGACTAACACGAAGTATCCTGTTGTAAAGTACATTGATTATATCCACACATGATAGGCTGCCGCCGGTATGCCCGGCATTAGCCATTTTGATATATTTAAGCAGTTTTTTCCTGTATTCCACTGATTTTACCGCCAGCTCTTTTTCTGAAATAGTCATCACTATATGAATAATTTTAACAACCCAGACCTATTTATGATGATAGACTTCCCAGCCAAGATAGTTGGTAAACGCTTCCTTTAGTATGTCTGACGTATTCGAAGCATTCATCACCACATGATGTTCAAACCCATTCCTGCAAACATATTGCATCAGCCCCTGCAGATCACGGATCTGCGCAACCGCCCTGTTGCCAAACGTATTCAGCTCATCATCGGTAAGGACCCCCTCACCTACATACGCCTTCATTTTCCCGGCAGCATCATCTGTACTGATCCTGCCAAAGGTCAAAGCAGAAGCCGGCGCCCTGCCATCCAAGGCTCCATAAGTATTGTCAACACCAACAGTGGTTCCAAGAATAGGTGCATTGCTGATCTCTATTTCGGGAAGAAACGATTTTGCCCAGTTGCCGCAATGGAAAAGCACACATTTTTCCTCATCATCGGCGTAATTATTATTCCAATCGACCAGAGCACTTGGCGAACCGGAAGCCAGTTGCATAGCATACATAGTCAGTGTACCGGTAACATCAACTTCACAGGCACTGGGCATCATATGTTCACTCATCATACTCATACTCGTGCATACATTGCAACCATAATTTTGCTGGAGGGAGGTCCAGCATTGTATGGCTGTAGCATCCAATGCATTTTCTTCCATGAACTCCCGGAGCACAACATCCAGTTTGGCAATCCGAACCAACCGGTCGTCCGGAGTTTTGCCTGTTGATGCATAGGCTTTGATCTTTTCAAGATGTTCTTTTACAACCTGATCATCCTTTACCAACTTATCGGCATTACTCAGTATTTCAGAAAGATCGACCGTTGTAACGGTAATACCATTGCGCTGCAGGATCTTTTCACTGTATCGAACCGTATTAAACGCACCCGGACGGGCTCCCACAGCCCCGATACGTACTTTCTTCAAGCCGTGAACCACCCGGCAGACGGCCATAAATTTTTTAATATCCCCGGCGAATTCAGGATCTGACGGATGAACCACATGTTTTCCGGTAAGGGAAAATTTTATGCCATATTGATAGAGATTATTAGTAACCGATATCTTTCCACACCAGGAATCTCTTCTTCGGGCGGGGTCCAGTTTATCCGGCTCATCTGGATATCCCTGAATAAGTACCGGCACATTCAAATCAGCCAGCTTAAGAGTATCGGCAACACCCTTCTCATCCCCGAAATTAGGCAGGATCACAAGAATACCGCGAATAATGTCCCTGTTTTTCCGGAAAAGATCAGCACAGACCCTGGCTTCCCGGAAGGTCTCCACACCACCAAGTTTGGTTTCGTCTTCAGCAAGCATAATGCCATCAATATGTAATTCCTTCATAAGCTTTTGCACCTCTTTCCGTGCTTCAGTTACCAGGTGATCGGGGAAAAAATCACGGTTACCAAAAATGACTCCAATAGATTCCTTTTTCATTATTCAATTGAGTTTATTATGTTAAAAAATATGTTTTAATCAGGGTGAATCAGTTAAAGATCCTTATCAAAAGATTATTATCCATTTACAAACACCAATCAACCACTCGAAAACCTGTCTTGGCTACCATCAATTAGACGCCGTTATTAATACCAATCCGATAATATAAAGAATAAACATGGCTACCAACAGCGTATTTGTTCCTTTAGGGGCTCCCTTAAATTCTTTCCATACCAGCACACCCCAAAGGA
Organism: uncultured Roseivirgaceae bacterium; assembly: GCA_964645995.1. Taxonomy (GTDB): domain Bacteria; phylum Bacteroidota; class Bacteroidia; order Cytophagales; family Cyclobacteriaceae; genus JAGTVG01. The sequence goes on from CAZYDB010000132.1 coordinate 10,082, forward strand.
TTGCCACGACAGGCGCCGCATTACTCAAGGCATAGCTAATGGCAGGATTAGCGGCCCCCGCAGCCATGAAACTCATCACCATTCCTAGCATCCAGATAAAACCGCCGATCACACCGGACATATGTGTTTTAAAATTACCTTTCCAGTAAAAAGCCATATTCACAGGCGTGCCCTGGACAGGATATTTCATAAAGACCGGGTTGAAGACCAGGGTGCTGACGAAAACACCAACGGAAAAAAAGAACACGCCAGTAAAGGGTGTGAGGTTTCCGGTTCCGCCTGCCACAAAATCATTATCCAGAGATTTTACGACAAATCCATAAAAAAAAGCGATCAGAAGACCGGCAAAAACAGATAAAATGATCCCTTTTAGCGTTGGCTTTTCCGTTTTCGATGCCAGACGCCTGTAGGAAAGCATACTTAGGTAAATGGCGATAATGATCACCAGCACCCCAGACCATAGAAGCAGATTATTGCCCCGGTAGGATTTAACCGGATCGAGTACAACCAATATATAATTAACTGCGATACCTAATATCCAGGCAATACCTCCGCCAATGGGAAAACCAACCGACATCCCGGCGACCGCTATAGCCGCCACGAGAAGGATATTGCCAAGGTTCCATACCACCCCTCCAAGCACAGCGAAGATGATGCTTTCTGAGTTAGCCTGTTGCAGGTCTGTAAGGAAAGGTCTTCCGGCACTGCCGAAACTCCCCAGTGTGAAAGCCGCCAGGGTTGCAAAAACCAGTAAACCGATCACAAGATCCCAATAAAAAAGTTCAAAACGCCAGTTTTTTTCAGCTACTTTCTGCATATTAGCCCATGAGCCCCAGCAGATCATCGTCAGGACAAAGAAAAAAATAGCAAGGGGATAATTCTCGACCAGTATCATTTTTTGTTCAGTTAAAAAGTAAAAAATTAATCAGCAATAATCAATTCAATATCATGATCACGGAATAATTGCAGATGACTATTGTCAATATCTGAATCCGTAATGATAAAATCTATCAATGAGAGGGCGCCCAGGCTTGCCAATGCCCCTTTCCCGATCTTGGTCGAATCCGCCACCAGGTAAACGATCTCTGCCACCTCGATCATTGCCCTTTTTACCACGATATCACTCAGGCTGGGATAAGTCAGACCGGCTCGGAGTGATATCCCGGCCGTGGCTAAAAACAATTTATCAACATGCACATCATTAAAAAACTCGGCGGCTTTCTGGCCGGTTAGCGAAAGGGTGGGCGGTTTGAATTCCCCTCCGGTCATGATCAACTCAATCCCGGGATCCGCACCTAATATCATGGCTATGTTCAATGCATTGGTGATCACTGTCAGGTTCCTTTTGTTCTTGAGATTACGAGCTATCTCGGTGGTTGTCGACCCGGAATCCAGGATGATGGTATCCCCGTTATCGATCAATTCCACAGCCTTCCTTCCTATCAGGGATTTTTTATTCATGTTGTCCTTGTTCATCAGTGAGAAATTTCTCACCTGATCCTCCACACTCTTCAGGAAAGCACCGCCGTGCTCCCGCATGATCAATCCTTCCTGTTCAAGTTTCTCAAGGTCCTGGCGGATGGTCACTTCCGATACTTTGAAGATCCTGGCCAGGTCGTTGACCTTGGCTGAACCATCTTCCTGTAAAAGATCAAGAATATTTCCTCTCCGTTGATTAGCCAGCATGAATGTTAATAAATTTATGGATATGAAAATAAACGAAAGTAAACATAAATAAAAATAAATAAACAAATTTTTTCACAACTGATTATAAATTCTATTGAAATGATTCACGATCCGGTATTCAGTCTTTATTCCGGTAGAAATTTTCTATTGTAAGAGTTCAACTGATCTAACCTAAAAAATTTACGAATTTTTCATCCTGAGGGGCCGATGAAGCGCCCCGATTTTATCGGGATGCTCATCGGGGTTGATCTGGTGATGTATTTCATTGAATATCAACTATATATATCTTAAAATTATGTCGTATAA
>CAZYDB010000133.1:0-11997 GCA_964645995.1 uncultured Roseivirgaceae bacterium
TCTTTCTTCCAGTTGATGGAAAGCAAGGCCCGACAGCCGCTCGTAGAGTACGTTCTCATGGTTTGCATAGTACTTCCAGTAATCATAAAAAGGAGTGATCGATTGTGCATAAAGGGTTATTGAAAAGGAAAATGTTAATAAAAAAAACAGGCTGTTCTTCTTCATTATGGTATTATTTAATACTGAATTTGAGCGGCTCACTCCGGGCATATCCGTGGCGGTGGGCAATGGCTACCACGGTTATATCTTCCCGGACAGGCAGAGGTTCTGTATAGACCTGCCATATTTCCCCGGGCTTCCCCGTGCCTTCCAGCACCTGGTAACCGATAGAAGCTCCCGGTGTAGGAGACGTGAGGATGATTTCTCCCTTTCTTATTTCGTATTCGGGAGGTTCTGTGACCGGCTGTTTCCTTTCAGGCCAGAACATTTCAAGGATCTCAGCTTCGGGGATTTTACCCATATCATTGATTGCTTCCATCCACCGGCTGCATTCGAGGCGTAGCTCTACCAATTTGCCGGTGTGATCGGGGTCATCAGCGAGATTATGTAATTCATACGGGTCGTTCCAGGTGTCGAACAACTCTTCCTCCGGTTTGATTTCCCTGAACCATTGCGACTGGTATTCATCGAGACTGTCTTTTTGGTTCAGCCGGAGCAATTCCTGCATGATGGGCATCCGTTCTCTGAACTTAACGGGCAGGTAATAGGGCTGGTCGGTATTGAAGTTCCTCAGGTATTTAAAGCGTTTGTCTCTGACGGCCCTGACCATGTCTACCTGGGCATCCAGCCTGTCTGCCGCCGCATGAATATAATCCCGCTCACCTACAGGTTTATACTTACCGGCAAAAGCCTGTCCCTGAATATACTCAGGAATGTGTATCCCCGCAAAGGAGAAGGTGGTTGGGGCAAAATCAATGAAACTGATCAACTGATCATCATAAAGACCCTTGCCTGCCTGTCCCGGATACCTGATGATCATAGGCACTTTGATGCCGGAATCATAGATCAGGCGTTTTTGGCGGGGCAGGGGGCCTCCATGATCCGAATAAAAGACCACGATCGTACTGTCAAGCAAATTGTCTTCTTCAAGTTGACTGATGATGACTCCGATCTGGCGATCCAACTCAACGATATTGGAATACACTCTCCTGATATCTTTCAGCGACCGCGGGGTCGCCGGCAGATAGGGGGGGGGCGGGACCGCCTGATCTGCAGGAATGTTCAGGGTCCATTCTTCCTCCGGGATCTTTTCACTTCTTGGCGGTATATCCTTTAAATCCGGAAAATCAGGGGAATGATAACGCATTAATTGTTTGCGGTAAGCACCTGATACATGACCTTCATGGGTGATCCCGAAATTAAAGACAGAAAAGAATGGTTTAGCGGAAGGGCGGTGGCGCCAGTGTGCGGTCAGGCTGGATTCGTCCCATGCAGTTACCGGAGGCTTGAACTGATAATCCGTCTTGTCGTTATTGGTGCAGTAATAACCATGCTCCCTGAGTACCTGGCTCATCATCTTCACTTCCGGTGGAGGGACTACCTCATAAAGGATAAGACCAAGTTCTTCCATATGGGATTGAACATATTGGACCCGCATATTATGACCGCCGATACTGGAGGGGTACATACCGGTGGTGAGGGCCAGCCGGCTGGGTGCGCATACCCCTGAAGGTGAATAGACATTGGTGTAGCGAACGCCTTCTGCCGCCAGCCGGTCAAGATTAGGGGTTTGTACGGTCGAATCACCAAAAGGAGGAAGGATGGGGCTCAGATCTTCGGCGACCAGCCAGACGATATTGGGTCGGAAGCCTAGCCTTTTTACCGGGTCAGATTCAATTTTTTTTCCAGGAATTTCCGGGATATTATCCTTGCCGGCATATTTCTCAGTACAGGAAAATAATAATATCAGGATTATGAACCAGCTCGATAAAAAATGAAATTTCATGATATTCAGGTGTATTTCAGGGTTAAACTTATTTGCTTACCTCCGGTTAAACGGTAGCAGGAAAAATCCTTGTCATCACCGGGTAGTTTCTCCAGCGCTGTTTTCTCTTTTTTATGCAGCTTGAGTTGCCCGGTCATGGCAACGGGCAGGCGGATGGATAATTGCCTGTTACCCTTTTCTCCTGCCGACTTAAAAAATATCTCTCCCTGCACCGTCCGGGCAACCAGTTCTATCTGGTTGATGTCCTCCATTTGCGGCCATATCATTACTTCCTCGAAGGCCGGCTTAAGCGGACTGAGCCCGGCGATCCCCATGTACAGCATATACAAGGGAGCTACGGGGCAGTGGCTCCACTGTCCGCTGGAATCCGGTTGTACCGACCATGCTTCCTGGAGCGTATTGTTGAGGATCACTGAATCCAGTGATGCCCATTTTTCCCTGATCTCTCCGATCACAACATCCATGCGTCCGCCCCTGGCAAGGGCCCAGTAGCGCCAGCCTGCGTTGGCGGGATAGGACAAGCCCATTTCTTCCGGGTTGGCGGCCAGTATATCCACCGCCTTCTTCATGCCTTTTGAAGGGATCAGGTCATACATTACGGCCGTAGCCAGTGACCGGTCGCAGTACCTGGGTTCCTTTTCGGTATTCAGCCAGGGTTTGTTGATGACCAGCTCCTGTTTTCGATCGTCCCAGAAATATTTTATGACCGCTTTATGAAGCTTTTCACCCAGTTGAAGGGCCTCCTGGTAATTGATATCGTCGTCCAGGGCTCTGCAGAGAGGAGCCAGTCCATTTTTCAGCATGGCGGCAGCGTAGAGGTTAAAAGCACATTGTTTATGTTTCTGCTGCCGGTAGGCGTCATTGTCGATCCAGACATAAGGAACGCCGATGTCTTCGACGGGAAGAAGGTTAGTGTCCGGGTCAGCCATATGCTTCAGGTAGTTCCTGAAGACAAGCAGCCGGGGATAAACCTCTTTGAGGGCTGCAAGATCGCCAGTATATAAATAATAATGGTAACAATCGAAATTAAAACCGATACTATGGTCAAGGATAGGGCCCCATGGCGTCAGGTTGAGCTGCCGCTCCATCAGCCGGGCCAGCCGGTCATAGGCAGGCCAGCTGTCAAGGAAATAACCGTCGTGGGTAAGCCCCTGGCTGAAAGTATTGAGGTACCTGGCCGGAAGGCGGGTTTCACCAAAGGCATAAAAGATGGCATGAAGCTGATGACCTACATCTCCGCTGTATTGCTGACGCTCCCGTCCCATACCATCCACGATGGTTTCCTGTGCTGCATTGTGGATGGTGTTAAGGGAAGCATCCATCACCTTCTGTATCCGGTCGTCAGAGACCTTTATCACCGGCTGGTTGGGCCAGTCATAGAGCCTTCTTTTTATTCCTACCTGCGACAGGATAATCCTTCCCGAAGTATTGCGGACATGCAATTGAAGCCACCGGAGACTTTCATAATCGAAAGTTTTGAAAACATTTGTCCCCTCCCGGCAGGTGAACCTGGACCAACTGTGGAAATGGTTGTTCATAACAGGGGTATCCGTATTGATAGCATGTCCTTCCTGTACCATCATCTCTATGATGGTTCCTTCCGGCGCCTCAATAGTGAAATAAGGGAAACCAACTACCTGCTCTTCGAATTCAAAAGTCAAGATCGCTGCAAAATCGGGATGGGTGTTGAAAGACCATTGGCTGTCATCACGTTTTTCTACCTGCAGGCCGCCGGTTATCTCATAAGCACCGGGTGTCACCATCTGGAAGTATTCTTCTGCCGGTTTCAGCCACCGGATCACCATCGATTCCGATAGCTGCCTGGCCCGGACATCCGTTTCCCGAAGGGGCGGTATGCTCCTTTCCCGTAATTCACACGCATCACGCTGGCCCTGGATCTCATACATATACTCAGAATAATCGGAGCAGATAGCCGGCAGGTTTGACGGGTTACCAAGGTCCATGGCGGGCGTCCAGTCCTGTTCTGGAGCGAATTCAGGACCTGCCCACCGGTAAGGATACAGCCGGGCATCAAAATCTTCCTGGAAGGCTCGCAGGTACCACCGCTTGAACTGGCCCGGGGGCCAGCTGATGGCCGTTTTGCAAAGCCAGGAATTGTCACTGACAATGGTACTGTTTGTTCCATCCGTATAACTGATTTCCAATTTAAAAATAAAACCGGGTTTTCCGATCGGCCAGGTGCCGTCACCATAACCATAAAAAAGAACTTCGGAACCGAGGATATTTTCTCCCATGACCAGGTGTTCTGAAAGCTCTATGAGATCGGCTTCTGAAAAACGGGGGTCGGAAGGCGCCGGCCCGAATTGCAGGTATTCATCATTGACATAGAACCTGTACCGGCTTTCTCCAAGGATCCATCCCCTGGCGGAAGCTACCGGCTTATTAATAAGTATTGATTTACGGAATAAAAATACCGTATTAGGAAGGGTGCGCTCACTCGGGAACCATATCCATGATGCCGGTGAGAGGTCCAGGGGTTTGACATAGTTTTGAAGGCTGGTCAGCTTGTCCGGAAGAGGTATAGGGCCGTCTTTTTTGTGGCTTTCCTTTCCGATATCCTGATGCAGGAAAAATAACGCGCTTCCTTTAGCGGAGTTTTTCAGGAATTCTCTTCTCGATGATTGATAATGTTTATTTATTTTCATAAAAAATAGTGGATCTTTGTTATATCTTGCAAAAAACGGCGGATATTATATTCATTCTTAAGATACAACTTTTGGATTAAAACGTGAAAAAACCACGAATTATATATTTCTTTGATCCCCTGTGCATCACCTGCTATAGCTTTGCTCCGGTGATCCGGAAGATAATAGATAATTATGGTAAGTCGATCGATCTTGACCTGATAACCGGTGGGATGGTGACAGGGAACAGGGTTGGTCCGGTTGCCCAAAAAGCCGAATACCTGAAAAAGAAGATAGCAGCCCTTGAAAATACAACGGAAACCCGTTTCGGGGATGATTATAAAAAGCTGATTGATAAAGGCGCGTTTATTAGCGATTCCACGCCGCCTTCCATTGCCTGGGTAGTATTCAGGTCTTTTCGTCCCGACCTCAGGTTTGAAATTGCACATGATATCCAGGAAGCACATTACCGGGATGGGAAAGACCTGAACGGACTGCGGACTTATTTTGATATCTGTGAAAAACACGGTATCAACAAACACGGATTTATGGAACGATTCCAGGATCCGGCCTTTAAGAAGATTACCCTGGATCTTTTTAAGTATGCCAGAGACGAAAAAGTAGAACAGTTCCCATCCCTAAGGCTCGAATCCCCCGAAGGATTAAAACCGGTACTGCGGGGCTATGAAATCTATCAGGGAGTGGCTTCGAAATTAGATGGTATTACCGGATCAAAGAACCCATGATACCTCTCCACGACCTGAAGAGCCTTCCCGGTGGGCTAACTTTCCTATTTCATTGAATAAAATATCACTTCGCAACAACATAAATTTCATATTGCCCTCATCATCGCCGTTATTTAAACAATCCTGTTCTACCTGCTGAAACCGGAAAATGGAAAGGGAAACGATTTCTTGAAAAATAAAGAGTGAAGAATGAAAAAACGTACCAAAAGGCACGCTTTTGGAAAAAAATTCGATGCGATCAGATGAGCGGGTGGGGGTTGATTGCTGTTTTAATACACAAACATTTAGCTTTTTCATTTTTTCAAATGATATTTGTGGTGTTTAATGACCTGGAGAGATGCCGGAGCGGTCGAACGGGGCGGTCTCGAAAACCGTTGTACCCATTAGGGTACCGAGGGTTCGAATCCCTCTCTCTCCGCCTTCGCTCCCCGTAGTCCTGAAAGGACGAAGGGAAGTTTCGCTTATTTATCATTTTTTAGTTATCGCGGGATCTTACTATGGGAGCTTCTGCGGAGAACTCCGGTTCTGTTCCGGAAGTCCTGATAGGATCGATACAGGCCAGCTAAAATTTGTATTTATTGGCACATTCAGCATTACATAATATCCCAAGAATTAAATTAATTTTGGATCTGAATGAAAGTAATCAGTAATCAAAGTAGCATGAACCTGACCCTGTTTCTGATCCTGTTAATAGGTGGATGCAAGTCTGTGAAACAGGAATACCACAACAGACTTATTCCAAAAATCCTGAAAACTGATGGACTTGTTGCCTTCTGGGATTTCAGCGAACTGGCCGGGAGCCCACGAAAAAATCGGGGTCTGGGGGGGTTTCTCCTTCATGAAAAAGGAGGAGAGGTGCCCAGGGTCGCGGAGGGCCCTCTTTCCGGCTATTCCGCTTCTTTTGGTGAGGGAGCTTACCTGAACATAACCAATGAAAAAACCGGTGCACTAAATATCCATGGCAAAGGGCAGGGAGTGACGGCGATCGCCTGGGTGAAATGGGTGGGCGGCACCGGTTTTGTCGGGGGTATGTGGAATGAGTATGAGGAGGGCGGGAAAAGGCAATACGGCTTGTTTATCTCCCTGCCTCATTATAACGGGGCCGACCAGGTTTGCGGCCATATCTCATGGTCAGGCGGCCCAACACCTCCATTTCCCTATTCAATTGATTATTCGGCCAGTCCGCAGAAACTGGAAAAGGGGAAGTGGTACTGTGTCGCCTTTACTTATGACGGGGAGTGGATCCGGTCTTTTGTGAATGGTGGATTTATTTCCAGGGAGCCCGAACTGATCGATCATACCAAAGGCTTTCCAGGCTATCCGGGGGGGCTGGTACAATCCAAGAACCCCTTTTATTTTCCTCATGGGATGGGCAATAACGGTTCCGATTTTACCGTCATTGCCGTCCGGTTGGAAGAAGGAATGGGGAACCTCTTCAGGGGGCAGATCGGAGGGTTGGCCGTTTTCGACCGGGCCCTAGATCCTACTGAGATCGCACGCCTCAGTGATAAATGATATACAATACCCGTACTTCCCGGATCACGCGCTATTAACGCCTGTTGATCAGTTTATCAATCGAATATTTACCGGCGCCGGTGACGAAGAAGAAGAGTGCGATGAAAAAGAATAACAGCGCCTTTTCCTTGGCTTCGAATCCCTCCCCGCCATGCTGCAGGAAGGCGGCTACGCCCATGTTGATCCCTATCAGCAAGGCAGCAGGCCGGGTAGCCAGCCCCAGAGCCAGAACGAGACCTCCGAAGAATTCGGCGATGGCCGACATCCAGGCATGGAAACCGGCAGCGGGCAAACCCAGGTCGGCGACACCCTCGATAAAACCTTCGGAAGGGGGGAGTTTGTTGATCCCGTGACCCAAGGCCAGGGCCAGCCCGCCAAAAATCCGCAGCAATACCATCCCGAAATTTACGTTTTCATTTTTGATCTCTGTGTAACCGAAAAATAAGCTTTTTATCATGCGTTTTAATAGTTTTGTTTTACCAGTATCATGATCCCGGCCGTTGAATATTCATACAAGAAACCGTGTTTCCTTTACGGTACTTAGATTGCTGACCCATTCTGATCACATTGACTTTTTAAAAGATCTTTAGCGGCTAAAATAACCAGATGAAATGTAAAATCATAATCCAGGGCCATGACCGTTGATCATGAGAAGGAACAAGACCAGTGAATGGATAGTGAAGAGTTTTATAAGAAAATCATTTAAAAAAACACAAAACAGAATGAAAAAGCCCGTATGCAGTAATACTGGTTTTTGATACAGTAAAATAAAGAATAATTACATCTTTTGCTAAAGCTGGACCTGATTACAGATAAATGTTCTCAACTGAATTTCTGCATTTCTTTCATCCTATGAGATCGTAACAGGGCTATTATTAGCAGGCCATACCGTTTCAGGGGCGCGTAGTCCGGGCCGGAAAGCGCATACCCTGGTGGAACGGCGCATTTATACCAAGAAGTTCTGCTCTGGATCAATAGATCAATAGCCATCAGGGAAACGTTTTATAACCGGATGATCAAAGGAGAATACCTGGCATATTCGGGGCGGGTAAAAGATGGACGGAAAGAATATATACGGGCCATTGAGTTGGCTGGGAAAACAACCTGAGCCGGGAGACACCCAATATCCAATGGAAAATCATGATATCCATGGGTGTTGAAAACTACAATAATTTTCACGGGCTTTATCAATAAGGGTCATACACAATAGTAAATATCTCGAGCGCCTTTTCAGAAACGGGGAGGCGCTTTTTTTGACGGGTCTGCCATGCTGCGGGCCTGGTTAATCAAACAAGGGCCGGTCAACCGCCCAAGACCCTTCAGCAAGATTAACTGAAGACCGGCAGCCTGTTAACCCCGATCATTCACCCTTATGAATTTTTCAGGCTATAAATTCTCCAGGTGAAAACCTGCATTTGACACCGCCCTACTTTTCCCAGTCTTTAATAATGATCCGGTCCTTTACCAGGGTTACTACCAGTTTCTGATGAGCCTGCCATTTCAGTTTTTTAATGAATTCAATGGGTATGGTAACGGCATAACTTTGTCCATTCGAGACCTTGGTCAGGTTCCTGATATTCCTTTCATTGAGGCTTCTTCTAGGCATAAGTGAAAATTGTTTTAAGAAAAAGATCCTGCCACCGTGTTGCCGATCAGCATGCTGTTTTACAGGTTTTTATAACATTACATTCCAGTAATAATCCATGCAAAAGCATAAAATTTAATAACGGCATTAATGCCGTTATTAATGCCGTTATTTTTATAATATAAAATCCTTAAAAACAGCAAGTTAAGAATAATAATTTTTTTTTATTTTTCAAATAAAATTCCCAAAAAACTGTTTTTACATATCCACGGTCAGTTCGCGGACTTCTTCATACCCGAAAATTTCGCTAAGCGATAGTTCTTTAACTTTACCATATTTTTGAAGGTCTTCAAAATTGATACTTTCTCTTGAACCGACCAGGATGGTGACATAGGGTTTGTCTTTTATATACTTATCATGAAAAGATCTGAGATCTTCAAAGGTCATGGTTTTCACTTGATTATATACATCTTTTCTCAGGTCGTAGTCAAGGCCCAGGTCCTTAGCGCTTTCATAGTTCCACAGGACGGAAGCCTTGGTGATCCTTTCACTTTCAATTTTACTTAAAATTGCTTCTTTTGCAATTGAGAAGGCTTCCTCTGATTCAGGGATATTGTTAAGCAGGTTAAGCATGGCGTTCATGGCTTCCGGCTGTTTATCTGCCTGGGTGCCCACATAGGCGAACAGGTAATTGGCTTTATCTTTTTTATCAGCCAGCGAATAGTTTGAAAAAGCCGAATAGGCCAGGCCCTGCGACTCCCTGATCTCCTGGAATACGACCGAGTTCATACCGCCGCCAAAGTATTCATTGAATAAGCGGACTTCCGGGACGATATCAGGATCAAAAACCTTTCCTTTGGAAAGCATGACAAACTCCGTTTGCACCATATCATAGTCAGCCCAGAACACCTCAGGCACCTCCGTCGATCGCTCGGCAAACGCAACGGGATCAGGCAAGGGGTTGAGTTCACCAGCCACCTTGTGGCTGGCATTGATAACGGCGGCCAGTTGTTCTGCTGTTCTGGGACCGTAATACAGAATGCGGTGTTCCATCTGTGTGATCTGCCTGATGATATCCGTCAGTTCGGCGGCAGTCAGCCTTTCCAGTGCTTCGTTGGACAATACATTTGTATAGGCGGATTTTTCCCCGTATTTGGCATAGCTATATAATCCGCCCCACAGGATATTGCTTTTGTTTTTCATATTATCCATGCGTGTTTTTAACATCCGGCCCACCAGTTTATCCAGCGCTTCAGGATCGGGTACAGGTGCATTCAGCAGCTCCTCAAAGAGAGTAAGTGCCGGTTCCATGTTCTCATCGAGTCCTGAAAGGCTGACATAGATCCGTTCGGGTGAAGCGTTGACGGAATAGCTGCAACCCAGTTTATAAAACTCCTTTTTAAGTTCTTCGGGAGCATATGTTTCCGTACCCAGGTATTCGAGGTATTCCAGGGCCACCTCCAGCCTTGGATCATTATTCCTGCCGATATCGAGGAGGTAGTAGAGGTTAAACAATTCATTTTCCTCATTCTTTTTAGACAGTATCGGGATATCATTTTTCGCCATAGCCTTATTGATATCCTCCTCATAATCTACAAAAACAGGTTCCAGTTTACCGGGCTGCATGGAAGCAACAGATTCATGAAAATCACTTTTCGCATCCCGGTTCAGGGGTACCTTGGTGATCTGCGGTTTCTCTACCCGCTGTTTGTTAGGATCCTCTCCATTCCTTTTATAAATAACCGCATAGTTATCTCCATATTTTTCATTGGCAAAGGCGATCAGTTCCTCCCTGGTGATCGTCTCCATTTTGTCGATCTCACTGACATAACCGGCCCATGTCATATCGTTGGTAAATGCCATGACCATATTGCCCGACCGTGCATAATTATTTTCCAGTTGCTGCATTTCCGATTTTTTGAAATCGTTGATCACAGCCTCAAGCAACCAGTCTTCGAATTCGCCCTTTTTAACCAGTTCGATCTGTTCAAGGATGAGGTCCTTTACTTCTTCAAGGCTCTGTCCGTCTTTGGGCCGTCCATTGAAAATATGGATAGAATAGTCATTCATGCCGTAAGGTGAACAACCCGCATCCAGCACCTGCTGCTGTTGCTTCAGGTTAAGGTCTATCAGCCCTGCTTCGGAATTATTGAGGATCATATCAACCAGGCGCATCATCAAAAAGTCCCGGCTGTCCCTGCCTGCAAAACGGAAACCCATATACAGGAATTCCGCATCCGGCCCATAGACTTCTTTTACCACAGGCTCGCTGATGGCAGGCTCTTCCCGGAATTGTACAGGCTCGATCTCACGGGCCTGCCAGTCGCTGAAATACTGATCGATCATGGCAATAGTTTCGTTGTAATCCAGGTCGCCACTCATGCATATGGCCACATTATTGGGCACATAATAGGTATTGAAATAATTTACAATCTCGGTGATCGAAGGGTTTTTAAGATGTTCTATCGTGCCTATTACCGTCTGTGTGCCGTATGGATGGTAAGTGAAGAGGCTCGCAAAAAGGGTTTCATAAGCTTTCCAGAAGTCGTTATCAAGGGACCTGTTCTTCTCCTCATAAACCGTTTCCAGTTCCGTATGGAATAAGCGGTTGACGATCTTGCTGAAGCGGATGCTCTCCATCTTCAGGTACCTTTCCAATTCATTGGATGGGATATCGACCATATAGACGGTACGGTCCTCTGCGGTATAGGCATTCAGGCCTTTACCCCCGATAAGGGCGATCATTTTATCAAATTCATTAGGGATGGCATAGGAAGCAGCCTGGTTCGACACCTCGTCAATGATCGCATAATAGACTTTTCGCTGGTCAGCGTCCTCAAGGGTGGCATAATGGCTGAACATGTTTTCGAGGCTGTCCAGCAGTACCTTCTCCGTTTTCCAGTCGATCGTTCCGAACTGATCGTTCCCTTTGAACATCATATGTTCCAGGTAATGAGCCAGGCCTGTATTTTCCGCCGGGTCAAATTTTCCGCCGGCCTTTACCGGCATAAGCACTTGTATGCGGGGTGCGTCGGTATAACGGCTGAGATAGACCTTAAGCCCGTTTTCAAGGGTATAGATCCTGGTGTTCATCGGATCATTGGTCACAAACTCGTAGGTATAACCCGCTTCCGAAGCGGTTTTGGTGATGTAGGCTTCCCGTGGCCTTTCCGTACAGAAATTCAATAAGATCAGGAAAAGAGGGAGCAGGAAAAGAGTATGTTTTTTCATTGATTTTATTTTTAAGTGTTTGGGGTTGAGCATGAAGTTTTATCGGCATCCGCTGATCAGGCAAGGATCAGCAGCTATTTAAATTTATGTTTATCTGATTATGAGATTTATTTATTGATTATTCAGTAAAACCGTTCAGTTGAAGGTGGAGGACATGTCCAGGGTTATCCTCACAGCCTCCTGATATTCCTTGTATTTGTCATCAGTCAATGAAAGCTTTTCTTTGAAGAACTCCAGTATTTCACCGGAATAGTTGCGGATGCTGTCGATCATGAAATATAACCGGCCTGTTCTCCGGTCAATAAAATCCAGCGGATGGCATACCATCTC
>CAZYDB010000134.1:0-11973 GCA_964645995.1 uncultured Roseivirgaceae bacterium
CTGCCTTTAATAATATCAAAAACCGGTTTCCCCGGCTGAATGACATTATCGCTATTTTCGTTATCTTTGAATTTATCCAGTTTGCTTCTGCCCATCTGAATTATAAAGTATCAATCTCGGACACCACAAAAGTACTGCCTCCGATAAATATGATGTCATTTTTATGCGATTGTTTACGGGCTTCCTGCAAAGCTTCATTGACGTCAGGTATTATTCTTCCCTTCAACCCGGACAACCCGGCTTCATACGCTAAAATACGGGCATCCATCGCACGGGGCACATCAGCCTGACAGAAATAATAGGAGGCTGTCTGAGGGAATAGCGGCAAAATACTGTGAATATCTTTCTCTTTTACAAAACCTAAAACGAAATGATACCGGTTTACCGGCATGCTCAACAACTGCTCAAGGATTTCTTTAATTCCGGCTTCATTATGAGCCACATCAGTTATCGTAAGCGGATTTTCAGAAAGCACCTGCCACCTTCCTTTCAATCCGGTGATTTCCTGAAAATTCTCCAAACCGGTAATGATATGATCCAACAGTACCGGCATTCGTTTTTCAATCAATATGTCGATGACCCGCATTACTCCAGGAAGGTTCTTAAGCTGGTATAATCCGGAAGCGCCAATTTTCAAAACCAGCGATGTGCCACTATGGATAGACCTAATCCGGCAACTCAGATGCCGGTTTGTAAATGATGGTTCGTCAACTTCATAATAATCAGTGGCTATATCGATCAAAGAGCCATGCTGATAGGCCTTTTCATGAAAAACATGAACAATCTCCTCCTGACTGGATCCGATCACAACGGGAATGCCCTTTTTAATAATTCCGGCTTTCTCACCGGCAATTTTTTCAAGTGTATCACCCAGCATATCCTGATGGTCGTAAGATATATTAGTGATAAGGGATATTTCGGGGATCAGGACATTTGTTGAATCGAGCCTGCCCCCTAGACCCACTTCAAATACTGCGATATCGACAGCCTCCCTTGCAAAATATTCGAAAGCCATAACCACGGTAACTTCAAAGAATGAGGGGTTGATCTCTTCAAGCAGGGGTATATATTTCTTAACGAATTCAACCACATGTTTCTCCGGGATTGCGAGCCCGTTGATCTTGATCCGCTCTGTGAAGCTTTTCAGGTGAGGAGAAGTATACAGCCCAACCTTAAGGCCCGCTTGTTGTAAAATGGCAGCAATCATATGCGAGGAACTTCCCTTGCCATTAGTGCCGGCTATATGGATAGCCTTAAAGGCTTGTTGCGGGTTACCTAACCGTTCGCATAGTTTTAATGTATTAGTAAGGTCTTTTTTGAAAGCGGGTGGTCCGATCCGTTGAAACATAGGAAGCTTCTCATAAAGATAATTAATGGCCTCCTGATATCGCATAGTATAACTCTTTGTGAATAAGATTACCTGGATCTGATGATGAATGTTATTTTACCGGTTGATACGGGGGCTGGTATGGTATTGGAAGAGACCGGACTAAAGGTGAGGGCCTCAACCTCCTGTCTGTATATCCGTTCAACTTCGGGACTTACACTTTTCTCCAGTGTCCGGACAGAAATTATCTCGCCCCGGTCGTCGATCTTTATCTCAAAAACAATTTTCCCATTTTCATTGGAGGTGTCGTCTGGTGCCGGTTCAAAATCCCATATCCAACCTGAAAGATCCAGCATCGGACCTCCGCCTCCTCCCTGAGAACCGTATAATGCTCTGGAGTCGAGGCTGCCTTCCGGATCACCCTTATCGCCGGTCACCGCCTGGTCGTCACCATGGCTGGCCGATCGTTCTGCTTCCAGCAGATCATCACTGACCCCTTGTACCGGCTCAGTGGCAGGAGAATCCTCAGGCTCTTCAGCCCTATCCCGGGAGGGTGCCTCTTCAGTATCCATCTCCGGTTCGGAAGGCTCATCGGTAGCAATGGGGGGTTCAATTACATCGGGGGATTCGAGATCCTGTATTTCGCTAACCTCCTCGACCTCTTCCTGAAGAACTTCTTCTTCAAGGGTTTCAGGAGCCAATTCCTCTTCCAGGGTTTCTGTTTCTTCAGGCTGGGTGACTTCGCTCTCTGTCTGATCAGGTATTGTTGCCGGCTCATCAGGCTGTGACTCGCCTGATCCATACTCCTCAAGCCCGAAATTCAACTCAATACCATATTCAGGGACCGGAGGATCCGGTTCTCTCCAGGCCATGAACAGAAAAAAAAATAACAACAAAACGGCATGTATCCCAAGGGATACTGCCCATCCAATCCTGCGGTTCTTTTTTCCCTCTTCCGGTGACATCCTAGTCAGCTGGTTTTGTTGCTACCGATACCTTCGCTTGCAAAGAAGTGGCTATGCCTGCGACCCTGATCAGATGTTCAGTAGGCACATCCTTGTCCACATGCAATACCACCACACCTTCCTGTCCACGTAATGCGGCTTTAAGGTCATCAGGTAAACGCCTGATGTTCGTCCTCTCATCATTTATATAATAACGGAGATCGTTTGTGATCGTTACACTCACCTTTTGCATAACTATTGTAGAACTGCGGGTGGAAGGAAGATTAACCGGTAATCCGGAAGGGGTTACAAACGATGCCGTCAACATAAAAAAAATCAGCAAAAGAAAAATAATATCCGTCATGGAGGACATACTGAAGGCTGTTTCGACTTTATGTTTTGACTGCAAATTCATACTATAATTCTTTTGGCTCCTGTAATATGTCCAGGAAATTGATGGATGTATACTCCATCCTGTAAACCAGTTTTTGTACCCGTGTTACCAGATAATTATATCCCAGATAGGCTATGATCCCAACAAAAAGCCCGGAAGCAGTCGTTATCATAGCTTCATATATACCGGAGGATAACAATTTTGGACTAACAGTTCCCTCCTCCTGTGCAATGGCTATAAATGCCTGGATCATGCCCGTAACGGTTCCGAGAAATCCTATCATCGGCGCAACACCAGATATAGTGGCAAGAAAAGACAGGTTTTTTTCCAGCTTATACACTTCTATTTTACCAACGTTCTCAATCGAGGCTTCAATATTTTTCAGCTGACTGCCTAGCCTGGCTATCCCTTTTTCAATCATTCTGGCGATCGGGGTATCGCTTTGTGCACATAATAATTTTGCCCCGTTCACATCTCCACGTAATACCGCCGACTTAATATTGTCGAGAAAACCATCCGGTGTTTGAGAAGCCTTTCTGATTGTCATCAGTCTTTCAACGAAGATATAAACCGCCAGAATAGATAATAAGAAAATGGGGATCATCATAAATCCCCCTTTCAGTAATAATTCAATCAATCTTACTGTTTCTTCTCCACCACTGGCTACCGTATCTATTGGCGTGGTGGTAATTTGCAATAATTCCATACTAATATTTCAAAACCCAAATTTCTTCTCCATACATTCCTTTTAATTCATTCAACCTGGTTTCTGCAGCACTCCAGCCGCCAAAATCTTCCTGAAGGGCAACACGCTTGAAACCTGTTCTTTCATCAGCACCCAATATTATTGTGCTGACCCCTTGGTTCGCCATGTTTTTAGCGTAATCGATGGCCATATCCTCATCAAAGAAACTGTTTAATACGACGTAATAACGTCCGGTTTTGGTGTTAATTGTCTCGAAATTACCTTCAGCAGGAGTGGTCGGTTCTTCCTCCATGACTTCTTCTACAGGCTCCGGTTCTTCAATGACCGGTTCCTGTACAGGGGGCTCTTCAACAACCTCCACTACAGGTTCCTGAGCAGGCTGCTCCTTGGGTGTCCTGAAGAAAAACCAATATATTGCCACGCCAACAATAATAACGCCGACAAGACCTAACGTGACAATCAGACCAACAGGTGTTTTTCCATCGCCATCATCTTGCCCGGCAGAGGAATACTGATGGGTACCGGTGGGCTCTTCAGATAAAGTGTCAGAATATTCATCAGGTTCATCTTCCGTCGATGAACCTTCCGTATATTCAAAGCCAGAGGACTCTTCAGCGGCCTCTTCAGATTCTTTATTTTCGCCTGATTCACTGTCAAATGATGCGTCGGGAAGACCAAAATCATCAGATTCCTCATGATTCTTGTTGGAGCCTGAATTCATTTTATCATCCTCGTTGGGTAATTCTTTTCCTTCCATTTTATTTTTAATTAGTGAGTATGTTGACTCTAAATTAACAAAATGTTAAAAATTCTTTAAAATATAATATTATTTTTTAAAATTATCCACAACAATTTTTAAAATCATCCATATTTAACTTATATTTTCTTTAAAAAGTCAATGATACTCCACCAAGAACCTGAATACTCCTGGCCGGATATCGCCAATATGTCTGATAATTATTACCAAGGATATTGTTAAAGTTCAAAAATGCACCTAACTGATCAGAAAAACGATAGTTTAAGTCAATATTAACATCAATAACCGGATCCAGTGTCATAACCTGATCAGAAGACCAGTCAAGATAGGTTATCCCTCCAAGGATGTATATGCCAGATCCAAAAATAATCTTATTGAAAAGGTTATAATTTAAATCCGCTTTCACCCTGTACGCCGGCTTATGCCAGGCTTCCTGCCTTTCATTCATTGAATAATTAAAATAATCACCCCTTATTGATAAATGAACAGCATTTATCCGTGAGTACACCAATTCTCCATAAATATTAGCTCTGGATGTATTTTCGGGCTCATAGAAGATTTCAAACCGGGAGATGTCCAAACTGTCATTCCTGAAAAAATAAAGGTCCGTAAGTTCAGACAGGGAAAATCCGGCAGTGAAATTTACATAATTCATGATGTTGCCATTCAGCCCCCAATGAAGTCCGAATTTTTTATTTGTGTATGTCAAGGCAGCGCCGGGGTTTATAAAGGGATTTTCATTGATCATATCCGGCAGGGTAATCTTCTCCAGATCACCATCCAGTTTCAGGAACATGCTGAAATAATCACTCAGGGTATAATCGACCTGAACAAGCGGATAAAGTAATACATCAGACCGGCCGGGAACGGTATCATTCTGAAAAACAAAATTCAAACCAGCCGTTATATCAAATTCTCCATAGTTATAATTGACATGAGGAAATATTTTAATATAATTCCTGTTTATCGATTCAAGGTAAGAATAGGTGCTGAACAGCAGATCACCATCTAAATCGAAACTCAGCTCATCACTCAGGTACATATTGGAAGCCAGCTTCAGGGATATATCCGATTCACTTGACAATAAATTGTCATTAAAGTATCGATAACCAACGGACAGGTTATAATCAAAATCATCGGACTGATCAACATTTCCAAGAAAAGCATTAATATGGAAATTATTAAAGGTCCTTCGTATAGAATCCTGCTCAGGCTGAAGACCATCAGGATAGCCATAAAAATGATAAAAAGATCTTTCATAAGCGGCGGAAACACCGGATACCAGGCGGGATCCGAAGAGCCGGCTGTCGAAAGCAACCTCTGAAACCCCATTGCCGGAGCTTTCTTTGTCAACGGGACCAGTGCGGGATGAGAGATGCAGGGCATTAAAGCCCAGAAGATAACGTTCTTCACGCTTATTAAAGAGATCAAGTTCAGCGTAGGGAGTAATATAATTACCGAATCCAAGATTCATTGAACCACCATATAATTTTTCCAGCGGTTCATCCTTTGATTTCAGGGCCCGGTTTTTTATAGCAACCGGTGTATATTCCGGTTTGATGGAATGAAAGGTATAGGGCCGAATATTCAGGTTATTTTCAGAAACAGGCAAAGGAGGTATTTTGTTGAATTTCCTTGCTTGAGCCGGCAACTCAATCTCGCGATCCTTTTCTACGATAAAGCTGGCGTCTTCAATTTCTCCCTCGGCGGTCTTCTCCCAGGTCTGATCCTGCCCGGCCAGGTAACCTGTTTGCAACACTATCAAGACAATAAATAAAGGAATTAAATAAATTCTCATAAGGTATCAATTTATTCCTGTTGTATCAGCTATTGATTTCTCCTTTTCCTGTGATTCGACTTCTTTCAATAATTTTTCAGCCTCCCGAACGATATGATCAACCGGTGATTTCTCAATAAGAGAATTCAAAGTTGCCTTTGCCTGGAACAACTCCCCCATCTTTACAAAATTTTCCGCAATAAGCAGGAACGATTGCCCAACCCATTCTTCATACATCCCAAAATTCTCGTTCAGATCATATAAGGCTTCATTAGACTCACCGTAATCTCCCTGTGAATGAAGTATCTCAGCCATCAGATATTGGGCTTCAGCGCCGTATATAT
The DNA here is from genome assembly GCA_964645995.1 of uncultured Roseivirgaceae bacterium. GTDB lineage: Bacteria > Bacteroidota > Bacteroidia > Cytophagales > Cyclobacteriaceae > JAGTVG01. The sequence continues at coordinate 6,250 of CAZYDB010000134.1, forward strand.
CTTTAGCAGTATTCACTGTGTTGATAAAATAATCAATAGCATTGCTGTGTTCTTCTTTTTTATAATAAGCCTTACCCATGAATAATTGCGCCCGGTTTGTCGCATTAGCTGAAAATGCCCCCTTTGCCAGTATCTGATCCCCAAAAAACAAAGTAGAATCATATTTCCCGGTATGGTAACAGGCTTCCATAAGTCCATTCCATGCGTCATATTCTTCCCTTCTGTTAGTGGCCAGTTGTTGCAGTTTTCTGAAATGGGGTACGGCCTTATCATATTGATCCGTAGTATTGTACAACAGCGCCACCCGGCTCAATGCGCGGTTATACCACTTGGAAGTTGGCCTGGACAACACCTGTTGGAAGGTTTGGATCGCTTCCGGATAATCTTCTGTCCTGTACTGGCTTTCACCAAGGTAATAGTACACATCATCGATATACGGACTCTCCGGATAGCTGGCAAGGTATTGGTTTAATGCTGCTTTGGCTTGTTCATATTTCTGATTAAAATATAGATTCTTAGCTGATTCAAATTCAATACCGGTCAGCCCCTTGTCTTCCGGATTGGCTGATTTATATTGTTCGAGGAATCCGGAAAATTCATCGGAACGGTTGGCAGCCATTAATGATTCCTGTAATCCCAACAAGGCATTATTGGCTATATTATGCCGTGGATACTCCTCCAATACGCGTCTGTAGTCAGCAATGCTGGATTCATGATCCCTGAGGTTGGCGTGGGATATCGCACGATCAACCAGGACATAAGGTATAAAAGGACTTTGCGGTTGTTGGTCAACAAGATGGGAAAAACGATCAATTGCCTCCCTGTAATCTCCATTTTCAAAGGCTATTTCTGCTTTCTGAAAAAGAGCGTCATCAATAAATACCGAATTAGGGAAGCGGCTGAGGACCATGTTCAGGTTACGCTCAGCCTGTTCCCGGTTGTTCAGGATGCTGCTGACCAGCCCAATCTGATAAAAGCAGTAATCCGGCTCCGGATTACCCGCATCGATGGCACGTTGATAGATAGAAACCGCCTGGTTATAATTTTTTGTTGCATAATGGCAATCGGCCAGCCGCAATAAGGCATCGTTATAAAAATACTGCTGATTATCCTTCGGTGCCCTTTCAACATACGCTTTAAAATTACCCAAAGCATTACTGTACTGACCCGTATTATAATATGCATACCCCAATCCGTAATAGGTTTTAACAAGGGTCTCGGATCCACGGGGGGGATTATTGCGCAAAACCTCTTGATAGGCATCAATGGCATTTTTATATCTCTTGCCTATGGAATACGCTTCCCCCGTCCAGAAATATGATTTCAGGACCAGGTCCCTAACAATTGGATTCTCCAGTGACCGCTCAAACATTTGAACGGCTTCATAATAACTTCCGGAATTAAAAAGGGCGATAGCTTTTTTATAGGTTACCTGCTGGTATACCTGATTTACTTTCTCGGATCTGCTTGAAAGAGATTCTATATACTGGATAGCCTGATTGACATCGTCCGTATTCATAAATGACTCGCTGACCAATTCATTTACTTCCCCCTGATGAGTGGCTGAATAGGAAGACTGGTTATACGCTGTCAATGACTCAATAGCCTGGTCGTACCTTCCCAATTCAAAATAAATCTTACCCTGATAATATTTTGATTGGTACCCGACCTCCTCATTAAAGTTTTTCCTGGAAGCATTACTAAATGCCGTCAAGGCATAATTTTTATTATCCAGTCTTATATAGGTTAATCCGAGGTAATAGGAGGCCAATTGTCCGTTTTCATCATCTTCCAGGGCAGCCTTCTTCAGATAATCAGCGGCTTCGGGGAAAAACCCACTCTCATAGGCAGCAAAGCCTGCACGGAACATCTTTTCACCGGAAGGAGTGGACCTGATTGAAGATAAGCTGTTTTCATAATACCTGTAAGCATTCCTGTAGTCTTCCTGGAAATAATAAGCTTCAGCCAGCAAAAGTTCTACGAGAGGCTTTTCTGAAAGCTCTGCACCTGCAACCAACAGGGGTTGAATATAGGATATCAGTGTTCTGAAATCTTTTTTCCCATAATATGTTTTAGCTTTCAAGATAGGGGTCACCCGCTCATAGGATGCATAGTTTTCGGCAACTGCAATATGTTCCAGTGCCTCATCATATAAAGCTTCCTCAATAGCGATAAAAGCACTATAATAGGCGGCAGCTCCCTGGTAAGTATTAGCTTGTTTGAGACAAAAAGAAAACTGGACAAGGGCATTATCAAACGCTCTTTCCGTAAAATAACTATAGCCAAATTTAAATTTTAATTCATAGGCTTTTTCCTTTGTAAGATTGGAAAGATTAACTTTTTCAAAAGCCTCAATTGCTCTCCCGTATTCCCCATTGCGGTAATGGAAATTACCAAGTTCGAAATAAGCCATCATGGCCTTGGGATGCACCGGATAATCCTTTACAAATCCATTAAGCAGACTCTCCGCATCCTTATGAAACAAATGCATGGCACAGTAGGCCTGGTAATACCGGGCTTCAGGAAGTAATTCGGATGTGGGATCTGTCAGGGAAAGATACTTTTCAAAGGTTATTCTGGCTGCACCGTAATTATTTTTACTGATAAGCTGAAGCCCCTCATTAAAAACAGCATTGTCAACTTCAAAACGGTAGGTATTTTGCGCATGCAAAGAAGCCGTGATCAGAAAAAACAAATAAAAAAGAGATATATATCGCACCATAAGCCCACCTGACAGCATAGTTGCAAAGCTAACGAAATTCCTTTTTGAATATTGAATCATATCCTGCCCATTACCAAAATCAAGCCAAAATACTTCAGTGCAATAATTTATAGACAAGTTCTTTAAGTATTTCTCCCTCTTTCATGCTATTTGCCCCCACTCCTTTGCTTCTTAAATCGGCTTCACGAATATAGTGAATATTCTGTATTGCTTTAGGTAAGGGATAATTTCTGCATGCAATCAGGTAGTCGTCGATGAAGAAAGGATGAACGCCTGTTTCAGATGCCAGGGATTTTTTACTCTTGTCTTTTGTTGAATGAACAATCAATAATTTTGAAAAGAAACTAAAGAGAAGCGCAATAACCGGGATAACAGGATTGGTTTTGGGATTGGCATTGAAATAGTTGACGATCCTGTTAGCTTTAACAATATCCCTGACCGCGAGGGCCCTCTGTAACTCAAACGAGTTATAATCTTTGCTGATACCAACATATTTCTGGACAATCCCGGAAGTGATCTCCACAGGGCCGGCGTAATTGATGAGTATCTTATCGATCTCATTAGCCAACCTTTCCAGATCATTACCGACATATTCAACCAGCATATAGGTGGCTTTCAAATCGACCGAATGCCCCTTATCCTTAACATAGGTCCCGATCCAGTCCGGTAATTGACTTTCATACGGTTTATTTGATTCAACAACAACCGCATGCCGGGCAATGCTTTTAAAAACAGTTTTTCTTTTATCTGGTTTTTTATTTTTATAGGCAATTACAAGGATAGTAGAGGGTTGTGGTGTAATGAAATAATTATTCAAAAGGGCCTGACTTTCTTCCTTGTCCCAATCATAAATATTCTGGGCTTCTTTAACAATGACCACCTGCCTTTCAGACATCATGGGATATCTTCTGGCATGATTGATCATTTCGGATACGGTGATATCCTTCCCATAGATCACAATCTGATTGAATCCTTTTTCAGTCTCGCCCAAAGCATTCCTTTCAATCAGCCCGGTAATCAGATCGATATAATAATTTTCCGTCCCATATAAAAAATATATGGTGGCGTATTCATTGTTTTTAAGTTTTTTAATAACCTCTTCGGGCTTCTGCGACATTTGTTAAGATCATCAATCCTTAAAATCCCAAAATAACAAAAAGCAGATAGGATAATAAGCAAAGGTTACATATTTTTTGTTTCGTAAAGAAGCTGTTTACTGATGCTGATTTTAATTTAACGGATCGATCTCCTGTACAATAAAAAAACCATCATTCCCGGACCGCTGGTATAATGGCATAAAGATCAGACCATCCATCGGCACTTTTATGATCCCGTTCCGATCCTCAGCTATCTCCTCTCCCTTTTTTACTTTTTGAAAATTGACATAACCCGGTTTCATCCGGAAATCATCTCCTTCAGTGATCCAGTAATGGTGTCTGACCTTTAATTTATGCGGTAATTCCGTGGCGAAGGTTTGCAGAAGGGTGTTCATCTGTATCTCTTCAGGCAATTCTTCCTTTTTTACAGCCCCGGAACTGATCAGGGTTTCCCAGATCCCTGCAATATGTAGCTTCACGGATATCTCACTACCTATCAGTCCCCCTTCAAAGGCAAATCCCATAATATTCCTCTGGCCAAGATAATGAAGCAATGTTCCTTTAATATGTTTTTCCAAATCCATGATCAACGGTAGTTTTAATGACTGAATGACCGGATGTGAGGAAGATAATTCGGGAACTACAATGAAATTGCCATTATCCGAAGAGGTTGTATGAAGGTCCGCACATATTTTAGTTGTGTATTCATCCGGAGATAAAGAGTCAAAAAAATCCAGAAGATCAAGCATTTCAAAATCTTCATGAAAATGCACCGACCGCCCATTCATCCGTAATCTGCTGATATGTTCCTCTCTCCAGGCCCGGTTAAGATCATAATCGATATACCGTTTTCTTTCCCGGTGCGCCCGCATATTACCTACCAGTCCTATAGTCTTACCGGATAATTCAATATGATCCTCCCTGATTCGTTTAAAAACCGATTCAATGGCTTTTATTCCGGCCGTTTCATTGCCATGTATGCTTCCGATAAGGATGATGAGGGGACCATTATTCTGTCCTTCAATTTCACCAATAACACGATCCATTCTTAACCCAGTACTGAACCTTTTTCCAATAAAATACTGATTAATGTGGCCGAGATACGTCTGAAGTTCATCTCGGTTATCACGCCCACTAATTTATTGTTTTTTACGACCGGAAGGCATCCAATCCTATTATTTTTCATAATCTCCATAGCTTTATTGATGCTGGCCTCCGGACCAATGGTAGTAGGGTCTTTAACCATGATCGTTTCAATAATTGCAGGGGTATCATTCCCGGTTTCTGACATAAGCCTGTAATGTCTGAGCAGGATCCCGGACGATATCAGTCCCGTCAGCTTACCTTTTCCATCCTCTACGAGCACATACCTGATCTTACGCCATTCCATCATGTCAGCAGCCAGCTCCACGATATCATGTTTCTGGACAGTAAAAAGGTCAGTATCCATAAATTCCTCAACGATCAGATTGGTGGGCATCCAATTGGATATATCCTTCATATCAGCGAGTGGCCACAGGTGAACAGGGATCTGCTTTTTTTCGTTTTTCACCATTGCAGAAGTCAGGGCTATGGAAATTTCTTCCCGGCTTGCCTCCTTCGACAATTTTGAAAAGGAGGCCAGTATCCAGGTGGATCCGTTTTGCCGGCATTCATTTCTTTCTTCAATTATGGATAGATATTTGTCAATATCGTTTTTATCAACCCTGTTCTTTTCCAGTCCGGCCCTTGCCAGAGGCAACAATTCTTTTTTAATCAGTTCGAATACGGCAATTTTCTGGCCGTTAACCCATGATAGTTCCGTTTCCATGCCTTCGCGGGCCGTAGCAAAAAAATTGGATTTGGCATCATCGAAATCCATAAGCCTGGTGATATCAGGATATTCATCGGTGAATCCATTCATCA
>CAZYDB010000135.1:0-11807 GCA_964645995.1 uncultured Roseivirgaceae bacterium
GGCTCATATGGTTCATATACCGGGTATTCAACAGGTTTTGGGCGTTTATTAAAAGATCGATCTCCTGTTTCCCCAGGATTAAAGTTGTGCCCGCACCCAGGTAGAGGAGAAAATATCCCTCCGTTTCATTTTCATTTCTATCCACCCGGTTTTGGGCGGCCGTTAATCTTGAACCGATGCTGAAATAGGTGTCCTTCAGATTGCTAAGTTTTTCCGGCAGCGTATATTCGGCCTGCAGGTTGGTCGAAAAGGGAGGCGTAAAGGGCAGGGGCAGCCTTGTGTCCAGGTTATAATTCCAGACATATTCCATATTCACTTCCACATGTAACTCTTTCAGCAGGTGATAATCCAGTGAAAGTTCACCCCCGGTATAGATCGTCTCATGCTGCGTATATTCAAAAACCTGCCCCCCGCCCGGTAAGGTTGAGAATTCAGCCGTCGGGCGCAGATAGATAAAGTTTTGGTAATAATTGAAAAAGGGGGTTATGTCTACATAAAAATGTTCCACATGATAGGATATATTCATATCGAACTGCCAGCCTCTTTCCGATTTCAGGCCGGCATCTCCCCGTTCATGACGGAAGGTGCCGTGATGTACGCCATTAATTGACATTTCCGAGGCAGTGGGTAAGCGAAAGCTGGACCCAATATTAGTTTTGATATTAAGGTTATGATTTGGAAAATAGGAAAGACCGAAGCCTCCTGAAAAATTATAGAATTCTTGCTTAATAGCGGGATTTCTCATGATTGAATCCGTGGTAGCCTGTGTGGAAAAATCAGGTTCAAAGTGTTCTCTGACGGTCCTGTTTCCAAAATCAAATCGCAAACCGCCGTTTACACTAAGAAATTCACCAATTGAATGCTGTTCATGCAGGTATAATCCGATATCGCTGGCATTGAAAGCAGGAAGGAGGAATTCAAATCCCCTGAACTTGTTAACCTGGTGCTGAAATTGTGTGCCATAAACCCTTTTTACCCGGTCATTAAGCACCTGGTTATAGCGGATATTGCCGCTAAAGGTAAGGAGGTCAAGGGCTAAGGCCAGATTGCCGTCAGGGGTGGGTGCGTAACCATGCGCATGGGGTGCTCCCTGTTCTTCCCTGTCATTATGCTGGAAGCCGAGATTCATCTCCAGCCAGTTCTGTCCCAACAATATATTTGAATTGCTGATCACTTTCAGATGGTTGATGACCTGTCGTGGAAGGTCCGTATTTCGCGGATTCCCGTCATCCGTTAGCAAGTATTCCCTCGGCACTCCCACTGCACCCGGAAAAAAGCCGGCCTGCAGGTTATAATTGGAAAAGGTAATGGTTGAGTATCCCCATTCCTTTTTTAATCCGGCCATGGTGGTAATATTTCTTTCCTTTCCGGCCGTATTCTTTAAACGGTTATTCTCTATTGGAAGAATATAACCATTATAGGTGAAGTTATTGGCAGGTACCCGGTAGTCGGCGTAATCCTGGGTAGAGAAACGGCCCTGATAGACGAATCCCTGAGTGTTTCCTTTAACCATCGTTGAGGTTCCTAACAGATCGTTATTGCTTTTATAAATCCCGGAGAACTCGCCTCCGATAGTATTTAACTCAGCCAGATAAGGTTGGTTAATGATAATGATGCCGCCCATGCCATCCGATCCATATTGCAGGGAAGCAGGTCCCTTAACTATTTCAACCTGTTCCGGACGGTTTTGGTCAATCTCGAGCCCATGTTCGGCACCCCATTGCTGACCTTCCTGTTTTATGCCCTGATCAGCTACTATTACACGGTTAAAACTGAGGCCTCGGATCACAGGCTTGGATATTCCGGTTCCTGTATTGATGGAACTGATGCCCGGAAGCTTCTCCAGAGAATTCATTAGCGTACCCCCGGGATATTTACTGAGGAAACTGCCGGTAACGGTCTGGATGGGCAGGGATTTCTCTACAGGTCCGGTTTTGAAAGGATCGCTTTCGATGATTACTTCCATTAATTCCAGGTGAGAAGGCTGCAATTTAATAAGAATATTGGAGATATCCCGGTCAAGATTAACGTATTCAAAATGACTTTCATAACCGATATATTTAAAATGAAGATGGTAACGTGCCGGTTTAAGGTCCCGGAATTGAAAGAATCCGTTTATGTCGGATACCGTGCCTCTCACCAGTTCATGAATATATATCTCCGCTCCCGGTAAGGGCTCTTCCGTTTCTTTATCTATAATCTTGCCTCCAAGAGCGTATCTTACATGTTGGGTATTACCCTGGATGCCAAGGAGCAAACAGAAGATGATAAGAATTACTGATTGGGTTTGAATCATTCCTTATGTCCCGAACAGATATTTAGATCAAGTTTTATATTTTTTGCAACAGTGATGCAAAAATAAGCTGCAAAATTTATATATTGCATGAAATTACCAATAGATGTAAAAAAAGTTATTGTGAACCTACAGGACAAAGCAAAAACACTATTAAGGGACCACAATATGCGTCTCACCCATTGCCGGCAGGAGACCCTCATGCTGTTCCTGCAAAAGCCTTATGCATTGACAAATGCCTTTTTTGAAGAAAATCTCAGGGGCAATCATGACCGGATCACCATTTACCGTACCTTAAGATCCTTTTTGAAATCCGGCATTCTTCATAAAGTACTCGATGATAACGGCGGCATCAAATATGCTTTATGTAAGGAGAACTGTCTGCCTGAACACAATCATCAGCATGTTCATTTTAAGTGTGAAGTTTGTAACAAAACAGTTTGCCTGGAAGAAGTTAAAATACCTGAACTACACCTGCCTCAGGGGTATAATACCGATGAGGTCAGTATGCTTGTAACCGGAATCTGCGATCAGTGTTCATGGTAAAATAATAGATTATCGCCATACAATCCGGATTTTAATCTCAAAACCGTAATCTTAAGACTACCTATATCCCGGGTTATTTTTTACTGAAGCATTTAAAAAATGGGAGGACTTGAGTGGTTTGATGGGAGGATGGAGGTTGAGAACCAGCGGTTCGATATCCCGCTGAAAGCGGGAATGGAGGATGGAAGATTGAAGTTGGAAGCTTGAAGATGGAGGTTGAGAACCAAAGGTTCGAAATCCGGCTGAAAGCGAAAATGGACGATAGGCGATGGGCGATAGACGATAGACGAAATCAAACATTACACATCACACATTGTGTATCGTCTATGATTTCGTTTTTCCACTGCTTCTTTAATTCCCAATCTTCCGTCATCCAAATATCTTCCTGAAAATACCGCCGGAGAGGGGTTCAATTTCATATCCTGCTTCTTTTACCTTGTCAATAACCTGCTGCTCACTGATATCCTCTGTTTTTACCTCCAGCACTTTTCTCTTATCCTTAATGTCCACTTCCCAGGTTGTTCCCTTGAGCTGGTCGAGGTACGGGCTAACGGTTTTTATACACCCACCGCAATTGATATTGGTTTTGAATTTAAATGTTTTCATAGAGATTATATTTTTTTCTTCTTCAACCGTATACTGTTTGTCACCACTGATACCGAGCTGAATGCCATGGCTGCTCCAGCGATCATCGGGTTTAAGAGAAATCCATTGAATGGGAAAAGTACACCGGCAGCAACAGGAAGTGCGATCAGATTATAGATAAATGCCCAGAACAGATTCTGGTTGATCGTTTTCACGGTTTCCCTTGACAGCAGAATAGCATTTTTAATATGCAGAATATCTGATTTTATCAAGGTGATGCCAGCGCTTTCCATGGCTATATCGGTTCCGCTGGCCATGGCAATACCAATATCAGCTTCTGCCAGCGCCTGGGAATCATTGATTCCATCGCCGGCCATGGCAATAGTTTTTTTCTTTGTTTTAAGGCTCTTTATAAAATCGCCTTTCATATCAGGCAGTACCCCGCCTTTGTATTTTTTTATCCCCACTTCCCGGGAAATTCGTGCTGTTGTTACTTCGTTATCGCCGGACAACAGGATAGTTTCTATGCCATGCTGGTTTAATTCCATGATCGCTCTATGTACTCCCTGCCGTATTTTATCATCAATTCGAATGATGGCTAAGACATGATTATTATCGGCAAAATAGACAACGGAGCCGGCTTTTTCATCCGATGTTTTTTCAATATCGGCAAGGTCGGCCGGAATATTAATATTATTTTCCGTGATCATCTGTTTTGTGCCGGCGAAATAGGTGATCCCGTCTTTAATTCCCTTAATTCCTTTTCCTGGTATGTTTTCAAAATCGACAGGTTGTTGTATTTCCGCCTGTGAAAGATGTTGAATAATCGCATTGGCAAGCGGATGTTCGCTTCGTCTTTCAAGTGCTGCAAGGATTTCTTTATCATGGTCCGATCCTGCTGATGCCGTCCAGAAGATGTCGGTAACCACCGGTTTGCCTTCGGTGATCGTTCCTGTCTTATCCAGGACCAGTGTATTGATCTTATGGGCAATTTCGAGGCTGTAGGCATCCTTGATCAGTATACCCATTTCCGCTCCTTTGCCGATACCCACCATCAGTGCGGTGGGTGTAGAGAGGCCCAGTGCGCAGGGGCATGCTATGATCAGCACGGTTATCAGGATCAGGAAAGCGTAGGTGAACCGTGGTTCAGGGCCGGCACTAAGCCAGATCACAAAGGATGCCAGTGCAATCAGGATCACCACAGGGACGAAAACAGCAGCTATCTTATCAACAATTTTCTGAATTGGCGGTTTGGAAGCCTGAGCTTTTCTCACCAATTCAATAATCTGGGAAATAAGGGTATTGCCGGATTCTTTTTCCACGGTGATCTCGAGTGATCCGTTCTGGTTGATAGTGCCGGCAAAAACCTGGTCTTGTACAGATTTAGCTGACGGCACCGGTTCGCCCGTGATCATACTTTCATCAACGAAGGAAGAACCGCTGATCACATAACCATCGAGCGGTATCCTGGAACCCGGCTTGGCTATGATGATCTCTCCTTTTTTTACCTCTTCGACAGGTATGTTTCCTGTAACGCCATACCGGATCACTTCAACCAGCTTAGGCTGCATACCCATCAGCTTTTTGATGGCTCCCGTGGTTTTGAACTTAGCCCTTTCTTCCAGGTAACGACCGAGAAGGATCAGGGTGATGATAACGGTAGCCGATTCATAGTATACATGGGGTTCAAGTCCCAGGCCGGACAGGTATCCCGGGTATATGGTATTGAAAAGACTGAAGAGGAAAGCAGTCCCGGTACTTAGAGCGACCAGGGTGTCCATATTCGTGGTAAGATGCCTTGCTTTCTTCCAGGCGTTGACATAGAATTCAGCGCCGGACCAGAAAAGCACGGGGATGGACAAAAGGAGCAGGATATAGTTTTCCAGCGGTAGGCTGTTTTTAAAGAACATAGAGATGATAAAAACCGGAAGCGTCAGCAGTACGGATATCAGCAACTTAAACCTTAATTTTTTTAACCGGTCAGAATATTCTGCTTGTTTGTCGGATTCGTTATCAGTAACCACTTCATAGCCAATATCAGAGGCTGCTTTTTTTATCAAAGAAAGGTTGGCTATGCTGTCATCAAATTCAACATAGACGGATTCATTTGGGAAATTAACAGAAACCTCCTTTATTCCTTCCTGTGATTTCAGGTAGGATTCAAGACTCAGTGCACAAGAGGCGCAGGTCATACCTTTTACCGAATAACTATCCCTGATCAGGTTCTCTTCCATATTAAACAAACCACAATGTTACACATTAATACGGAAAAATATCAAATTGGATATAGGCCATGTATCCGTAAACAGAGGGAAGGCAGACAGATCTCAGAAATCAAACTCCAGGAGGAAGAGGGTGATGTCATCATCCTTTTTTTCCATCGGGGTAAACTGTGAGAGGTCTTTTTCGATCTTTTTAAGGATATTCTCTTCATTTTTTCGGGAAAATTTAAGGAATACCTCCTTTAACCGTTCTTCCGTATACATTTCTCCTTCAAAGTTCTTCTGTTCAATGATGCCGTCCGTAAAGAACAGTATCTTGTCACCTGGTTTAACCTGATAGATCTGCTGGCTGTAGAGGGCGTGTTTTTTTATACCCAGGGCAGGTCCTTTCAGATCCAGTTCCAGGATATTGTCTCCCTCACTTGAAAAAAACATGGGAAAGTAATGTCCGGCGCGTGCCAGGGTGATCTCTTTCTTTTTCATGTCGATGAAGGCATAAATACAGGAGGCAAAGAGAGAGGATATTTCTTTAAAGAAGTGGTTGTTAAGGCTTGCCAGCAGGAGCACAGGATTTTCAGTCGCATCTTTTACCATGATCGAAAAGGCGCTTTTTAAGGCCCCTGTTGCCAGGGCGGCTGTGATGCCATGACCCATTACATCGGCTATCATCAGCCCGAATTTGTTATGTCCTGCTTCTATAAGGTTCAGGAAATCACCTCCGATCTCCTGGCAGGGGTTATAGATATAGGACTGCCTTAAGCCGGCGATATTAAAGTTCCTGTGATCGAGAGAATTTGTATTAATGAAGAAATCCTGTAATTTTTTTGCGCTGGAAAGATCCCTGCTTATTTCTTCAAGTGTCAGTGATTTCTCCTGCAGGTCATATTTTGAGGTGGTAAATTCAGAGGTGATCTTTCTGTACCTCGAGAAGGTGTCCATCAGGCAGTTCTTATAAAATATCCTGGCGATCCCGGGATTATTTTTGAGAAGTATATCCAGGACCCTTTTTCTGAGCCTCAAAATTTTTGTTTTCTCATTAGCTACGATGCTTGCGGACCGCGGCAGATTATCAATCAGGGCTAATTCACCAAAATAGGAGTCGTGGTACATATGGTTGATCACCATCTCTTCCACCTTATTGACCGATTTCAGGACCCTGACGCTACCTTCGGAAATGATATACATGGAATCGCCAACACTGCCTTCACGTATGATGTAGGATTCCGGGTTAAAATTCTCTTCTTCAAGTAAAGGCAGTATTTTTCCCAGGTCTTTTCCGGTCAGACCTTTGAAAATAGGGGCATTACGCAATACTTCCCGTGCTTTCATCTTTTTCAGGATGGGCTATTGTCCGTCCGATTTACACGGGCAGTCAATATTTACCGGTATAGTTTTAATAAGTCATTTATAAAAGAAGAAAAAGCCTTGGCGGATCAGAGCAAAGGCTTTTTTCATAGTTAAATTATTAAGGTCTTATTATTTGCGGTTTTAGTTCAGTAAGTTCTGCGATCTTCACAGGTCGTTGTTCCTCTATACTTTTCCTTGCGGCAATTCCAATAAGAATAGACATGGCCCCATCACGTGATCCTGCCGCATGTTTCAGGGGATCGGGCAAATCCGGGTTAAGGAAAATTCTATCCTGCAGGCGTTGATCGCCCCCTCCATGTCCACCGCCGGAATGGAATACCTTGATCAGGTCATATTCCCCAAAGTTATCCATTACCATGATCTCATCATAGTTGCCGCCGGCATCCTTTTCTTCCTGCGACATTTCCTGTGCATGCAAATCAGCCTGGCTGATCCTTTCTTCCCTGCGCCAGGGAATGCCTTCCCAGGCATCGATCCGGCCTTCAAACCCGTTAAATGCCAGCCGCCAGCCTTCATAAGGAGAATAGGTTGTCAGGGAATAGCTTACCTGTACATCATTGGCATATTTTATCTGGACAGCCATTTTATCATAGATATCGATCTCGGGCCTCCATAAACAGTTATCTCTGATATAACCATCATATTTCTCATTGGCGACGTAAAGATCCATCATAAATTTATCTCTGGTGATATCCCAGTAATACTCACATTGGTCTTTATAAGGGCAACCCCTGCATTTATCGCCGCGAAATGAATTATTGATGCCATAATGTTCCAATGCCCCATAGGCGAAGACTTCCAGCGGTTCGGAATCGATTAACCAGTTGAGCAGATCAAAGTGATGCGTGGATTTATGAACCAGAAGGGTGCCGCCATGTGCACGTATCCCGTGCCATCTTCTGAAATAGGACGCTCCATGGTATGTGTTCAGGTACCAGTGAAAATCGATTGATGTGATCTGGCCGACTCTTTTCTGAACCAGGAGTTCTTTTATCCGGGTAACCAACGGAGCATAGCGGTAGTTGAAACCGACAATCAGTTTTTTACCTGATTCTTTTTCCGCTTTTAAAATATCCGCACATTTATTTTCATCCGTTGTGAGGGGCTTTTCGGTGATCACATCGACACCATAATTCAACCCTTTGATTATAAACTCATGGTGTGTGGCGTCAACCGTAGTTACAACCAGCATATCCGGTTTGGTATCGTTGATCATCTTGTCAAAATCAGTAAAGGTGGGGCAGGAGACACCCATATATTCCTTTACATAGGCCAGTCTGCCGGGATTTATATCACAAAGGCCGACAAATTCGACCTGGCCGCTGTATTGATCAACAATCCTCTTTCCCCAGAAAGTTGAACCTCTAATCCCGGTTCCGACGAGAGCCAGCCTGATCTTGTCTTTGTTGGCTTTCTGACCGGCCCTGGATGATGCCATCGGACTCATTAGCATCGTTCCCGCAACGGCCGCTCCCGTTTTTTCCATGAAGCCTCTTCTGTTGATTTTGTTTTTTGTATTCATCGTATTAAAAGTTACCCAGTAATAAAAAAATGATTGATTTTCAGAAAATAAAGTAAAAATTCAATTGCATCGCTACAATTTACGATTATAAGCCAATAAAATCAAATGTCAGCCCATTTCAGGCCCTTTAGGATCTTGTTTTTCTCACTGAGGTTAAATATACGATAGGCATTCGCGTACATAACCGGTTCAATGATCCCGAGAGCATCTTCCAGGGTGATCCATTGTTCATCAACAAGTTCATTTAATGCCAGGGGAATGCCTTTCCTGGCAATAGTTGCTTGTCCCAGAACAGACTCAACCGGTATATAATTACCGCCGAAGGTGAGCAACTTGGTCACAGGTATGGTGAGTAAGCATTTTTTCAGGAAATCCTTCGAAGCAATGGGATTGATTATCCAGGCCCAGCACATATCCATATAGGCATTCGGGTATTGTTTGGCGACTGCGATCATTTCTTCATAATAGGGATAACCGATATGGAAGAATATAAAGGTCGTTTCGGGAGAATGCGCACATAAGGAACAGGCGGCAGGCGGATTATTGCAGCCCTGGCTGCTGCCGATTATAATCACAACAGCAAAAAGTCAGTATTAGTGGATGTTTAGAAGCCTTCAGCCTTAAATTAAAGAATTATTAGGTTCCTGATGTGGGAGTATATTTTAATAAACAAAGACAGAATTACTTCCGGACTCTGCTGTTTAGTATCCAGAACATGATCAACAGAACGAACATTGCCTTCCGTATTTTTACAGGGAAAAGAACCGGATCATGGAATATTACCAGTCAGGCATCATTCCCAATATCAGTTACCTGATGGAATTTTGAAAAATTTGCTTTGAATATTAGAAATATTCTACATTCTTTTTTTACATTCCAAACGAAAAACAAGAAACATGGGGATGATCACCATGACCGTCTTCGATATTCTGCTTTGCCATGAATAGCCCGGCCCCCGGATACTTTTTCTGTTTTATTCCTGGTTTCCCTTTTCTCTTGCGTGGTCAACATATCAATCCCCTTATCCGGAGACTTTTATCCGACTTTCGCCAGGCCATACTGTGTGAAGGGAAAAGCTATACTGAAGGCTGCATCAATAAGGTTATCTTTATGCTGAGCGTTCCGATAATCCCGGAAATGATCATGAAGTCGATGTTTGCGAACGTGATCGTGATCTTTGTCGACCGCCTGGGCCTGGACGCCATTGCCACCGTAGGCCTATCGGAGTTCCTGATCATGTGGTTTATGCCATATCTTTCGGATTGAGCATGGGTGTTACCGTCATGGTTGCCCGAAGGATCGGAGAAGGCAGGCATGAGGTAGCTTCAGCCGTACTATTTGAGCCGATCCTCATTTCTGAACCGGTGCTTGCAGTGGTCGCAATACTGCTTTTCAGAAAAGGGAAATGGAAACTTATTGAGGTTTAAGTTGTTTTATTAATCAGGTATGCTTATCAATTGATTACAGAACAGATCATGAAAATACGGCTACACCATCTACCTATCAATAAATCGTTATTTATACTGGTTTTATCAGCTATTTTAATTTCCTCCTGTGAGTTCAGGGAAATAAAACGCGATCGTTTTTACAACCGTGGAAATGAAAAACTTGTTGAACAGGACTATCCTACTGCCATTGGCTTTTATGAGGAAGCGCTAAATATCGATCCGTTGTTTGCCAGGGCATGGAACAACAAAGGCGTTGCTCTGATGCGTTTGGCCCGCTATAAAGATGCAGTGATCGCCTTCGATAATGCCATTTATGCCGATCCTGAACTGACAAGCGCCTACCTGAACAGGGCAGATGCCTTTAACCGGATCGGCGAGTACAGGAGGTCGCTCAATGATATTGCCATCGTTGAATCCGCATACCCGGATACTACTGTTGTTCATTTTCTCAAGGGGGAAAGTTCTTATTATCTCCATGAACTTGATTCTTCGCTGTTCTATTTCAGAAAAGCCCTCCAGGAGGATCCCGGAAATGAGGAGATCTATATCAATATAGCTACCATATATCTTGACAGGAAAGAATATGTTTCCTCTGTCGAAATGCTCGAAAAGGCACGGGAGTTAAACCAGGAGAATCCTAATATCGACAATGTGATGTCGCAGGTTTACCTGGGAAAAAATGACCAGGAGAATGCGCTGCATCATATAAACCTGGCTTTAGGCAAGGACCGGCAGAATCCTTTTTTTCTGAATAATAAGGGCTTCATCCTTTTATCACTTGGCCGTAATGAAGAGGCGTTGGTGGCGATCAACGAGAGTATTGAGGCCGACCCGGGAAATCCCTGGGCCTACCGTAACAAGGGGATCTATTATGTGAAAACCAGATCCTTTAAGGAGGCGGTACGAATTCTGACCAAAGCGGCTGAAATGGATGATGAAATTCCTTTACTGTTCTATTACCTCGGACTGGCAACCTTTGAAACCGGTGATCAGGAGAAGGCCTGTGAATTCTTCAGAAGATCAGCCGGACAGTCTGAGCACCAGGGGGTTGAAATGAAAAAGAAATATTGCGAATAACAATCCCATATAAATAAGTTAGGCGCTATGAGGATTCCCTCAATTCTCTTAATCTCAAAATTCAAAACTTAAATCTCAAATTTCTCTCTGAATCAATAACTTCTTCTTTCCTTCCATGTCTGAGTCATTCTTCTACGGAAACATTAAAAAGGTTGGGTAATATACCTTAACCCCGATTATTCATGAACTATGCTCAAAACAAACCGTCTTTACCATTTAAAATATTTATTATCAGTCAGTTACGCAACGGGGTTAAGCCTTGATAAGCGCCCCGATTTTATCGGGACGCCTGCCTACCTCCTTTAGGCAGGCTTGAGCCAGAGGTTGGGCCGCATTCCATCCGACCGCGAGTTGGGTTGTGTGCAGGGAGCGGTCAGATGGATAGTTTGAGAGGAGTATTTTTTTGTTTTTGCTTTTATCCGTCAGACCGGCACTTCCCACAAGCCCTTTTACCGGTCGGACGTAACTAAGGACCGGCCCGGGCTGGAAGACCTGTGTGCTCCCGTCAGACCTGCCGACAGGAAAAATTCATGAATTTTTCGGGTTAAAATCCTCCGAAATTCATTTAGAGGCCTGCTTCATCCTGATCCTTGTCCTATTCCTGTTAAAAATCCTTTCTTTTTCTGAAAATCACCCCTTAATTCCAGTAGTTTTGAGATTCACAGAAATCTGAAACAAATGCTAAGAGAGGTATACAGGATGATCCCAAAGGCCGGCAGCATGGACCGTTTGAAGCGGGTTCAGGA
>CAZYDB010000136.1:0-11686 GCA_964645995.1 uncultured Roseivirgaceae bacterium
CGGCCCCACCAGGTTCCCGGCTATTTGAATGATCAGATTACCTGGCAAATTAAAATCATTGATTACCTTACCAGTCCATTGTGTCTGGTCTTTCAGGGCATCCCCGTCAAATTCACTGTCCGAGTCTTTTATATTTGAATAAAATCGAGAGTAATTAAGGTTTATATTCCACCATGAAGTGAGTTGGGCGCTGGTTAAAAATTCAACGCCAAATACCCTCGCCCCATTCAGATTTACAGGTTCTTCAACGATAATTCCTTGAGCCTCTTCAAATTTGTTTTTCTGAATTAAATCATTAATGTCTCTGTAGAAGGCATTGACACCCATATCAAAAATTTTGAATTTACGCAGATAGCCCAATTCATAGGCCCATGCGGTTTCTGGTCTCAGGTCAGGGTTCCCTCGCTTGATCTCAGTCAAATCTTTAATATCAAAAAAAGGATTCAGATCCTGATATGCAGGTCTCCGAAGCCTTCTTCCCCACGAAAAAGTAAAGTATGATTGTTCATCAATGTTGTACACCACACGTACATTAGGTAATGGCAATTGGTACAGACTATGCCCTTCGGGAATACTGTCAACCGAAGATTTGCTGTGGATATCTACCACCTCGTACCGTATTCCGCCCTCAATACTCAAATTGCCTTTATACCACTTCCCCAAAGCGTAGAAGGCATGGACATTTTCAGTAACGGAAAATATGTTTTTATTATCCAGCGATAATTCGAAAATATTTTCATCGAAATTAAAATTACTAATCGTTCTATCAGAAGAGAAGTCGGTCAGATACCCTTGATAGCCGGCTCTTAATTGGAGATTGTTGAGGGTTAATCGATAAGCTAATTCAGGGAAATACGCATTTTTAGATTTTACTTCATACTCCGACTGCCGCTTGGGGTCATCGAGTTCGTCTATCACGCCACCGCTATTGCTCTTAAAATCGTTTCGCAGCTTATTATTTTCTTCTTCGGATAGATTAACATTCAGATTTGCTTTGAGTACCCCATTGGCTCCAATGCCGGCAATCGTTCCAAAAAATAAATTATGGAAGTTATAGTCTTTATCTTCTGTTTCGATCCTTGCAGTTCCTTTCTTGAAGCTGCCATCCGGTGTATATGTTAAATTCATTTCATCTTTCATCTTGCTTTCATTTTGGGTACCATACAGGTATTCTGCCTGAAAGGAAAGTTTATCGGTCGGGTTATATTGCAAATTGACATGCGCACCTGTGTTTTCAAAAAGCTTCGTTTCATCTTTAGTGATGTTCGAGTTTTCTTTTACGGCACCACTATCCTCAAATTTCGTCAAAACTTCCTTCTCCGTTTTGTCAGCATTTCTCTTGAGTTTGTCAAGGCCAACGGTAAATTGAAGGTTTTTTAGCGTTTCAGTAAATTGAATGGAGCCGTTATAACCGTCTTGGCTATCCACTATAAAACCGATATTACCACTTGGGCCGGGGATTGGCACCCCCTTTTTAAGAATGATATTTACAACACCATTAATCCCATCAGACTGCACATCCGCCGAAGGATTCGATTGGATTTCTATCCGTTCTATTTGAGAAGCAGGAATCATGTCCAGTACAGTTTCCCTGTTATTACCAGTGGCTCCTGCATTCCTCCCATTGATGAGCACTGTGGTATATCCATTACCAAGCCCCCGGTATCGAATATCTCTATTGTGATTAGGAGATCCTCCCATCGCTACACTAGGCATGTTTTTTAAGACATCGCCAGCAGTACCACCGGCCTGAGAGGCTAATTTCTCAACACTGTAAGTGACTTTTTGAGGCTTGATTTCTGTTGCTCCGATACTCGATACAATTTGCACCTCCTCCAGTTCAGTAGCTGATTCCTGAAGGGTGAAGTCTAGTTGAAGCGACCATCCTGATGCAAGGTTAATTTCTTGCCGGGTTGTAAAATAACCGATAGATGATACTATTAAGCTGTATCGGCCTGCGGGAAGGTTGTCTATAAGGAATCTTCCATTAGCGTCCGTAACATCGCCGTAGGAGGTGCTGTCAAGGGCTACATTTACATAAGAAAGAGGAGAATCATTAACATCTCTGACAATTCCTGAAATTGAAGCGGTTTGACCAAAAGTTGTACTGCTAATCAGGAGTAAAGTTGAAAAAAAAATATTTCTGCTCATAACAATTTTTATTTAGACTGATTATTAATAAGGCAAAAATAAATTAGCGGGGAGAAAAAACAAAAACTTATTTAGACTAAATTTAAATAAGCAATCTTGAAACATGATCTTATGTCTGGTTTTTCCATTTTGAATTGGGTTTAACAGGTTCCGGATTGAAAGATCCGATGAGAGTGATCATACCATTCCAGAGTAAAATTCAAATTCATTATTTTTCACCGTCGCCTTTAGAAGGTTGTTTTTCGAAAATGATAGCTTGGAATGGAAAGCTTTTATTTCCTTTTATCATGATTGAAGGGAAGTCGGCCCGTAACAACCTATCAAATGTGAGACTTTTTCTGGAAGCGTTATTATGCCATTGACGGATTTGAAGAAGAAGTGGAACGCATCATGGCTACCGAAGGTATCTCCCGTGAAGATGCGGAGGAGGAGACCTACTTCGTGATGCCCAAAGAATCCCGATGGACTGAGATCATCAAACACATCGAGAACATAGGGGAGGTTCTTGTTAAAGGATTTGCTGCCATTGAACGGGAGAACACTTCCTTAGAAGAGGTGATGACAGCCACCAAGTTTGGGGATAAGGAAAAGCTTACCGATGCCGTCCTCCAGAGGCTCCTGAGACATTTCAACCAGCATTCCCTGAGAAATGCCGATCTCTACGATCCCGATATTTTGGGGGATGCTTATGAATACCTGATCAAACAGTTTGCCGATGACGCGGGCAAGAAAGGGCGAGAATTCTATACGCCAAAAGGAGTGGCCAAGCCGCTCGTTCATCTCGAAGCCAGGCTGCCGCTCCTGGGCAAGAATATGGATCAGTCCGGCAAAAAAAAATGATCAAAAAAATTGGTATACGCCACATTGCCTTAACCGGTATTCCGGAAATTAAAAATAAAATAATTAATGCAAAAGTATTATGGTCTCTGCAATTTAAATATATCGTGGACTTTTCTTACCTTTAATCTGAAAAATTCATAAATTTTTCGCCCAAAGGGCCGATTAAGCGTCCCGATAAAATCAGGGCGCTTATCAGGGGTTAACAAGAAGCAGGTGTAGGATAGCATTTTTTCTCCTTCAAGTTCAAAATAATTTTTATCATGAAAAATCTTATTTTTTTGCTATTGTTTCCGGTAATTGTGCAGTGTACAAACGTAAAAGAGCAGCAACCAAACAATGCCAAAGTATCGATTGAAGTTACTTCCGAACTTATCAATGAAAAATTTGGAGGGGTAGGTTTTCACGTGATCTTCCATACCAGAAAACCATCCCAATGGCATTATGAGCAGGTGTTTGCCAAACGCTGGCGCGAGCTGAACCCGTCCTTTGCCCGGGTGAATGACAGCCCGATATGGGGGAAGGAAGAAATGGATGAAACATTCAAATATCTGGAGGTAATGAAGAATACCAATACTGAAATTTACCTGACTTCTTTTGGCGTGAGTTCAATATACAATTACCCAACAGAGGCCGATTACGTTTCCCGGGAGGTGGACAATATTGAATACCTGGTCAGGGAAAAGGGTTTCAGTAATATTAAAAACTATTGTATGACCAATGAATTATCCTTAGACTTCTGGGCATCGATGGTAAAGAACGATGAACTGGACCGGTTTAAAAGGATCCATCAGTTGTTTTATGATGAATTTATTAAGCGAGACCTGGATATCAAATTGCTGGCCACCGATGCTTCTCCCTTCATGTACTGGCCGACAATTGAATGGGCTGCCAATAATATGGATGAGATTACCGGCGTATATGGCGGCCATCACTATATTAACAGTTATCACCTGGATGATCTGACCTTTTATTCGTTTTTCCTGGATAAAATGAAATGGGGAGCCAATCTTGCCAGGAGCAAGGGAAAAAAATTTATCATGGGTGAATTTGGCCCCAAGCAAGGTTCCTTTTTTATCGATTCCGTCTATTATGATGGGATGAATTACAACAATACCCCCCAGGAGCCTTATGTTGGCATTCAACAGTCCGAAGCGATCATTGCCCAGATCAACGGCGGGATCTATGCCAGCTGCTACTGGACTTTCTGTGATATTCCGGGGATTCCTTCCAACAGGGAATTTGGATACCGGGTCAATAAGTGGGGGACCTTTAAATGGTATTTCGATGATTATACGACCAAATCGAATTATTATTCGGTAGGCTTGCTGACAAAGTTCTTCAGAGGGCCATCAGAGGTTTACAAGGTAAATACTTCGGATACCCTGCTTAGGGTATGCGCCATCAAAAACCTGGAGCAGGGCGGCTATTCAATTGCCATCGTCAACAGGCACCGTGAACCAAAAAAAGTAGATCTTGCCGTAACCGGTTGGGTAGATGGTAAGGCGTTCAGGAAATATATTTATGATCCTGAAAATGTTCCATTTAATTACTTCGGTGACTTACAGGATTACACCGATAAACTGGAAACTGAAAACGGTAAATTCTCTGATATGATCCCCGGATATACTCTGGTTGTGTATACCACGAATTATGATGAAGATCCACCGGCTTCTATCACAGGATTACAAGTGGAAGAAATGGAGGTTGATAAAAGGAATGCTAATGTGCTGACATGGGATCCGAATATGGAAGAGGATCTGTGTTATTACCGTATTTACCGGTCGGTTGATGAAAACGTAGAGATCATTCCCAGGAATGAAGCCGGGACCACCGTCAGCACCAGATTTGTCGATAAGCGTGTCCGCAATCTACCCCGGTTTTACTACAAAATCATTGCTGTGGATAAATCAGGGAACACAAGTAAGTAACCTTTTAACCCAAATCCGCCTGTAAAAATTTACCTTCAATCTATCAAAAGGTCATTTATCTTTTACACACCGCACACTGTATCCTGCTGATTTACCCATTCCATAGCGGGAAAGGACATCATATCTATGACTGATATAGCGGTGCCAGGCATAGATATCCTGCGTCTCGGTGCTGCTCCACCAATAGCCCATTACCCCTGACGAGTTGAAGTTGCCATTATCGCTCCTGAATCCTCCCGGAAGGGCGGCGAAGCCAAAATCGTCCGTGCCATTGCCGTCTTCAGCCCAACCCGTTCTGGCCTTTAAAACCTTAGCGGTGATTTCGTCGTGCCCATTCTCCTTAAGATAGGATTCCAGCGTCATCCATTCCTCATCGTTGGGCAGATGCCAGCCTGCCGGACAGGCGTCCATCGCCGCAGCATAAGTATACAAGGCGCCATAGCCATAGGATCCATCATTTTCATAGAAACAATAGGCTTTGTAAGTATTGGTTTCTTCAAGTGCGGCCCATTCGCTTTTTTTCTCGATGAGGGGTATCGGGTTGCCCGCCTTGTCTTTCGTGGTTCTCAGATTCTCTGCCATCCAGACCTGATTGCCTATCCGTACGGCTTTATATTCATTCCCATCGGTATCGGTTACTATTTCCCCTGCCAACCCCATCCCCATGTTCCGTGCTATATCTTTCTCATCTATGGAATACCACGCTCTTTGCCGGAGTGCTTTATGTATTTCCTTCTTTCAGCTTTTCAGGCGCTATGGCCCCTTTTGCTGGTCACAGGCAATTACCCTTCCCTTGTGCTGGCGGTGACAGATCGTTCTTCCATACCTCCTTTATCCCTGATCGCGTTGTTCTCAGGTTTTTATGCCTGGTGCATTATGAAGAACGTCTGGAAAGGCAGGGATAAGGTGGTACGGTTACACAAGGCCGGAAAATGAGCCCCCATTATGCATTTCACGGTATATATCGCCATTTTTCTCGCATCTCTTTCTTCCATCTTTTTTGATTTATACTAACTTTAAAATTAAATTTCGGGGGCAATCTATTTTTTCAGATAGGGTTATCAAGTTGATAATACGTGCGGGAGAAATTTTTAATACGAATGACCTTTCGGGCGGAAGTTTAAAAAGAACGACCCTCAAACATGACAAAGGGATATACCTATAACATGCGATACGTCTGGGCCATTTCCCTGACGGCGGCCCTTGGAGGCCTCCTCTTCGGCTATGACTGGGTAGTGATCGGCGGGGCCAAGCCCTTTTTCCAGGAATACTTCCATCTTACGGGTGAGGATAACACCGGGGCTATCGGTTGGGCTATGAGTTGTGCGCTGCTGGGATGTCTGGCCGGGGCGATCACCGCCGGGATGCTGAGTGATCGCTTCGGGCGAAAGAAACTACTGATCCTGGCTGCCTTTCTGTTCATCATCACTGCCGTGGCCACTGGCCTCGCGGATACCTTCACGGCATTTATCCTCAGCAGGATCTCCAACGGGATAGCGATTGGGCTGGCTTCCAACCTTTCACCCGTATACATTGCCGAAGTAGCGCCCGCTGAAAAAAGAGGCCGTCTGGTGGCGGTTAATCAGCTTGCGATCGTGATCGGCGTGCTTCTCGCCCAGGGGATAAACTATGCCATTGCAGAGCCGGTACCCGAGGGTCTCGAGGGGGCGGCGCTGGCCGAGACCTGGAACGGACAGTATGGGTGGAGATGGATGTTCGTGGCGGCTTCTTTCCCTGCCGTCCTGTTTTTCGTCCTGGCCTTTTTCATCCCCGAAAGCCCCCGCTGGCTGATCAAGGCAGGCAGGGATGACCGGGCGGTCCGGATCCTTCATAAACTGGGAGACCATAACTACGTGAAGGCCAGTTTTGCCGAGATCCGTGAGACGCTAAAGGATGAGACTGCAGGCCTAAATCTGAGGGTGCTGACTAAGCCGGGGATCCTGAGGATCGTTCTGCTGGGCATGTTCCTTGCCTTCCTGCAGCAATGGTCCGGCAATAATACCATTTTCTATTATGCACAGGAGGTGTTCACCCAGGCGGGGTACCCCGTGGGCGATGTCCTGTTCAATATCGTGATCACCGGTTCGGTGATGCTGGTATTCACCTTCGTTGCGATCGGCACGGTGGATCGTGTAGGCAGGAAATGGCTGATGCTGACGGGCTGTATCGGCATGGCCTTTTCGGAAGCCCTGCTTGGTTTTTTGTACTTGGCGGGAACGACCGGGTTTTTGATGGTCCTTCTGGTGATGTTGGTCGTGGCGTTCTATTCCTTTACGCTGGCGCCCGTGACCTGGGTGCTGATCTCCGAGATCTTCCCCAACCGCGTCCGGGGCGCCGCCGTCGCCCTTTCCACTTCCTCGCTGTGGATCGGCAGCTTCCTCCTGATCTATCTTTTCCCCTTTATGAACCGGGTACATATCTCATTCCCTTTCTTCGTATATACCACCATCCTGCTGCTGGGATTCTTCCTCATTAAGAACAGGCTTCCGGAGACCAGGGGGAAGACGCTGGAGCAGATTGAGAAGGAAGCAGGGATTAGTGATTAAAAAATTAACGATTATGCCTTTGGCATGCCTTTCGGCAAAAATTAATAAATGGGATGAAAATTTATCATAGACATGCCTTTGGTAAAAAAAACAAAATATCAGAACGGGATATAAGCCTCGGGTGAGGAGGATATAGCGCCATAAAAAAAGGTGGCCTGTTCACAGCCACCTTTTTTATCAATAACTTCCTCTACGGTCAGGACAATGATCCTGCCGTCGTTCGTTCCATTCAGTCGAGGTCGAAGCGGTCAAGGTTCATCACCTTGTCCCAGGCTACGACGAAATCACCCAGAAACTTCTCTTCAGAGTCTTCGCAGGCATAGACTTCTGCAAGTGCGCGAAGCTCTGAATTCGAACCGAAGATCAGATCCGCACGGGTACCGGTCCACTTCACCTCGCCGGTCTTGCGGTCACGGCCTTCGAATTCATATTCGGCCTCCGATGTTGTCTTCCAGGTCGTGCCCAGGTCGAGCAGGTTGATGAAGAAGTCGTTGGTAAGGACCTCGGGGCGTTTGGTGAAGACTCCGTGTTGTGACTGATCGAAATTTGCATTCAGCACACGCATACCACCGACGAGCACCGTCATTTCCGGTGCGGTGAGCGTCAGCAGTTGAGCACGGTCAACCAGCATTTCTTCAACCGATGTCCAGATCTGGCGTTTTGTATTCAGGTAGTTCCTGAAGCCGTCAGCAACCGGTTCGAGGGCGGCAAAGGATTCCACATCGGTTTGTTCCTGTGAAGCATCGGTACGACCCGGTGTGAAAGGTACGGCGATATCATGACCGGCATTCTTTGCTGCCTTTTCGATACCTGCAGAACCGCCCAGCACGATCAGGTCGGCGAGTGATACTTTCCTGTTGCCTGACTGCGTGTCGTTGAATTCCTTTTGGATGCCTTCGAGCGTATCCAGCACCTTCGAAAGCCGGGCCGGATTGTTGACTTCCCAGAATTTCTGTGGGGCCAGCCGGATACGAGCACCATTGGCGCCACCTCTTTTATCGGAATCACGGTAGGTGGAAGCCGAGGCCCAGGCTGTGGATACCAGTTGTGACACAGACAGTCCTGAAGCCAGGATCTTGCTCTTTAGAGAGGCGATATCCTGGTCGTTGATCAATTCATGGTTGACAGCCGGGACGGGATCCTGCCAGATCAGTTCTTCTTCAGGAACTTCCGGGCCCAGGTAACGGGCAAGCGGACCCATATCACGGTGGGTGAGTTTGAACCAGGCCCTGGCAAAGACGTCGGCGAACTCATCCGGGTTCTCGTAGAACCGCCTTGAGATCTTCTCATAGGCAGGGTCCATCCGTAAGGACAGGTCCGTGGTCAGCATGAACGGCTGATGATGCTTTGAAGGATCGTGGGCGTCCGGCACCAAATCAGCACCAGCATCACCTTTTGGCTTCCATTGGTGGGCTCCTGCCGGACTTTTGGTCAGTTCCCATTCATAGCCAAAGAGGTTCTCAAAGAAATTGTTGCTCCACTTCGTCGGTGTGGTAGTCCATGCTCCCTCGAGGCCGCTGGTGATCGTATCGCCCGCATTACCTGAGCCATAGGTGTTTTTCCAACCGAGGCTTTGTTCTTCAATGGTGGCTCCTGCCGGTTCTGCGCCGACGTATTTTTCAGGATCGGCAGCACCATGGGTTTTACCGAATGAATGGCCACCTGCAATAAGTGCGACGGTTTCTTCATCATTCATAGCCATCCGGCCGAAAGTTTCACGAATATCACGTGCGGCAGCAATTGGATCCGGATTGCCATTCGGACCTTCCGGGTTCACATAGATAAGACCCATCTGAACAGCAGCAAGGGGGTTCTCTAGTTCCCTGTCACCAGAATAACGTTTATCGCCTAGCCATTCGCCTTCAGAACCCCAGTAGATATCCTGTTCGGGCTCCCAGACATCCTCGCGTCCGCCGGCAAATCCGAATGTTTCGAAACCCATCGACTCAAGGGCGCAGTTGCCGGCAAGGATCATCAGGTCGGCCCAGGAAATTTTCCTGCCATATTTCTTCTTCACCGGCCAGAGCAACAGACGGGCCTTGTCGAGGTTGGCGTTATCGGGCCAGCTATTGAGCGGGGCAAAACGCTGCGAACCGGATCCGGCACCGCCACGTCCGTCAGCTATTCGATAGGTGCCAGCGCTGTGCCAGGCCATACGGATAAAGAAGGGGCCGTAATGACCATAATCAGCCGGCCACCAGTCCTGTGAATCGGTCATGAGATCGTAAAGATCTTTCTTAACTGCTTCCAGGTCCAGTTTCTTGAACTCCTCGGCATAGTTGAAATCCTTATCCATCGGGTCGGACAGCGAAGAATGTTGATGCAGGATGCCCAGATTAAGCTGATTCGGCCACCAGTCGCGGTTCGAGGTGCCGCTGCCAGCGCTTTGATTAAAAGACCCATGCATAAATGGGCACTTCCCTTCCTCGTTTACGTCATAGCTTTTAGCATCCGGTGATGTTCCTGAATTTGTCTTATTTTCCATTTTTGATCAATTTGTTTTTTTTAATATGTTTTTTTTATGTGATTTTTGGCGTGGTAATTTCCAATAGCCCGGATTATTATGCTGATCCAATTCAGCCGAGCCACAAATTTACAGAATTATGATCAGTTAAAAAAAACATCGGCACCAGGCATTTTTTACTCTGAAAATACAACACGAAAACAAGGGAAGTGTTTGATGAATTTGACAATCTGATTTCCGGAAATTGGAGATCAACACCACTTCCAATTTGCGAGCCTCCATCCTCCATCCTCAATCTTCCATCCTCCATCCCCCGGCTTCATCCCAGTTGCAATTAATTCCATTACCTTCCCAGCTCAAAAAACGTTCCCGGCCACAGCTTGTGCCGCAGTAGGCGGTATGCCGAAACTTCCCTTCCTCAGGCTATCATCTCTCCAAAAGCCTTCCGGCACACAAGCCTACGTAAACTTTTGGAGAGATCCGATGAAAAGACCCCGGCACAGGGCCGGGGAGGATAATATTCCATCCTCCATCCCCCATCTTCCATCTTCCATCTTCCAACCTCCAACTTCGAGCTTCCAACTTCGAGCTTCGAGCTTTGAGCTTCGAACTTCCAACTTCCAACTTCGAGCTTCCAACTTCTATGCTCCACGGCCAGTTTCCGTATTGACACGACTACTATTTGCTTTCGTTCGTTAAAATTTGTGGCAAACAGAATAATTCACCTAGTTGCCGGCGCCTTTTACATATTTATCGAACCATCTGAGTTGTTCCCATAGTACATGTTCCACGCTTTCCATCGCCCGGTAGCCATGGTCCTCAAAGGGTAACAAAACCAGCCTGGCATTACCTCCGGATCCCAGGACAGCCTCATAGAAGACTTCAGACTGAAAAGTGAGGGTCCCCGGGTTGGAATCATCATTGCCATGGATGATCAATACCGGTTCATTCACCTTATCGGCGAAGAAAGTCGGCGATACCTGGATGTACACATCCCTGGCTTCAAAGAGGGAGCGGCGCTCGGACTGGAAGCCGAAGGGCTGGTTGGTCTTATTGTACGATCCGCTGCGGGCGATCCCGGCGGCAAACAGGTCGGTATGTGCCAGGAGATTGGCTACCATCAGCCCGCCGTGGCTGTGTCCGATGATCCCGATCCTATCCGGATCAGCCACGCCCATCTCCACGGCCCTGGCCACCGCTGCCTCTGCATCCGCTACCAGCTGAGGCACGAAAGTATTATAGGTGGTTTCAGGATCACCAACCATCGGCATGGCTGTCTGGTCGAGTACCGCATATCCCCGTAACAGAAAGTAAAGATGAGAGGGGCCATACAATCGCATGAACCGCTGGACGGAACCCCTGACCTGACCCGCCGTGCTGGCACTGGAATATTCAAGTGGGTAGGCATAGACTACGGTAGGTAATGGAGTTCCTTCCTTGTATCCCGGTGGAAGGTGGAGTTGGAAACTGAGGGGCACCCCATCTTCACGTTCATAGTGTACGATCCGTTTGTCGATCTGACGCAGCCAGGGGGTGGGGTCTTCAAAATTGGTGATGGGTTGAAGACTGATCCTTCTCATGGCTTCACCTTCGACGGCCTTGACCTTTTTCCCAAAAGTAGCCAGGTAGTAATTCGGGACATCAACGGCAGATTCTGAGCGCAAGATAAAACGATCCTCGTCACCTGTAAAGGCAATGAAGTACTCATAACGCTCGGGGTCACAGCGGAACAGCCTTTCTGACTTTCCAGTCTTGAT
>CAZYDB010000137.1:0-11671 GCA_964645995.1 uncultured Roseivirgaceae bacterium
GTAGTATTTTTGCAGACTGAGGTTGAAATTTATGTTTCTTAAACAGATAAAGTCTTTAATTCTGCAGGAAATGCTTATTGAATGGCGTTTGCGCTATGCAATCAATGGGATCATATTGTATCTGGTCAGCATTATCTTTATCTGTTATTTAAGTTTCAAGACACAGATGAATACCCTCAGCCCTGCTACCTGGAACACGCTTTTTTGGATTATCATACTATTTACGGCAGTTAATGCCGTTACTAAAAGTTTCATTCAGGTTAGCGAAGGCCGTTTAATTTATTTGTATACCCTCGCTGATCCTGCCGCTATGATCCTGGCAAAAACAATCTATAACTGCTTGTTGCTGGTAAGCATAAGTATAATGGGATTTGCCTTTTATACGCTGATCCTTGGCAACCCGGTATCTGATCTATGGATGTTCTTCCTGAATATTATCCTGGGATCAATAGGTTTTGCGGCAGTTTTGACCATGAATTCCGGTATCGCATCCAAAGCCTCAAACAGTGCATCACTGATGGCTGTTTTGAGTTTCCCGGTAATACTGCCTTTATTGCTGGTGGTTATCAGAATCTCCAAAAACGCGCTGGACGGTCTTGATTATTCCGCCAACTCCAGGCATATTATCTTTCTGTTATCCATCAATATCATTGTTATTACTATGTCCTATATACTATTTCCATACCTATGGCGCAATTAACTAAAAACAACATATACAAAAACTGGTGGAAGATTATTGCCTTCCTGCTGGTATTATATACCGTTATTGCAGGATTCCTGATTGATGTGCCCCGAATTGCAATCGTAAATGAAAGTGTTCGAAATCAGTTTTTCCATGTCTCCATGTGGTTTACCATGATGATCATTCTCACTACCTCAGTGGTCTATTCTATCAAATATCTTTCGCGAAGTAAATCATATTTCGATCTTGTAGCCGAGGAATTTTCCTATATGGGTATTGTGTTTGGCCTGCTTGGTCTCGTTACCGGCAGCTTCTGGGCGCGGTTTACCTGGGGTGCCTGGTGGGTCAATGATCCAAAACTCAATGGTGCTGCCATTTGTATGTTGATCTACCTTGCTTATGTTATTCTGCGTAACTCTATAGAGGACGAACAACAAAGAGCCCGAATAAGTGCGGTATATAATATTTTTGCATGGTCAACCTTGCTACCATTACTCTATATATTACCACGCCTCACAGATTCCCTGCATCCTGGCAGCGGCGGTAATCCGGGGTTTAATATTTATGATCTCGACAACAACCTTCGAATGGTGTTCTACCCCTCCATCGCCGGTTGGACACTGCTGGGTATTTGGATCATTCAGATCAGAATACGTTTTAAAAAAATAAGGATTAAATTTGAAGATTATTTCATTTCATGAAAAGGATTATTTATTTACTGACAATGCTATTACCCGCCATTTCCTATGCACAGGAAACCGGAAACAGCATAGAAATGGCTGATGCCTTACGGGCATCCGGAAAGATATATGTTGTAGTCATCGTGCTGGTGGTCATCGTTACCGGACTCCTATTATACCTTATAACTATTGACCGCAAGCTTGGAAAACTTGAAAAGGAGTTTAAATCAAAAACAGAAGCGTGAAAAAAGTTCATATATTCGGCATAATCGTAATTGCACTCGCCGTGATGATCATTATCATTACCGCAGGTGACGCAAGCACTTATGTAACCTTCGGCCAGGCAAAAATAATGGCCGAAAATGGAAACAATAAAAAAATACATGTTGTTGGAGAATTAAAAAAAAATGTGGAGGGCGAGGTTGTTGGGCTCAGGACCAGTGAGGATATGTTATCCGTTTCATTTACCATGATCGACAATGACGGTAGGGAACAACAGGTATATTATAATCAGCCAATGCCTCCCGATCTCAAATTATCGGAAAACGTGGTGGTAATAGGTGCTTACCACAAAGATCTGTTCATCGCCGATAAGATACTCCTGAAATGCCCTTCAAAATATCAGGAAAACGAAATAAAAATTTAAACCCATATTAAGAATGGTTCATAATTTTATTGGTAATCTGGGGCATTTATTCACGGTAACCGCTTTTATCACTGCTTTGGTAGCATCATTTTCTTATTTCAAGGCCGTTCAATCCGAAGACAAGCGGTGGCTGGTCAATGGACGTTTTGCTTTTTACCTTCACACTTTTGCCGTACTGGGTATAATTGTAAGCCTGTACATTATATTATATAATAACTATTTTGAATATCACTACGCCTGGAGCCATTCTTCAAGACATCTCCCCTTCTATTATAAAATATCAGCCTTTTGGGAAGGTCAGGAAGGCAGTTTCCTTTTATGGATTTTCTGGCATGTTGTGCTGGGACTGTTTGTGATCAATTTCAGTAAAAAATGGGAATCCCCCGTAATGTTTGTGTTTTCCCTGGTCCAGGCCTTCCTGGCATCTATGGTACTCGGTGTTGCTATGTTCAACCTCAAAATAGGCAGTTCACCCTTCATGCTAACGAGAGATGTTATTGACGCCCCTGTTTTTGCATTGAATCCTAATTTCATACCCGAAGACGGAGCAGGCCTGAACCCCTTATTACAGAATTACTGGATGGTTATACATCCTCCCACCCTGTTCCTTGGTTTTGCAGCAACTATAGTCCCTTTTGCCTTTGCCGTCGCTGCCCTGTGGAAAAAACAATTTACTGATTGGGTAAAACCAGCCTTGCCCTGGGCCCACTTTGCTGCCGCTACCTTGGGGTTGGGTATTATTATGGGTGCCTACTGGGCTTATGAAACCCTGAATTTCGGAGGCTACTGGAACTGGGATCCTGTTGAGAATGCTATCTTCGTGCCCTGGCTGGTATTAATAGGCGCCATCCACAGCATGCTTATCTTTAAAAAAAATTATACCGCACTGCGTCTGAGTTTTATCCTCACTATTGCCACCTTCCTGCTCATATTATATTCGACTTTCCTTACCAGGAGCGGTATACTGGGAGACTCTTCTGTTCACTCCTTTACCGATCTGGGCTTAAGTGGACAGTTATTAATTTACCTGTTGGTTTTTACCCTTATTTCCATTTTTCTTATCGGCAAACAATGGAGATCAATTCCCTCATCTGAGGCGGAATTATCAACCTATTCAAGGGACTTCTGGATATTTCTGGGGGTCACAATCCTTTGTTTGTCTGCCTTCCAGGTGATCATTCCCACCTCAATACCTGTTTTCAATGCTATTTTCAATAACATGGGGATCAATTCGAATATGGCGCCTCCGGCAGATCAGGTGGCCTTCTATACCAGGATACAGATCTGGTTTGCCATGGGAATAGCCATATTAACCGGTATAGGACAGTATTTCTGGTGGGGTAAGGTACGAAAAGGGAAAATATTAAATGATTTTGCCGTGCCCCTGGTTATCACCTTGATGATGTCCTCGGTAGTTATGCTCGTCTCAGGGATAAGCTCATTACCATTATTGCTGCTTTTAACTGCCAGTTTTTTTGGCATCATGATCAACCTGATGACCCTGAAGCGATTATACCGCAAAAAGATCCATTTATCAGGAGGTGCTGTAGCCCATATCGGCGTAGCGCTTATGCTCGTGGGCATCTTATATTCATCGGGATTGTCAAGAATATTGTCCCTGAACAGGTCGGGGATGACCTATAGTAGTAATTTCCCTGATGAGATCAATAAAGAAAATATTTTATTATTCCATGATCAACCAAAGGTAATGGATGAATATACCCTCACCTATACAGGTAAGAAAATTAAGATCAGTGGATTTAATGATTACTTTAACAGGGATCAGTTCCTGCCTTCAAGAGACCCTTACTATCTTATTGCGGTTGAGGATATATTCCGGAAGGAAAAAGTAATAATAACGAAGGACGATACCGTGAAATATAATCCTGAAAATACTTATTATGAGGTAAGGTATGAAAAGAAGAATGGGCCAGTTTTTTATCTTTATCCCCGGTTGCAGGAAAATCCAAACATGGGAAATGTTGTATCCCCATCAATTAAAAAAGCTGCAATGAGGGATATCTATACCCATGTTACGGTAGTGGCGGAAGATGAAAAAGAATGGACTGAAACGGAAGAGATCGAGGTGCCCATAGGTGACTCATTCTTCATCAATGATTTTGTTGCCTATCTTGAAAAATTCCAGAGACTCGATTCCGTTCAGGGAGTTAAATTAAAAGAGAACGATGTAGCCGTCAAAGGTATCATACGGGTAAAAGGATCAATGAAGGATTATATCCTGGAACCAATTTACCTTATACGGGACAACTTCGCCGGCAGAATACCCGATCAGAATAATGCACTGGGAATAAAAATTGCCATTCAGAATATCCTTCCTGATAAAGATGCCGTCGTCCTTGGGATGAACACTACCCAGAAGGACTATATCATATTGAAGGCCATAGAAAAGCCGCTGATTAATATATTATGGCTGGGCACTTTAATTCTGACAACAGGATTCATCATGGCCCTTTTCAGAAGGAAAAAGGATTTAAATTGATGCTGATTATTCATGCGTTTTATTGGGACACACGGAAATCTTGTAGCGGAATATACACATAACCTACTTCAAGAATACCATGTAAACGAGTAAAAAGATGGACGGGGAAAAGGGGAGATGAGAGGTAGGTTGTCAGTGGATAAACAGATACAGCGTATGTCATGTCTCCTCCATCTCCGTTAACTCTCCAAAAATCTTCCTATGCACAAACCCATGCAAACTTTTGGGGAGATCCGATCTCCTCAATCCTCCATCCTCTTCCATCTTCCATCTTCCATCTTCCATCTTCACCCCTCCATTGTCAATTGTCCATTTTCATTCCCTTCAGGTATTCCATAACCCATTATTCAGTCCAAGTTGTATAACAACCGTTCTCCCCAAGCTGACACCACCCGGAACAATGAAGTTTTATAAAGATTTTTCCGGTTAAAACCTTTCCCCGGTTAGAAAAAAAAACATAAAGTAGTATCTTTCCGTTTTTATAGCTTAATATTACATGCGCATACTGATCACCATAGCACTACTCGTCCTAATAAGCAGCTTTTTTGCCTGTGATATCAGTGTGGAGAACCCAACCCCCGATCCTACTGAAAATCCTCAATTTGCAAACTGGCTGATCCCCAAAAACCAGATCATCAACCGTGGGACCCCTGATGATATGATTCCATCAATCGATGATCCGAAGTTCCTGACGACAAGTAAAGTTGATTTCCTCGAAGATGATGATCTTGTACTTGGTATTTCTGTGAATAGTGAATTCAGGGCCTATCCAATCAATATTTTGAATTATCATGAAGTGGTAAATGATGCCTTCATGAATCACGAGATAATGATTGCATACTCCCCTCTTTCCGGATCAAGTGCCGCCTGGGACAGGGATGATCTGAGGGGGATCGCTTCCACCTTCGGCATTTCCGAGTTTATTTTCAAATCCAATCATATCCTCTACGATCGTGCAACACAAAGCCATTGGTTGCCGCTGACCTTTACGTGTGTCAACGGACAACTGGAAGGGCTGAATGCCGATCAGTATGAAATCATAGAAACCACATGGGCCAACTGGAAGACCATGTTCCCGGGAACAAGGATTCTTTCGCCGGATGCGGCTTCGGATTTTAATTATGATGTTGACATCTATGAAGACTATAAAAAGTCCGATACTATTCATTTTCTTACGCAGCCTTTGGATGACCGCTTGTTTCGAAAAGAAAGGGTACATGCCGTTATTGTTGGCGAAAGAGCTAAAGTATACCGGTTTGATTCCTTTGCTGACCCGGTCTCAGTTGTAATGGATAACTTCCAGGGATTGGCTATAGTAGTTGTAGCCAGTCCTTCTAACCAGTATATCTCTTCCTTTGAGAGCCGTATTCCCGGTGGTTCCGAAATTGATTTTACAATCAATAATGATGCACCCAATATTGTCATGCAAGATAATCAGGGTAATAAGTACGATATCTTCGGATTAGCCGTAGACGGGCCCAATAAAGGCCGGCTATTAACGCCTACAGTCTCGATGATGGGTTACTGGTTTGCCGTGGCCGCTATGTATCCTGATCCGATTATTTATTGATCGGTATTTCTTCATATGATAATTTTTTTATGAATAAATGATCTATATCATTTTTTCTGTACCATCCTGAAAATACATTTGCCTAACCTATTAAAATAAAATTTATGAGGCCTTTTAAAGTTCTGGGAATCCAACAAATAGCTATCGGCGGCGAAGATAAAGAAAAACTTGCCAGATTTTGGACTGATATCATGGGCCTGACAAAGGTTAATAGCTTCAGAAGTGAAAATGAAAATGTTGATGAAGATATATTAACCATAGGAAAGGGACCACATGCCATTGAAGTAGACCTCATGCAACCGGTAGATATTGAAAAAAAGCCGAGGGTGCATGAGCCAAAATTAAATCATATAGGATTGTGGATCGATGATCTACCCAAAGCTGTCGAATGGTTGCAGGAAAAAGGCGTCCGGTTCACTCCCGGCGGCATACGAAAAGGTGCTTCCGGCTATGATGTTTGTTTTATACATCCAAAAGGAAATGAAGAATTCCCTTTATGCAGTGAAGGGGTTTTGGTTGAACTTGTCCAAGCACCCGAAGAGGTGATCCGGGCAAAAGTTTAAAAAGTAGTTTTTGTGGTTGCAAGTTTGGTTTTACCCCGCCAGTGGCGGGGTTTTTTTATCCTTCCCCGGCATTAAACCAATTTTAAATAAGCATTCAATCTATTTATTTTTCCACCATTGATTCATGCACAAGGTTTAATGCAAGGAGTAGTATATTTTAACATACACCTAAAATTCTTATAGCAAACCCTGCAAATGAGACAGTCGGGATGGGGAGATATGAAGCATGTTTCGCCGGGTTTTCGGTCATTTTTGCCTATATAGGCTGGTATATATCTTACAAGATATTATCTCTCGCCTTTAATACTGACGAACTGATGAATGGGTCATCTGGTAAGCTGTCCACTACCGGCAAAGCAGAAAAATTTGTGAATTTTTCGGGTAATTAATAATTTGCCGCGTATTACCCATTTAAATTCATTGTTAAAAAATGACCGATTCCCTCGACATTGCCCTGATAGGTGCCGGAAATCTTGCCTGGCATCTCGGGCCTGCTCTTGAAAACAAAGGCCATAAAATAAGCATCGTTAAAGGGCGGGGCAGAAAAAAAACATCCCAACTGGTAGAAAAATTATACAATGCCCGTCAAAAAAATAACCTTGATTTCTCTGCCGAACCTGTAAAGGTGATCATCCTCGCCGTTCCTGATTCTGCCATTCAGGAAATAGTCCCGGAAATTATTCTGCCGGACCAATGCCTGCTGCTACATACTTCCGGATGCCAGCCAATCGATCTGCTCGAAAAATCAGCTTCTCCTCTCCTTGGAGTTCTATATCCCCTCCAAACATTCACCAGGAAATCAAGAATTGACTTCAGGAATATACCACTTTACCTGGAAGCAAATAATGAACTGGCAGAAAAAAGACTTACCCAGTTAGCTAAAAGCCTAAGTAACTGCGTTTATTTTATAAACAGTGTTCAAAGATCAATTTTGCATTTATCCGCTGTTTTTGCATCAAATTTCTCCAATCATATGATTACGATCGCTCATGAGCTGATGAGGGAACATCATCTCGACCACCGTCATCTCGAACCCGTCATTCAATCCATGGTGGATAAAGCTTTCAGCATCGGACCATCCACCGGACAAACCGGTCCCGCCAGGCGGGGCGACTATGTAACCCTCGACAAGCATATGGAACTATTGGAGGGTAATGAGGAACTGATGGAGATCTATGCTATCATTTCGAAACATATCAAAAAATCCTATCAATCCTGAACAGTCATTCTAACACGAATAATTCAAGTATTTTTCCCCGGTTTTATCGGGGTTTAAAGTATCTTCTTGGCAATTAATAATTTACGATTAATTAACCCATATTGTTTATGATAGATTTGTGAATAATCGGGGCTAAACACCTTCGGCCTCTACGGATTTAACTTCGGGTATCATGGTCTTCAACAAGTTCTCAATACCGGCTTTTAACGTAAGCATGGATGAAGGACACCCACTGCAGGAGCCCTGCAGGAGTACTTTAACAACACCGTCATTGAACGAATGGTATTCAATTGCTCCGCCATCCTGTTCAACGGCAGGTTTCACATATTCTTCAAGCAAAGTCCTGATCTTAAGATCCATTTCAGAATCAGCGGTGTGATTGCTTTTCTCTTCCTCCTCATCCAGAAGGACTGGATGGTCTTCATCCAGGTATTTTAAAATGAATTGCTTTAACTCATCCCGGATCTCCATCCAATCCCTGGATGGATCTTTGGTTATCGTGATGAAATTATTCATAAAAAACACCCTTTCCACATAATTAAATTTGAAAAGTTCGGTCGCCAGGGGTGCATTATGTGTTGTCGATATATCCGGAAAATCATAGCTTACGCCTTCTGGAACGATCAAATAATTCAGCACAAACTTCAGCGAATTAGGGTTTGGGCTTTGTTCGAAGTATATATGAGTGGCTCTTTGCATATCAATTATTGTTTTTATTATTTTTTAACTCAAAAAGTGTGCTTAGGGTTTTGCTTTTTCCCCTACATCTTCACCTTCCGTACTGGCTATAGTCATGGCTACCGTCGCATCTCCTGTTACATTTACTATGGTACGGCACATGTCGAGTATCCTGTCGGGTGCGATGATCAATGCCAACCCGGCAGCAGGAATACCGATCGCTTCGAGCACAATCACCAGCATCACCATCCCTGCTCCGGGAACCCCTGCCGACCCTATCGAAGCCAATGTTGCGGTTACAACAATCATGATCTGGCTTCCCAAAGTAAGCTGAAGCCCCATGGCCTGGGCGATGAATACGGCGGCAACACTCTGGTATAGACTGGTGCCATCCATGTTTATGGTTGCTCCCAGGGGTAATACAAAACTGGTTACCTCTTCAGAGACGCCCAGGTTTTTTTCCACGCACTCCATCGTAACAGGGAGAGTCGCCGAACTGCTGCTGGTACTGAAGGCCAGTAATTGTGCCTCACGGATCCCTTTGAAAAATCTTTTATATTTAATTTTTGTAAATATCCTAAATACCGTTGGATATACAAGCAGGATCATTATAGTTAGTCCGAGGATCACAGCTAAGGCATAAACAATAAGCGCAGACAGGATTTCCCATGCCTTGGATGGGTTGTCTCCGGCCAGCTCAACGATCAGGGCTGCGATCAAGGCAAAAACACCAAAAGGTGCAATTTTCATGATGAAATGTATAATAGTAAGGATAACCTCATTGGCACCTTCAAAAAAAGCAATTACTGTTTTACTCTTCTTTTTGGGAACTTTTAAAATGGCTATGCCGAAGATCAGAGAGAAAAAGACAACCTGGAGCATATTGGAATTATCAGTCGTAGCATCAAAAAAATTAACAGGTACCATTCTCACGAAGGGATCCAACGGGCCCTGTTGTTTTAATAACTCTGCCTGGCCGGTAGTAGCCACTGCTTCAAGGGAATAAATACCAAGAATCTCCTCACGGGTTTCGGGCGTAAGCACATGGC
Organism: uncultured Roseivirgaceae bacterium; assembly: GCA_964645995.1. GTDB lineage: Bacteria > Bacteroidota > Bacteroidia > Cytophagales > Cyclobacteriaceae > JAGTVG01. The sequence goes on from CAZYDB010000137.1 coordinate 9,588, forward strand.
CGGGCTTAATAAAGTTGACCACCACCAGGCCAACCGTAGTGGCTATGGTCGTAGTCATGATATATAATAAAACGGTCTTGCCGCCCATCCTGGAAAGTTTCGAAATATCTCCCAGATTTGCTATGCCAACGATCAATGAAGCAATAATAAGCGGCACCGCGATCATCTTCAAGGCATTGACGAATACAACCCCCACTGGTTTGATGTAGTCGATCGTAAGACTGACCGGGAATTTAAACAGCACGCTGGCAAGGCCAAAAAGAAGGCCTGCAATTAATCCGATTATGATCTGTGTATGAAGGGGAAGCTTACGCATTATATTTTAGATATCTTATTCAATAAAAACTGGTCAGCGATGACCAATGCTCCCATAGCCTCAACGATCGGCACGGCGCGTGGAACGACACATGGATCATGCCTGCCTTTCCCGCTGACTACCGTCTTATTCCCCGCTTTATCAATACTTTCCTGGTCTTTCATGACGGTAGCTACTGGTTTGAAAGCCACATTGAAATAGATATCCTGTCCGTTTGATATGCCCCCCTGCACCCCTCCTGAAAAATTAGTCCGGGTTTTTATTACTCCATCACTGGAAAAGAACACGTCGTTATGATCTGATCCATACATTGTCACTCCCTCAAAGCCACTGCCATAATCAAATCCCTTTACGGCATTGATCGTCAGCATAGCCCTGCCAAGGGAAGCATGCAGTTTATCAAAAACAGGCTCTCCAAGTCCGGGGGGTACTCCTCTGATAACACCGGTGATTATTCCTCCCACGGTGTCTCTTTTCTTCCTTGTCTGATCAATGAATTCGATCATCTTTTGTGCCGTCTCATCATCCGGACAACGGACAATATTATTTTCAGTATTATTCAGATCAAGTGTTTTATAATGTTTCCCCAACCGGATTTGTCCTACCTGCGATACATATGCCTGTATTGTTATCCCATGTTGTTTGAGGAAAGTTTTTGCCAATGCCCCAGCTGCGACACGTGCCGCTGTTTCACGAGCGGAACTTCTGCCCCCGCCCCGGTAATCCCGGATCCCGTACTTGGCATCATAGGTATAATCAGCATGCGAAGGACGGTACTTTTCTGCAATATGTGAATAATCCCTGCTCCTCTGATCTTCATTATAAATAACAATGGCAATGGGCGTCCCGGTGGTTTTCCCATCAAAGATCCCTGAAAGAATGACGGGATGGTCTGATTCCTTCCGCTGCGTTGTGATCTTCGACTGACCTGGCTTCCTCCGGTTTAATTCAGACACGATAAAGGATTCATCAATGTCAATACCTGCCGGACAACCATCAACAATAACACCAATCGCCGGTCCATGTGATTCCCCGAATGTAGTGATCCTGAAGACATCACCGAATGTATTAGCCATGCACTATTTTTTGAAGATGAAGTAAATAGAGGCCCCTAACATAATTAAAATAAACAGGTTTGCAAAAGTTTTTATCCATTGATCCCTGTAGAGATTGGTAAGATGATTATTTTCAATTTCGATCCGATCATAAAAGGTACCCAGATCATTGGATTGTATCTGTGCATTTCGTTTACTTTCTCCGGTTATATGAACACTGATATCTGAAATAAGTGTATCGTATTGATTGGTCCTTGGGTTAAAAAAAACCCATTGGAAATAATCCGATAATAGATAGTCGCCCGGTTCATTGGGTATTATATAATAGTTAAATGTTTTACTTCCGGTTACACGATTATTGCCCCGGTTTATACTCTGCCGGATATTGGGCGGATATATCTCGAATGTTTTATCAGATCCGGGCTCCGGTCTGCTGATGGCTGAAATATTCCCCTCTCCGTAAACGGTAAATGAATAGGTGAAACTTTGTCCGGTTTGTAACTGTCCCGGGCTGATCTCTTCCTTCAGCCTGTAATCACCCACGGAAACCTGATCCCGCAAGGGATGGTAAGGAAGCGCTTTCACGATAACCTGTACCGGCTTTGTATGGTAGGTCTTGAAATCTTCCTGCCTGCTCCTTCCAAATAATGAAGGATTCTTTGCCACCTTATATTTGATCATCTTAAAAGGTACCGAAGGGAATTTGATCGTAT
>CAZYDB010000138.1:0-2175 GCA_964645995.1 uncultured Roseivirgaceae bacterium
AAACACATCGGCCATATATTACAGACGAGGGGGAACTTTCGTTTGAATTACCCGCTATTACACAGGGATTCCAGGTCAAGTCCAGCAGGCTGCGTTTTCTGCGGATTGATGAAGAAGACATTATTTTTGATCCCCAAAACCGGGAAGGATATGAGATCCAGCTTGAAAACAACCCTTATTTCTCACTTCAGCGTACCTACCGGATTGAAAGTCAGGAGGAGCCCGGAGGAGCATTGGTAGCCGAAATATTTACCAGGTCATATCTCCATAACGGGCGTATTTTATGCTGGTTCAGGCCATTTTCACTTCATCGTAAAAGTGACGGATACCTCTACATCAAGGAAGATGATGTATCACGGTTCATTACCAATGTAAACATCATCCCGAAAACTCAGATCAATAGTATCAAAATTTTGCGGGAAGGAGGCGATTGGAATTCTAACCTGAATGTCTATCCCGGCGAAACCATTGAATTGCGTATTGAAGGACAATCCCTCCACAGAGCAAATTTCAGGTTCGACGGCATTTATGATGCAAGACCCGATACGCTGCTTAGGAGCGAAAACCTGGCCTCATTTACTTTTAAAATTCCGGTCAATATACTGAACAAACAAATTCCGGTCTACAATAATGGGATTAATACGGGTTATACCCTCCAGGTTAAAGAATTTCAACGGCCCAGGCCTTTTGATTTTATCCGCCTGGAAGGCAATGGATTTAAAAGGAACCTTAATACACTCGGGAATACGATCATGGTAGAAAACATACTGCAGGATGTAACCATATCCTTTGACAGAGATATCATCGATACCGACAAAATACATGGCAAGCAATTTCTTAATGTAAAAGTTACCATTCGTGGCAAGGATAATGAATTGATAGAAATGCAGGAACTGGAGGATATTGTAATCTGTCCCGGCGAATTTTCTCCACGAAGTGAGTTTTATACAGGCAACTGTACTACAGAATCGATAATCCTGAACAGTCGCTTGTCAAAAAAAACTTACGATCTTGAGGAATGGTCGAAAGTTATTATCGAAATAAGTCATGATAAATCAAAACATGACGGCCAGGGATTTTCTAAGAGGGTCGAGATCATCATTCAGAAATTCTGGCGATTTGATATCGATGTTTCCTTTCCGGCCGGACTGATCACCTTCGGTGGCTCCAATTCAGGAAACCTGACAGGTATCAGTATGGCCATGATCGCACAATTCAGTTTTTATGAAAAAAACAAGATCAATCGTTACCGGCCTTACAAAGTAGGATTTGGTTTTATAGCCCTCGATGCATTCAATTTTTCTGATAATGATGACAATCGGGATGTGGCGATGGTGATCCTGGGCTCTCTCTATCCAACCAGAAAGGATTCAAAGCTCACGTTCCCCTTATATTTTGGCGCAGGATACAAGCTGAAAAATGAAGAGTTCTTCATCCTGATTGGACCGGGTATCAGGGTCAGGCTCTGATATACCGGAGAATATAAGCTATCAATAGAATCTTTAACAATTTGATAAAGTCTTATCGTATTGATTTCATTAACTTTGATATTCCATTTGAAAAATATTAATTTTTAAAAACCCGGGTTATATAACTATCTGATATGGCAAAAAATAAATTTACAAGTCTGGGTGTGATGACCAGCGGTGGTGATGCACAGGGAATGAATGCGGCTGTCCGTGCAGTTGTCAGAACAGCGCTCAACAGAGGACTTGATGTATATGCAATTATACAGGGATATAATGGCATGGTAAAGGGAGGCGATATGATCAAGAAGATGAACTGGGATTCAGTTGGCGGGATCATGCATAAAGGGGGAACGGAAATAGGTACCGCCCGAAGCCAGGAATTCAGAACTAAAGAAGGCCGTTTGCAGGCGGCGAAAAACCTGATCGATGTTGATATCGACCACCTGGTAATTATTGGAGGTGACGGAAGCCTGACCGGTGCCAATATTTTCAGAGAGGAATGGCCTTCACTCGTCGAAGAACTTCTCAAGACCAAAAAGATATCAAAAGAAAAGGCCGGGATGCATCCCAAACTAAAAATTGTCGGGCTGGTAGGCTCTATTGATAATGATATGTCAGGAACCGATATGACCATAGGCGCCGATACAGCCTTAAAAAGGATCACTGATGCAATCGATATGCTGGGTAGTACGGCAGCCAGTCACCA
>CAZYDB010000138.1:2185-11649 GCA_964645995.1 uncultured Roseivirgaceae bacterium
GTAGAAGTTATGGGGAGAAATTGCGGATACCTGGCGCTCATCAGTGCCTTATCTACTGGGGCCGATTCTGTCTTTATCCCCGAATCTCCTCCAGAAGAAGGCTGGGAAGAACGGCTATGCAAGATCATTTCCAGCAACAGGGATGCCGGAAAAAATGACAGTGTCGTTATAGTAGCGGAAGGAGCAAAAGACCAAGGTGGCAACCCTATCAAACCGCATTATATCAAAGAAATACTGGAATCAAAACTGGGGCAAGACACCCGAATTACTATCCTGGGACATGTGCAACGGGGCGGTGCTCCCAGTGCATTTGACAGATACATGAGTACTGTGCTGGGATATCATGCCGTTGATCATATCATCAATGCCGATGAAAATGAAGAGCCAATGATGATAGGCATGAGAAAAAATAAGGTAAGGCCGGTCTCCCTGATGGAAAGTGTCAACTGGACGCATTCGATCTATGACTGCATTAAAAATGGGGATTATGACAAGGCAATTGAACTCAGGGGAGGCAGCTTCCGGGAAGCACTCTCCACCTTCAGGACCCTGCGACAGGCCTCACCCAAACCACATGAAAAAGGCAAAAAAAGGCTGAACCTGGCCATACTCAACACCAGCGGCCCCGCCCCCGGCATGAACATCGCTAACCGCACGGCCGTCAGACTCGGGCTGGATGCCGGCCACCGGGTACTGGCGGTCAAAAATGGCTTCCAGGGTCTCATAGAAGACGATATAAAGGAAATGGGCTGGTACTCCGTGGAAGGATGGAATTCCCTTGGAGGCACCGCACTCGGAACAAACAGGAAATCACCAACAGAAAGAGAATATTATCCTATCGCCTCAACTATCGATAAACATAAGATTGATGGGTTATTGATCATCGGCGGCTTATCGGGATACCAGGCTGCCTATGAACTGATGAATAACAGGGATAGATTCAAGGCCTTCGATATTCCGATGATATGTATACCGGCAAGTATAAACAACAACCTTCCGGGATCCGATTTCAGCATTGGAGCAGACACTGCCATCAATAATATTGTAGAAGCTATCGATAAGATCAAGGAATCGGCAATTGCCTCCAACAGAACCTTCGTGGTGGAGGTGATGGGCCGGTATTGTGGTTATCTCGCTTTAATGAGTGGACTGGCAACGGGCGCTGAACATGTTTATCTGCACGAAGAAGGGATCACCCTGCAAGCAATGGTAGAAGATGTTAATATGCTTAAAGAAGGATTTGAAAGTGGTAAACACCTGGCATTGGTGATCCGCAACGAATATGCGAACCCTATCTATACTACTGAATTTATCTCAGCCCTTCTGGAAGAAGATGGGGGCGATATATTTGATGTTAGAAAAGCTATCCTGGGCCATATACAGCAAGGTGGCAACCCCTCTCCCTACGATAGGAATATCGCAACACGGCTGACAACAAAAGCGATCAACGAGTTGATAAGTCTTGGTAGTAAAAATGAAAAAGATTGCTACTTCCTTGGTATGACGAGCGGACAAATGAAATTTACTGAATTGTTTGATTTCCCCAAAACCATTGAGAAAAAATATCAACGACCAAAAGAACAATGGTGGTTAAAATTAAAAGAAATCGCACAGGTATTCGAAAAATTCGAGCCCTGATGAATGGAATAAATTAACGACATAGGGAAGAAAAGTATAAAATAGTTTACTTTCTTAATATTTCACCTATCAGAAGATCGGAAGAATGTATCTTATCTTCACTTTTCTTACTCCTTAACACGGAAAATTCATGGAATTACACCTGTCGTCTTTCAGTTTAGTATTTTCCAATTTTATATCTTGAAAAAATTGTTTAATATTTTAAATCAAATGTTAAACAATTATACAGGATATGCTGTTTAACTAATTACTATGAAAATTTCAGTTTGCAGAAAAGAACATTTTAACGCCGCTCACCGTTTATATAACCCGGAATGGGCCAAAGAAAAAAACGAAGCGATCTTCGGCAAATGTAATAATCCTAATTTTCATGGCCATAATTATGAACTGCTTGTTCGGGTTATAGGAGAACCAGATCCTGCGACAGGATATGTTTATGACCTGAAGCAATTGAAAAATATCATCCGCAAGACGGTTATCGATAAGTTGGATCATAAAAACCTGAATCTGGATGTCGAAGAATTTCAACAATTAAACCCAACAGCAGAAAATATTGCTGTTGTTATATACAATTTACTCAGAAACAAAATAGAAGATAAATACGATATCAAAATAACACTTTATGAAACAGAACGGAACTTTGTTGAATACCCCGCTTAATGGTTACTCTGATCAGGAAATAGGTGACGATCATCTGACATCAGCAGCGGATACTCCATTACGTGAGGATGCTTTTGAGATGCATGATGATCTGAAGATGGAATTGATTGAGAAGCATTTTCGGGAAATCATGCAGATCCTCGGATTGGATCTTACCGATGACAGCCTGAGGGGTACACCACATCGTGTAGCCAAAATGTATGTGAAAGAAATATTCAGCGGGTTAAACCCTGCTAATAAGCCGAAAATTAAATTATTTGAAAATAAATACAAATACAATGAAATGCTGGTAGAGAAGGATATCTCCTTTTATTCCAATTGCGAGCATCATTTTGTACCCATTATCGGCAAGGTTCATGTGGGTTATATATCCAATGGAAATGTTGTCGGCCTTTCAAAGTTACACCGTCTGGTCAACCATTATGCCAAACGACCTCAGGTACAGGAAAGGATGACGATACAAATCGCCAATGACCTTCGGGAAAGCCTGCATACAGAAGATATTGCCATCGTAATTGATGCAACTCACCTTTGTGTAGCCTCCAGAGGGGTTGAAGATACAACCTCAAGAACAGTAACATCTGCCTATTTCGGCAAGTTCGGGGAAGACACTTACAAACAGGAATTCCTGAAACATATTTATCAAAAGTAATACATGGTTAGCGTTCTTTCAGAACTTTAGTTCATCAGAAGAACCGGCTCCTATAAGGCCGGTTTTTTTTATGACAGGATATTTATCCTCCTAATTGGAATGGAAAGCCTAGTCCAATCGATCTTCAAAGGGCGTTATCATCTCTTCCGAAGGTGTATAAACAAAAATGATAGCCATACCCGTCATTCCCTGAAGCATTGGGCCCAATAACTTCTCGGCATTTTTTGCCGTTTCCTCCAATATCCCGTTTTCCAGCGCAGCCTTCCGTATCTGTTTCTCGGCTTCCCTGTAGGCCTGTTCAATAACCTCTTTCACTTCTTCATCATCTGAAAAAAGGTGGCTCCACCAACCGGATCGTTCAAAATCATATATCCGGGTTTTCTCATGATCCAGTTTATAATAACAAATTTCAGGATCCGGGAGATGAATAACGATCGTGTCATTCTTAATTCTAACATCATTCGTTTTAATCTTTTGCAGATCGATACACCCCACCGCTTCTCCTTGAGCAATCAATATTACTTTCAAATCCGGTTCAAAATCATATGACCGCAGACTTACAGAACCTTTGATCTTGCCCTCACTTAAGGCCCGGTAATCAAATATTTCCTTATAGTTGTATTTCACCAGTTCGAGCTTTCCAAGCGCTTCTACTTTTTCCAGGATAAGAGTTGTATTGATGGTCACAACCGATTGTTTTTTATTTGATCCGGGCAAAGTAAAACCAGTATACCAAAGCACCAGTCCTATAATGATCAACAGCCATGGAAGTGAATACAAAATAAATTTTACCTGTCTCATAATCTATAATTGCGGTTTTCCATCCGGCAAGTTACCTATGAAATGCTGATTTTACCAAAAAAAGTAACAATGAGGCTCGATTAGTCCTTCAGGTCCCACTTCTCTAAAGGTCCGGCTGGTAGGTGTATGGGATCCAGAACAACATGCCTGATCTTTTCCCTTCTCCACGTATATACGATATGAACTTTCCCATCGCTACCTTGTATCACTGACGGATAGGAATACTCTCCGGGCTCAACCTCCAACTCCACGGAGGCCTGCCATAGTTGACCGTTCTCACTAATGGCGACATTTAAAGGAAATCTGGGACCTCCCCATTTTCCTTTTGGTTTATAACTATGGTTATAAACAAGTAAAATCCGGCCATCATTAAGCGTTACGGCATCGATGCCGGAATTTGGATTAGGAAGATCGGTGGCCGCTAAGGTGCTCCATGATTCACCCCGGTCTTTAGAATAAGCCGTAATTACCGCCCCATCCTTGCTTCTGCATAATAGCTGAATCCATCCATCCCCAGGAGAAATAACGGCAGGCTGGATTACTTCATAGATCGATGATTGATCGACCGGGATGACCGACTCCCAGGTCCTTCCGAAATCGGGTGTCTTTTCCATATGTACCTTCCACCCCTCATGTTCTGTGCTTGAGGCACATAACAGAACGCCATTATCAAGAAGAACGGGCTTGTTCTTAACCGGACCAAGTATGCCGTCAGGTAATTTTTCTGCGTCTGACCATGACTCACCACCATCATATGATCTTTTAAGCATTCCCCACCAGGTTTCCGGGTCAGGTCCTACTTTATAAAATACCATCAACTCTCCATCAGGAACCTGGTATAACACGGGATTCCAGCAGGGATACCGTTTCCCATCAAAAATGCCATCAGCCACGCGATATGGGGCAGACCATGTCTCCCCGGTTTTCCTGCTGGCCCAGATCTCAACATCCTTGTTTTTTTCATGGGTACCACCAAACCAGGCAACCACCAACCCCTTATTTGTTTCGGCAATAGTGCTGGCATGACAAGCCTTAAAAGGGGCCTGATCGAAGATAAACCCGGAAGAATATATCCCTGATTGACTGAACGAATTGGTAAAAGAGATAAATACTAAAAGCAAGGCAAATGAAAACCGATCAGATATATTTCTAAATAGCTTTAATGACATAATTGAAAGTCCTGAATAATCGAAATTTTAATTGGATCATCAACTCAATTTAAGTAACAGAATGGAAATGTAAAAGAACACGGGAATTAAAATTTATATACTTATCTCTGATAAGATGAACTCCTCTGATTTTCCATCCCACCATTAGTGTGTCTTTGGGGATGATATCCTCTTGTCTGATTCATTATCTTTCCATAAATAATAAACTATTCATTTATTGATATACATACAACAAATCCCCTTTGGCAAAAAAGCAAAAAGATATTCTGGAAAAAATCATGTGGGAGATTGAAGTAAAAACGAGTAAAAGGTAAACTATAAGAAAATATAATTAAAAAAAAGCCCTTACGCGCCAGGTGTTTGAGATGATTTCAAGGGTTTGTCGAAAGGAGAGTGAATCCACATGAACGCATAAGAACTTCCCATTAAATTCAGTAAGATCTTGAATCAAAAAAATTCAAACACCTTACCAAATATTACATCCGAAGAATTAATCATATCTGATAGTCTTAATTAAAAATCCCTTAGATATTTTTAATTACATGCTAATATAAAGGAATCAACAGGAAATAAACGATCAAAAAATATCCGGAACATACATCTGTAATAAAATATGAATGAAAAAAATTTCCTGGTTTACCAAACTTTTAATAAATTCCGGATAAGTTAACATTAAGGGATATATATAGGTGTTAATAATTTCAATCGATTGATTTTTGATGTAATATTCTCAAAAAAAATTCATATTTTCAGTTCTTTAGGAAAAATGAAAAAATATACAAAATCTTATTTACAGAAAACCGGACAGTGAACATGGACTGTTTTATTAAACTTTGAAGAGGGCTGAAAATTATCATCAAAACTCCAGGTTTTCATGTGTTTTTAAGTGCCGGAGATTAAAATTTTTAATTTCTTGCGATAGGGAATAACAAGATGATTAAAGGCCACCTGGCTGGTCATTTTTAGTAATATTCAATACCTTGTGTACCCAACAGTCCATCGGGTAAAAGATTTATGGAATTTACAGATCACTATCCGGTACTGTTTAATATATTCCTTTGAAAATTTAATTTTTTTTATATAATTAAAATAAAAACAAAATAAATTATATTGGTCGAGCATTATCCTTCAGATCAATTGACAAGTTTTTTTATATGATATGCGTTAAATTCTGATTTCCTTCTGTAATATGAAATTTTTGAGATTTTTATTTTCCCTGATAATAACAGCCGGATTAATTTGGTCCCTTAACAATAAACTTTCTCTGCCCGGCGTTGGGGATTTGCCGCCACTGGGAAAGCTGATTGATCCTTTTCATGGTTTTTGGCAGAATGCTGACCAAGAGCTCCTTGACTTTCAATTTAATCGGGAATTCCCTCAGCTTCAACAGGAAGTGATCATTCAATATGAAGAGAACCTGATCCCACATATATTTGCTGAAACCGAATATGATCTGTATTTTACACAGGGATATATTACGGCCTTTCACCGGTTATGGCAGATGGAATTCATGATGAAAGTTGCAGCCGGACAGGTGAGCGGGATCCTGGGAGAGGCAGCCCTTGAATTTGACCGCATGCAACGTCGTAAGGGCCTGATGTATGGCGCTGAAAATTCACTCAAAGAACTCGGGAAAGAAGAAGGACAGATACATTTTATGCAGGCCTATACAGATGGTGTAAATGCTTACATTGACCAGCTAAGTTACAAGGACTATCCTGTGGAATATAAAATCCTGGATTATTCACCGGGAAAATGGGACCTTATATACAATGTCCTGCTTCTTAAATACATGGCAGATGATCTGTCAGGTAGCGATTATGATCTTCAAAACACCAATGCCGTTCAACTTCTCGGGAAAGAACGGTTTGATTTCCTCTTTCCTGATATCCCTGATGATATTGAACCAATCATTCCCAGGGATGTGAAATGGGATTTTGACCCGGTAAAAGTATCCGCACCAGATACCATGGAAATTATCCGGCAATTTATTTCCTTCCGGCCAGAGGAAAAAGAAGACGGGCTGGGCAGTAACAACTGGGCAATTTCAGGGGTTAAGACCAACAGCGGTCATGCAATCCTTTGCAATGATCCGCATTTAAGTTTTACCATGCCTTCTATCTGGTTTGCACAACAGATGAAGGGTCCTGATGTAAATACCTATGGCGTTACGATCCCCGGATTACCGGGCGTGCTCCTCGGGCTGAATGACTCTCTGGCCTGGGGCCTGACCAATGCCCCGAGGGACCAGAGGGACTGGTATCAGATTACTTTTAAAGATAAAGAACGGGAGGACTATTTATATCAGGGAAAATGGCTGAAAACACAAAAAAGAATTGAACTGATTAAAATCAAGGACGAAAAGACCTTCTCTGACACGGTTGTTTATACTCATTATGGTCCTGTCGTCTATGATCATAACTTTAAGGGCGATTCTTCCCTGGTGAATTATGCCCTGCGCTGGACAGCACATAATCCATCAAAGGAATTACTTACCGTCTACCATATGAACAGAGCCCAAAACCTTCAAGACTTTAAAACCGCTCTCCGGTATTTCGAAAGCCCTCCTCAAAATATTGCTGTAGCGACACGATCGGGCGATATAGGTCTCTTTATCGAAGGGAAATTTCCGCTCAAATGGAAAGAACAGGGAAAGTTTCTGATGGATGGTAGTAATCCGGTAAATGAGTGGGCAGGATATATCCCGGATGATCATGATGCCTTTATGATCAACCCGGAAAGAGGTTTCGTCAGCAGTGCTAACCAGCATTCGTTTACCAGTGATTATCCCTATTATTATTACAATAATACAGAGGAGTATTTTCGCAATCGCAGGATCAATAGCCGGTTGTCTGAACTTGATAATGCCGACATTCAGGATATGCAGGAACTTCAGTTGGACAGCTATCACCTCCTGGCCACAGAAGCTTTACCCGTGATGCTGAACAGCCTGGACACACTAAAACTTTCAGAAGATCAGCTGGAAATTTATAATAACCTAAGAGAATGGGATTGCTATACCAAACCTGACCAGGTAGCTCCTTCCTTATTTGAAACCTGGTGGGTCAAGTTGGAAAAATTTATTTGGGACGAATTTGATAAAGAGATTTCACTGATAAAGCCCAATGAATTCATCACCATTAATATCCTAAATAAATATCCTGAAGATTCAGCCTTTGATATCATGAAAACACCTGAGGAAGAAACAATAAATGATATTTTGCTGAAATCATACCTGGCTGCGATCGACAGTATCAGGCATTGGAAAGAAGAGAATAACAATGAATCGCCGGAATGGTATAAGTTTAAAAATACCCGACTGATGCATATGACTAACCTGGAACCGTTCAGCCGATTGAAACTTCGTACCAGTGGTAATAAACATATAGTTAATGCGAATGGCCCCCGGTCAGGTGCTTCCTGGAGACTGGTTGCTGAAATGGGAGATGAAATAAATGCGTATGGGATTTATCCGGGCGGACAGAGTGGAAATCCCGGTAACCCTGCTTACGATACCTTTGTCGATGAGTGGGCTGGTGGTCAATATTTTAAAATTAATTTCTGGGGAAATCCTGAACAGAATGAAGGTGTTTTTAATACGATCATTCTGAGGAAGGAATAGTGATTCAACATAAAATTTAAATCAGAAGTAAAAAGAATACAGATGAAGTTTTTCATAAAATTTATCATCATTGCTGCCTTGGCTTATATACTTGAACAATTCCTGCCATGGTGGTCTATTGCTCTGGCAGCACTGGCCGGTGGTTTTATATTGAAGACTAAAGGGATAAATGCATTCCTTGCCGGCGCCCTCGGCATCGGGTTAATATGGCTCTGGTTTTCCTTCCGGATTGATTACGCTACGAATTCCATTTTAACATCAAAAATGGCTGCCATCTTTGATTTACAAAATAAAAATATGCTTCTCGCCCTGACAGCAATCACCGGAAGTATAGTCGGCGCCTTTTCAGCATGGACCGGACATAACCTCAGAAGTCTTTTTAAGAAAACCAAAAGCAGGGAGTATTATAGTTAACCCCGATTATTCATAAACTATTCTCAAAATAACCCCCTTGACTATTTAAAATGTTTATTATCAGGTGGTTACGCAACGGGGTTAACCTCTATCAAGCGCCCCGATTTTATCGGGGAAAAGTTTATGATTTTGTCGGGTTAAGCATTAAATGATCCTGCGACTCGCAGCCAGGCGCCCCGCCTGGTATACGAAACCTCTGCGAAGTAATCGCACCGGTTAAGCACAATTTCTTGAAGATTAGATGAAAAACAAAAGTGTTATCAGTGTTGGTTTTTTTAAAATAGCTTAAAACAAGTAATACAATCGGTATTTAGCAAAGAATATATCAACCATCGTTCTAATGGTTCATTAAAGCCTTACGGCCGCTTCTTGCCAAAAAAAACATAAGATTTATGAATAATCGCAATTAGCCTGACCTATTCATAAATTTTTGTTGTTCGGCGTAATTTTAAAATATATAGGTGATATTCAATAAGATACTTCACCAGGTTAACCCTGATGGGCATCC
>CAZYDB010000139.1:0-8112 GCA_964645995.1 uncultured Roseivirgaceae bacterium
ACCTTCAAATCACGGAGGGAAAGATGCTGATTGATAAATATAAATTCCAATGCAGGATAATGGCTTTTAATTACATCGACGATATCTAAGATAGAATAATTTCTGTCAACAACATTATAAATTCCGGAAGGCACGTCATTTATCACCAGTTTCAACAGAGTCTCTCCCAGTAAGCCTACGCTGATAAACGACCTGGACTGCTTTCCATCTCCGTGTATTGAAATTCGGTTATTAAAATTTGCTTCAAACATGAATTTATTGATCACGGCATCAAAACGCATACTTTTACTGTATCCATAAACATTGCTGCATCTCAATATATAGGTATTCAAATTCTTCATCAACCGCTTCACATGATCTTCACCCCTCAATTTTGATACGCCATAAAAAGTCTTGGCATTAGGGATAGAGTCCTCCCGGACAAAATCACCGGCTGAACCATATACTGAAGTACTGCTGGTATATATAAATTTCTCTACCGATGATGATTCCTCAACTGCATTAACCACTTCGGCTGTGCCCCAGTGGTTGACCTGTTCATGAAAATGCGCGTCAGTGTTGGCAAAAGGAGTGGTAACGCGAGCGGCCAGATGATAGACAACCTGTACTCCCTTAAGAACATGTTGTAATTTGCGTGAATCCAGAATATCACCGGCTATAAAATTTACTTTTTCAAAATTCTGAAAACGTTTACCCAAAAAAAGATTGTAATTCTGCCGGCTCAGGTTATCATAAATCAGGATCTCATCCACCTGTTCATTCTTCACCAGGATTTTTGTCAGTTCCGTACCAACATATCCGGCACCTCCTGTAATTAGCACTCTCATAAAAAATCATTTAACGATCAAGTCAGTATGCAATCCACACTCGGTTTTATTCAAACCGAACCAACGGGCTTCTCTCTCCTGCATCTCAGGATCTAGTCGCCTTGTGCATGGTTCACATCCAATGCTTAAATATCCCTTCTCTTCGAGAGGATGCGCCGGTAATTGATATTTTTTCCTGTAATCATACACCATCTTGGATGTCCAATCAAGCAAGGGATGAAACCGGATCACACCATGAGGGGCCTGCTGCTCGGTTTTAAAACTTTTCCGGAAAGAATTCTGATCGGCCCTGACCCCGGTAATCCATATATCATAACTCCTTAAAACGATCTCCATAGGCATCGTCTTGTTAAGATAACAGCAATGATCAGGGTCGGAAGTGAAAAGAAGCTTTCCTGTGCTGTCACGTTGCATAAATTTGGGTGTCATGGGCTTTAAATCGATGGTGTTGATCCCAAGCAGTTCCGTAACACTATTTTTAAATTCGATGGTTTCTGAAAAATGATAGCCGGTATTCAGAAAATAAACAGGAATTGATGCATCAATTTCCTTTAATATATGCAACAAAACAATACTATGCGTCTGAAAGGATGAGGTTGTAAAAATCTTTTTCCCCTTTGATTGGTATCCGTCAATCTGTTCTTTTATCTCTGCTATATCCAAAGCCAAGTATGTATTTAACGGGGCAAATATATAAAAAATAAACTTGGTATAGAAAGATTACATAACTATATCATTTTTTAAATATATTCTATGATACTATAAGTATTTTATGGTATTTTTCTCATATATCTTTCTCTCTGGAGGCCAAACAAACAGGTGGATAAATATCATTTTGTTACCGATATTCAAAAACCGGAGAAACAGGTCCGGTTAAATATAATTGATACCCGGTTTCTGCTTATACAGTAAGAAATAATGTTTGCCACAGGAAAAATTCCTATTCCCCGGTTTGTGTTGTTTTAGCATTTATTATTAAAATGCGATAATGCAAATTTATGTGCTTTAAAATGATAATTATCATTCCTTTGTTTCGAATATTAATTCTATATTTATGCATGTTCAATTCTAACTGACTTTTTAACAACTAATTTTTACAATATGTCGAAAATAGGAACAATTGATTTCAGGGGAATAACAGGACATAAGTATACTTTCAATGTATACCCTTTAAAGAATGAATTCAGCAAAGAAAAGGGATCTGTTTATGTTATTACCCAAAGAATAGTTAAATCAGATGGTTCAGTAGATCATAATCTTTTATTTGCAGGATCTACAAATAACATAGCATCTGTTAAAGATGCCGTTCTTGAATCAGATTGTTTTATCCGGGAACATGCTAATTGCATCTGTACGTACTGGGAGGATAACCCTGAAAGCAGAGCCAAAATTGATGATGATATAATAAATTATTATCATCCGCCATGTAATTATGAATAAACCGCCCCCACGGTTTATCATTTTTCTTCCTTCAACTTGGCCACGGTAAAGATTTCTTTTTCCTTGTGGCTACAATAGGAGCATTTATACCTTTTCAATAGTTCTCCATTGGCATATTGCGTAGGCGCGATCAGTAATTCCTCTTTCTCCACCTTCAATGTCTGGTAACCACAATTGGGACATTCTTTGGCAGTATATTTACCTGAATATTTCTCAATCTCCGTATATCCTGTTTCTTCATCTACCCATACGTCATAATCGACAGAAAAAACCTCCTCTTCAGCCTGCATTCCCTCATCAAGAAAAACATCCTCTTCTTCTTCCGTAAGCAGTTTCATAGGCTTACCGGTTTTCGGTGATTTTCGCGGCATGTATCGCAACCTTTTTAATTGACGGTTCAAAAAGGTGGGATAATAATATTTAAGTGAATAGTAAATAGCAGTTCCGGCGATTAATGCCAGGGATATTTCAATAAAAAGATCCACAAAATGACGGATTGGAATAGCTTCTCCTACAATCTGACGGGGATAAATCACGATTGCAATAATCCAGATAAGTGCTGCATACCATAAAACTTTTATCTCATACCGGGATGTATAATCGTAACGGGTTTTATATTTCCTGATCATCATTTTCCTGCCGAAATAAAATAGAAGCAAGGCTATACCTGCTGCAAACAAAGTATAGGAAAGATAAGGGAAGTACAAATCAAGGATAGTAAAAAATTTGTCAATCGAATTTCCCATTTTCTATATTCAGTATAATACCAATCGATAGGTTAAATTTTTTCAATTTCACCCAAACATACAATAAATACCTAATTTTTTTAAATCAATTAAACATTTTTAATTATCATATCAACATCCGGATCCTGACATTATGATCATTTATCTTATTTGGTTTTGCTACTTACCATTAATAAAAACGGATATGTTTTTTAATCTGAAAAATTTATGAGATTTTTTTCGCCATCAGATAGACAGTTTACAGGATGGTCTCCAACTCCGCAGCATCTTTAAACTACCTGAGAAATTCCGGAATAAGCAGGTCTTCTTTTTTAAACTGAAAAATTCACGAATTTTTCACCCTATCAGGCTGATGGAGCGCCCCAATTTTATCGGGGTGCCCATCAGGGTTAACCTGGCGAAGTATCTTATTGAATATCACCTATATATCTTAAAATTACGCCGACCAACAAAAATTTATGAATAGGTAGGTTAATTTTCATGTCTGTGTAAATATTTAAGCTAATAAAAAAGATTCGAAATTTCTACTCGAACCGCATTTACACAGTTAATGGAATGCTACCTGCGAATTCTTCTTCGACTTCCACCTTCCTTTGTTCTCCGTAGATTTAATGAAGGAGATCATTCCTCCATCCTCCATTCCCGCTTTCTGCGGGATCTCCGGCTTAGGCCTCCGACTTCCATCCTCCATCCACCATCCTCAATCCTCAATCCTCCATCCTCAATCCTCAATCCTCCATCCTCCATCCACCATCCACCATCCACCATCCACCATCCTCAACCTTCCGCCAACCTTTAATCAGCCCCAAATGAGCCCATACAATCACCCGGCGTGTACCTTGATCCAGAATGAGGATGTTATACCTTTTGACTTCCGTCTGATCCATGGAGAGAAAAGAAAAAGATAAGTAACGCGGGTATTATTTTTCCCGGCGGACAAGTTCTAGTATATCAAAGGGATAGCTATGTCTTTCGTCTGCAGGCACATATCTTTCACTGACCACCTCCCATTCTTCTGAATTAATCTCCGGAAAAAAAGTATCGCCTGCGAAGGCGGCCTTAATGCTGGTAAGGTATAATTTATCGGCTACCGGGAGTGCTTGCCGGTATATCTCCCCTCCCCCTATGATAAAGACTTCATCCTGGCCTTGCTGATCAGCATAGTGAAGAGCCATCTGCAGAGAATTAAAGACGAGACACCCCTCTACCTCATATTGTCTGCTGGAAGTAATTACTATATTCGTCCGGCCCGGTAAAGGCTTCCCGATAGACTCCCAGGTTTTACGGCCCATTATCAGAAATTTTCCCATGGTAAGCCGTTTGAAATTTTTTAGATCTTCCGGAAGATGCCAGATCAAAGAATTATCCGCCCCAATTACCTGATTTTCAGCTACTGCAGCAATAACAGAAACAATCATATTGTATTTCCTCTTAAAAATTCTTCAATATTCATTTTTTTCTTTCCTTCCGGCTGCAGTTCCTCTATCTGGATCATATAGTCCCCACTCTGAAAATGAAGGTATGATTTATCATCCGTATCAAAAGTTCCGGGGTTTCCTTCTCCTCTTTTATGAACTAAACTAACCTTAAATATTTTATAAACCCTGTTATTGATTATTGTCCATGCTCCCGGGTAAGGTGATAACCCCCGAATGAAATTCACGATTTCTACACCGGGTAATGACCAATCGATCTCGCATATTTCCCTAGTCAGCTTGGGAGCCAATTTAAGCCCTGGCTCATCCACCTGCTGTTTTACCTGAACATTACCCATACGGATAGCCTGAACCGTTTTTAAGACCAATCGGGCACCTGATTCCATAAGCCGGTCATGCAAACTTTCTGCATCATCCTCTATATAAACCGGTTCCTCTGTCTGAAAAATAATGTTACCTGTATCAATCTGATGTTTAATAAAGAAAGTAGTCAGTCCTGTTTTTTTCTCACCATTGATTATTACCCAGTTGATAGGTGCCGCGCCCCGGTACTGCGGCAGCAAACTTGCATGAAGGTTAAAAGTGCCATATCCCGGTAATGACCAGACCACCTCAGGTAACATCCTGAATGCTACGACAACCTGCAGATCAGGCTTGTATGTTTTTAATTCCTGGATAAATTCCGGATTTTTTAAATTCGTCGGCTGGAGTACCGTAATATCCTTCTCTACTGCATATTTTTTTACAGGTGAAGGGGTCAGCACCCGTCCTCTGCCACGAGGTTTGTCAGGGGCGGTTATAACACCGACGATATTAAAATCATGTTCAATCAAATTATTGAGTGATGGAATTGCAAACTCAGGGGTACCCATAAAAATTATTCTGAGATCCTTCATGATTTGTAATTATTTATTCAAAATCAGGATAGAGCAGATATTTTTTTCTTTTGGATTTATAATCTTTCAGCTCCTCAAGCCAGGATATTCTGATTTCTTCTTCAGTTAATCCTGCCTTGATCTGTATTTTTAATTCACTATTTCCTGCCAGTTTATCAAAATAATCATTGAAAAAATTTTCATCACGCCCCGATTTATAATAAAATTCGATAATATAATTGATAGTGAACCGGGGTCTGCCACGGATATCTCTGAAATCCCGGCCAAAACACTTCTGGTCCTGATATTTGGGATTGCTCGCCCCTGGCCTGCTGGTTGGAGTAAATTGAAATCTTCCATAGGAGCTATCAGGATACCCCACAACCTGAAAGGGGAATTCAGTCCCACGGCCTACACTCATTAAGGTGCCTTCAAAAAAACATAACGAAGGGTACAGCCTTATTGCCAGATCATTAGGCAGGTTAGGCGAGGGCCTGACCGGCAATGAATACTGGTACTGATGATGATAGTTTTCAACAGGAATAACAAATAATTCGCATGAGGCACTATCCGTCAGCCAGCCTTCTCCATTGATCATCCTGGCGAGTTCTCCAACAGTGAGACCATGAACCACTGGAATTGGATGCATACCAACAAATGACTCAAATCCTTCACGGAGTACAGGACCCTCGACATAATCGCCATTCGGGTTAGGCCTGTCGAGGATGATCATTTGAATAGTATGCCGGGCACAGGCATCCATCATATAATGCATGGTGCTGATATACGTATAAAAACGTGTGCCTACATCCTGTATATCAAAGATCACTGCGTCAATGCCACCCATCTGTTCGTCGGTAGGCTGTCGATTGGATCCATAAAGAGATACAATAGGTACCCCCGTGCGCTCATCAATTGAATTCTCGATATGTTTGCCCGCATCGGCAGTCCCCCTGAAGCCGTGTTCAGGTGAAAATATTTTAACGATATTTACATCCCTTAACAATAAATAGTCAACCAGATGACCGCCAAAGGCCTGTGAGGTATGGTTTACAACCATTGCCACCCGCTTGTTATCAATAAGCTCTTCATACAGGTCGATACGTTCAGCCCCAACCGTAATGCGCTGGCCAGTGGTTATTAATGGCTGTATTATTAATAAAATTAAAATGGCACAAATATTTCCTTTCATTGATTCGTTCTTATTTTTACATGATTAAAAACAATCCTAAAATAGTATATTAATCATAAAATGCCTTGAACCTTCCTTATTTTATATCAAGCAGGATCAGCAAACCCGGATCGAATACCTTTTCATCCATGATCCATAAAATAGCTATTGTAAGCATAGCCGTTGGATTGGGGATCATGATCATCTCTTTTATCATTATGCGGGGGTTTCAGGAAAACATAACCAATAAAATAACCGGCTTTGGCGGTCATCTGCAGATCACAAAATATACCCTTAGTTCAACCTATGAGGAACTGCCCATCTCAAAAGAAGACAGCATCTACCAGGAACTTCAGCGGGTTGATTTTATTAGTCATATTCAGGGCGTAGCTCATAAGGTAGGGCTCATTCAGACGGATGAAGAAATACAGGGCGTGGTTTTTAAAGGGGTTGATGAGAACTTCAGCATGAAATGGTTCGGACAGAATCTTATTGAAGGCCGGTTTATTAATCTGAAGGACTCCTCAGCATCCATGGAGATCCTTATCAGTCACAAATTAGCCAACCTGCTCCGCCTTTCCGTGGGAGAAGAGATCCGGATCTACTTTATCCAAAATCCTGTCAGAGTAAGAAAACTTACGATCACCGGCATTTATGCTTCAGGAATGGAGGAATTCGATGAAAAGATGATCATTGGTAATATTAATGTCATCCAACAGCTTAATGACTGGCGGTCGTCTCTTGTTGGTACTCTCGAGGTGTTTCTTGATGATTTCGAAAGAGTAAATGAGGCTGAAAGCCAGTTGTTTGAAATGGTTGATTATGATCTTTATGTTGACAAGATAACCGATAAGCATATTGAAATTTTCGACTGGTTAAACCTTGTGGGCAGAAATGTCACTATTTTACTTATTTTGATACTTTTTGTCGCCTCCTTTAATATGATATCAGTGTTACTCATTCTGATCATGGAACGCACACATATGATAGGAATACTGAAAGCATTAGGCGCAAGGAGTGGTCTTATCAAAAGAATATTTACTATCCAGGGCATCCGTCTCATTTTATGGGGACTTTTCTGGGGAAATTTAATCGGCATCGGCTTTGGGTTCTTACAACAGAAATTCAAACTCATCCCGCTGGATCCTGAAAACTATTTTATGTACTATGTCCCAATAAAATGGGAATGGCCGGGTATCTTAGGCCTTAACCTGTTGATCTTTATAATCATCACAGCCATTCTGGTCATACCTTCACTGGTGATAACCCGTATTCAGCCTATTAAGTCAATTCGCTTTGACTAGCCTGGCGGTAATTTCTGAAAAAGCTGTTCAACTTCAATGATATCACGCCCCATATTGCTTCCTTCACAATATGCATCGACATTTTTGAAGTGCCTTTTTTTCTATCAGTAAAAATAATCGGAACCTCCTTGATCCTGAACCCATATTTCCATGCCGTGAACTTCATCTCAATCTGGAAAGCATAACCAATGAACCGGATCCGGTCAAGATTAATAGTTTCCAGGACTTTTCGTTTATAGCACTTAAAACCTGCCGTAGCATCCCGGAAAGGCATTCCGGTAATATATCTGACATATACGCTGGCAAAATAAGA
>CAZYDB010000139.1:8122-11537 GCA_964645995.1 uncultured Roseivirgaceae bacterium
ACCCTTCCCATAGGCCAGTTCACCACATTGACACCTGAAACGTATCTCGACCCTATCGACATATCGTATCCTTCATCAGTACAGGCATTATACAATTCAATCAGATCTTTCGGATTATGAGAAAAATCGGCGTCCATTTCAAAGATATATTCATATCCCAGGTCCAAGGCCTTCTTAAATCCATAAATATAAGCTGTTCCCAGGCCCTTTTTTCCCTCCCGTTTCTCTATCAATACCTGTATTTGATCTACTGTATCCGGGTGCTTGCTGGATCTCAGGAACTGCTCGACCAGATCGCTTGTGCCATCGGGGGAGTTGTCATCTACGATCATAATATCAAATTTCACAGGCAAACTGGAGACCTGTTCGATCAGTGGAATGATATTTTCTGCCTCGTTATAGGTGGGTATTATGACAATGCCTTTTCTCAATTTCAAAACTGGTCATTAAATATTTAAAAACCTTCGTTATCTTAAATGGGAAGTATAGTAAGTTTCAGCAAATATATTGTTCAATAGTTAACATTTTTAAAATATTCTGAAAAAAAGCCACGCATTATTTGAAATTACTTCTCATTTACTATCCATTACTTTAATTTTGATCCGTAATTCAATCAATTATTAGAGGTGCAGGCTTCTATTCTTGTCTTTTAACAGAAGGCGGCTCCATCAAAATCAATTACGATCAATTCATTAAGCATTATGTTAAGAATTGCCATACAAAAATCAGGTAGATTAAATGAAGAATCGTTAAATCTCATTAAGAAATGTGGTATTAAAGTTAATAATGGCAAGGGGAAGCTTAAATCAAAAGCTTCCAATTTCCCAATCGAAATATTATACCTAAGGGATGATGATATTCCCGGATATGTTGCGGACCATGTGGCAGACCTCGGGGTTGTAGGCATGAATGTTGTTCAGGAAAAAGGGAAAGAAGTTTCTATCGAAAAATTCCTTGGATTTGCCCGATGCCGGCTGTCACTGGCTATCCCAAAAGAAATAGAGTATCCAGGCCTTCATTTCTTCAATGGCAAGAATATTGCCACATCATATCCTAATATCACAGGTCATTTTCTCAATGCTAAGGGGATCAATGCTGACATCCATGAGATCAGCGGATCTGTAGAGATTGCTCCGGGCATAGGACTGGCTGATGCGATATGCGACATTGTAAGCTCAGGCAGCACACTCCTCAGCAATGGACTGAACGAAGTGGAAACAATCATGCAATCGGAAGCTGTCCTGATCAGTAATCCCGCGATGAACACTGAAAAGAAATCAATACTTGACGACTTACTATTCCGGATTGATTCCGTACAGAATGCAAAAAATTATAAATATATCCTATTGAATGCCCCCAATGATAAAATCGGAAAGATCACTGATATTCTACCGGGTATTAAAAGTCCTACCATTGTGCCTCTGGCAATGGAAGGCTGGAGTTCGTTGCATTCAGTGATCAATGAAGATCAATTCTGGGAGATCATAGATAATTTAAAAAGTGCAGGAGCGGAAGGTATCCTGGTGGTGCCAATTGAAAAAATGATCACATAAGAAGGAGCTGATAATGAAAATTATTAAATTTCCAACAAAGAAAGAATGGCCCGATCTTCTGAAAAGACCGGCTATTGATGAGAAGACCATCCGCAAGATCGTAAAACCGATCATTAAAAAAGTAAGGGACAAGGGTGATAAGGCGCTGAGAAAATACTCTTATGAATATGATCATGTAAAACTTGACCAGATTCTTGTCAGCCCTTCTGAATTTGAAGAAGCGGGTAAACTTATAAAACCGGAGCTCAGGGATGCTATTCATACGGCCTGTGAAAACATCGAAAAATTTCATGCTGCCCAGCAAATAGCCACGCTTGAAATAGAAACCTCTGCAGGGGTGATCTGCAAACGAAAGAGTATACCGATTCAGAAAGTAGGCCTTTATATTCCTGGTGGCAGTGCGCCCTTGTTTTCCACGATCCTTATGCTGGGCATACCGGCGCGCATTGCGGGCTGTCAGGAAGTGGTTATGTGCACACCATGTGACAGGAATGGCAAGATAGACCCTGTCATATTATATACAGCCGAACTAACAGGTATCCATATAATCGCAAAAGTTGGTGGTGCTCAGGCTATTGCGGCGATGGCTTATGGCACCAAAACCGTGCCCCGGGTTGATAAGATCTTTGGTCCCGGCAATCAATATGTAACGGCTGCAAAGCAGATCGTCAATCAAAAAGGGGTTGCCATCGACATGCCCGCAGGCCCTTCCGAACTAGCTGTTATTGCAGACGACACCGCAATCCCCCAGTTTGTTGCCTCAGATCTTTTATCACAGGCCGAACATGGCCGGGATAGTCAGGTGATCTTAATCACTACCAGTGAAAAAATGCTCAATAAGATCAACAAGGAGATCATGGTGCAGAAAGATGACCTTCCCAGAAAACATATTGTCAACGAATCACTTGAAAGTGCCAGGCTAATCCTTGTGAAAAACCTTGAAGAAGCTATTGAGCTATCAAACGCCTATGCACCGGAACACCTTATACTGGCTATCGATAATGATGAGATAGCCTCTGAAAGTATTACCAATGCCGGCTCTGTTTTTCTCGGAAATTACACACCTGAATCGGCGGGTGATTACGCTTCCGGCACTAACCATACGCTGCCGACTTATGGGCATGCCCGTGCATACAGCGGTGTATCGCTTGATAGTTTCTTCAAATATATCACCTATCAGAAGATCAGTAAAAAGGGAATGCTGGAAATAGGTCCGGCTATTGTTGCCATGGCACGTGCTGAAAAGCTCGAAGCACACAAAAAGGCGGTCTCTATCCGTTTAAAACACATACAGGAAAATGAAAAGTCTTGAAGAACTGGTCAGGCCGCACCTTATCCACCTGATCCCCTATTCTTCGGCAAGGGATGAATATAAAGGCAAAGCAGATATTTTCCTTGATGCCAACGAGAATGCCTATGGATCAATCGTCGGCGATATTTACCACCGCTATCCAGACCCCTATCAACATAAACTCAAGGCTAAAATCGGTAAGATCAAAAACACCGGGCCGGGCCATATCTTCCTTGGCAACGGAAGCGATGAACCTATTGATTTAATTATCAGGGTTTTCTGCAACCCAGGAAAAGACAATGTGATCATAAACCCTCCTACTTACGATATGTATTCAGTAGCCGCTCTGATCAATGAAACGGAGGTGAGAAGAGTAACATTGACCCCCGGTTTCCAGATGGATACCGAACGGATACTATCCAAAACGGACGACCATACCAAGATCATCTTCATATGCTCACCCAATAATCCAACGGGCAATAACATGAGAGACGAAGATATTATTACAATACTTTAATAAATTAATTTAATAGAAATTTTTAGTTATTTGAAATTTATTCTGAAAATTTAA
>CAZYDB010000140.1:0-11266 GCA_964645995.1 uncultured Roseivirgaceae bacterium
CATTCCCTGGTCAAGAGCTTCCTTCGATTTTTTTATGAATTGGGATTCCCGTTGTTCCTTTGAAAGCGTCAGGTTTCCCTGGTACTGTGACTGAATCAGGGAGTTGGACTGTAACTCCTGATCAATTTCCTTCTTCGTTTTCCCTTTGAGAAGTCCCTGATCCATCGCCTCTTTCGATTTTTGGATGTACTGTGACTCGCGTACCTCTTTTGAAAGCTTGAGGTTACCCTGGTACTGTGACTGGGCCAGGGAACTGGACATCCATTGCTGCTCCTGATCCCGGAACGAGAGACCCTTCCGGAGTCCCTGGCTCAAGCCTTCCACGGACTTGGCCATATAAATATCTTCTTTCTGGCGGGGAGTCAGGCCGGATATCATGCCCTGGTCAAGGGCCTGTTTCGACTTCCTGATGTACTGTGACTCGCGTACCTCTTTTGAAAGCTTGAGGTTACCCTGGTACTGTGACTGGGCCAGGGAACTGGACATCCATTGCTGCTCCTGATCCCGGAACGAGAGACCCTTCCGGAGTCCCTGGCTCAAGCCTTCCACGGACTTGGCCATATAAATATCTTCTTTCTGGCGGGGAGTCAGACCGGATATCATGCCCTGGTCAAGGGCCTGTTTCGACTTCCTGATGTATTGCGACTCCCGGGCCGCCTTCGATAGTTTGATTGTACCCTGAAACTGTGACTGGGTCAGGGAACTGGCCATCCACTGCTGCTCCTGCTCCCGGAACGAGAGACCCTTCCGGAGTCCCTGATCAAGTCCCTCAACGGATTTTGCCATATATGTATCTTCCTTCATCCGCCGGTTGACAGGAAGGGTTCCCTGGTCAAAACCAACACGGTTAGAATTCCTTTTCCTCAACCGGCCCTGTTGTTTTCTGGTGTTTGTCCTGAACATTCCCTGTATCTGAGCCTGGGCTGATTTTTCGATATAATCAATGTCCTGCTGCTTCTGACTCTGGCGTTTCAGAGAACCCTGGTGCTGGGACTGCATCAGGGAACTGGACATCCATTGCTGTTGCTTATCCGTGAGACTCAATCCTTTATTCATTCCCTGATTGAGGCCCTCCACGGATTTGGCCATATATTTCGCCTCATCCTGGCCCCTGTTACCCGGAAGCTTCCCCTCGAACAAGCCCCTCTTTCTTGACTGCCTGATATTCTGCCTTTTAACCTGGAATTGAGAAAGTCCGGAGATCATGCCCATCATCGACATCTCTTCAGCCTTCAGGGCATAGGTAGCCAGCCGTTCATTTCGTTCTCTTATGTTTGAGCGACCGGGATTCTGGTCGACAGGCGGCTGGGGGAACATCCCCCGGTTATCCCGCAACTGGTATGGGTCGATCTTTATATTGCCCTGGTGACTGGCAATGGCCCTCTGTTGCTTACGGTATTCCCTTTCCCTTGCTTTTAATGCCCTTCCGGTAATAAGTCCCTGGTCAAGAGCCTGCCTGGCCTTTTTTGTAAATATCCGTGATTGCTTTCTGTATGAAATATAAATCTGCTTGCTGGGATTCTTTTCGGCATTCTGTTCACCGGGCACATAACGCTCCTTCAGTATTTCCGGAACCATCTCCATCTCTCCGGCCTTGAGGTTCTGCTTCTGCGCTTTTTTATAGCGTCTTTCCCGTTGCTTCCCTTTGTTCCTTGTGTTTTTCCTGCTCTGCCGGTAGGCCTCTGAGCGGCGATCCTCTAATTTAAGCTGACCAAGAACATCAGGGATACCGACAAAGATCATAAGAAACATGAAAAAGCATATCAATACCACCCTGATTAGGTATATATTTTCTCTCATCAGATCAGATGGCTGATATGCGGGTGTTTTATTCAATATTTCCTGTTATGTCGATCTCTAATTTAACGCTAAAATCTTAAAATTATTAATGAAATCCATGAAAATGAGGATAATTGGTCAGTATTCTAGCAACTGAATAAATTTTTCCCGGAACCTGGCGGGCGGCAGGAAATTCTTCTCCAGCTCAGAAGAGAAAGGGATAGCTGTATCAAGGCCGGCCTCGCGCATCACCGGAGCATCAAGATACTCAAAGAGGTTTTCCGAAATATATGCCGCTATCTCACCTCCGATACCTCCGGTGAGGGTATCCTCATGTAAGATGATCACCTTGCCGGTCTTCCTGACGGAGGTGGAAACCATTACCTGGTCCCATGGCATCAAAGAACGCAAGTCGATCAGGTCCACGGAAACATCAGGAAAATGTTGCAGGATCTCATTCGCCCAGATAACACCCATACCATACGTTATCACCGACACATCGGTACCCTCCCGTACCCTATGCCCTTCCCCGATCGGTAAGGTATAGTAATCCACAGGCACCTCGCCTTTAAGTGAACGGTATAATGCTTTATGCTCAAAGAATAAAACCGGATTTTTATCTTCTACAGATGCCAGCAATAACCCTTTGGCATCAAAGGGATTTGACGGATAGACGATCTTTAAGCCGGGCGTATGAAAAAACCAGGCTTCGTTGGATTGCGAATGAAAAGGACCGGCCCCGACACCGGCTCCGGTAGGCATCCGTATAACAATATCGGCATGCTGCCCCCACCGGTAATGCGACTTGGCGATATTGTTTATGATCTGATTGAATCCGCAAGTGACAAAATCAGCAAATTGCATTTCCACAACCGATTTCATGCCGGTAATGGAAAGCCCCATGCCGGCACCCAATATGGCGGATTCACACAAAGGCGTATTCCTGACCCGTTCCTTACCGAATTTCTGCACCAGGCCTTCAGTTACCTTGAACACGCCTCCGTATTCTGCAATATCCTGCCCCATAAGGATCAATTCAGGGAATTTTTCACAGGCCTGCTGTAATCCTTCTGAAATAGCATCGACCAGCCGTTTTTCCTGAGATATGCCCGACAAAGGTTTTATCTCCTGACCATGGGACGGGTGATACATGTCGTCCTTTTCCCGGGTCATGTCAAATACCGGGGGTTTGTCGCTGAAAGCCTCTTTCAAAGCCTGGTTGATCATTTCCCGGGAGTTTTTTTTGATCTCACCGGCTACTGAAGGTGATAAAATCTCCTGATCCAGCAAGTATCTTTCGTAGTTTTCAACAGGGTCCCGGGAAGCCCATTTCTTCAGCAGCTCTACCGGTACATATTTCGTCCCGGATGCCTCCTCATGCCCTCTCATCCTGAATGTTAAAGCCTCAATGAGGATAGGCCGGTGGTTTTTCCTTACCTGGCCGGCTAAATCACGGATCAGGTGATAGATGTCCAGAAGATTATTGCCATCCACCTGGTAGGCCTCCATCCCATATCCATGACCTTTATCGATAAAATGCCTGTGATTGAATTGTTCAACGCTGGGAGTGGACAAGCCATATCCATTGTTTTCGATGAGAAAGATTACCGGAAGGCTCCAGACGGAAGCTACATTGAGAGATTCATGGAAATCGCCTTCGCTGGCCCCGCCGTCACCGGAAAAAACAAGAACGACCTTGCTTTCCTTACGGATTCGATGCGAAAGTGAAATACCATCGGCAACACCCAACTGTGATCCTAGATGAGAGATCATACCAATAACATGATGCTCCCTGCTTCCAAAATGAAAAGAACGGTCCCTGCCCTTGGTGAAACCCGATTCCTTACCCTGGAACTGTGCAAAAAGCCGGTCAAGTGGAACATCACGGGTGGTGAACACACCCAGGTTCCGGTGCATCGGCAGTATGTACTCATCCTTGCGAAGTGCATAGCCCACTCCAACAGCAATGGCCTCCTGACCAATTCCGGAAAACCATTTGCTGATCCTTCCCTGCCGGAGAAGCAATAACATCTTCTCTTCAATCAACCGGGGTTTGACCAAAGCTTCGTAGAGGGCAATCAACTGTTGATCAGTCAATTCCTTACGGTCAAATGTCATTTTCTTTTTTTTATCAAATGTATAGCAATGTGATGAACATAAAAACGGATGTATTTTATATTTTTGCTTTTCCATATGAAAATAAAACACCAGGAATTTATCCTTGATAACGGTTTGCGTCTTCTCGTTCATGAGGACCACTCCATCCCCATAGCGGCGGTTAATTTATTGTATAACGTGGGATCAAAAGATGAAGATCCCCGGAAAACAGGCTTTGCTCACCTGTTTGAACATCTTATGTTCGGGGGCTCGGCCAATATTCCTTCATATGACGAATCTCTTCAGAAAGTCGGGGGGGAGAATAATGCATTTACCACTCCTGATCTGACCAACTACTACCTCACCGTGCCTGCCAACAACCTGGAAACAGCCTTCTGGCTGGAATCCGACCGTATGCTGAGCCTTTCTTTTAAAGATAAGGTGCTTGAGGTTCAACGAAAGGTGGTGATTGAAGAATTTAAACAACGGTATCTGAACCAGCCCTATGGGGATGTATGGCTCAAAATAAGGCCCCTTGCCTACAAAACACACCCTTATCAGTGGCCAACAATCGGCAAAGATATCAGCCATATTGAAAACGTTTCGATCGACGACGTGAGGGAATTCTTCCGGAAATTCTATATTCCGAATAACGCCAACCTGGTTGTCGCCGGTGATGTCAGAACAAAAGAGGTTAAACAACTGGCTGATAAATGGTTCGGGCCGGTCCCTCCGGGTAAGTCCTATCAGCGGAAACTGCCGGAGGAACCCGTTCAACAGCAGAAAAGAATGCTTGAAACAACGGCCGATGTTCCCTCCGGAGCAGTGTATATGGCATGGCATATGAATGGCAGACTGGCTTCCGGTTACCATGCTGCCGATCTTCTAAGCGATATCCTCGGCAGGGGAAAAGCAAGCAGGCTTTACAGGCAGCTTGTAAGGAAAGAAAAAGTCTTTCAATCGATCAATGCCTACATTACCGGCAATATCGATCCCGGACTGCTGGTGATCAGCGGAAAGCTCAGAGACCAGTATTCACCCGCAGATGGTGAAAAGGCGATCCTGGATTCTCTCGGGGAAATGAGTAATGGAATAGGGATAGAAGAAGAATTACAGAACGCAAAAACACAGGCTGAAACAAGCATTGCCTTTATGGAAGTGGAGATCGTCAGCCGGGCCATGAACCTCGCGTATTTCACCAATCTTGGCAGTGCTGACCTCTACCATCAGGAAAAGACAAGCATTCAAAGGGTTAGTCCCGGCGATATCCTGCAGACCGGCAGGAATATCCTGCAGGAAAGGAATTTGAGTGTTTTATACTATCATTCAGAAAGAAAATAATACCGATGCCATTACCTTCCGCCCTGATAGAAATACACTATTTGCCTTCCATCCCCTATCTGGCTGCATGGAAGTATTTTGATGGCATGCTTATAGAATCGAAAGAAAGTTTTTCCAAACAAACCTACCGTAACCGAGGCAGGATATTAACAGCCAATAAAATCGATGACCTGATCGTACCGGTAGAAAAAGGCAACAGCAATGTGCCGGTTCAGGAGATCCGTATCGATCATAAACAGTCCTGGATCAATAACCACTGGAGAGCAATACAGTCTGCCTATGGCAGTGCCCCCTTTTTTGAGTTTTATGGTGAAAAGATCAGGGATATCCTATATAAGAAACAACGCTTTTTATTTGATCTGAACCTGGAGATCCTGCAGTTTTTCCTGGAAGCGGCAGACTTGAACGAAGATATCTCATTCACGCAAAAGTACCATAAAAACCATGATACCGGTATAATTGACCTGAGGTCGATAATACATCCGAAAAAATCTACCGAACACTTGGTTTTTTATAGGCCTGTTGAGTATATTCAGGTTTTTGGCAAAAAATTTGTGCCTGATTTAAGTGGTATCGATCTCTTATTTAATGAAGGCCCGAATGCCGGAAAAGTGATTAAAAGATGTATTCAGGATAATAAAAACATTTAGCCCTGTAATGTCGTTTAATTGGAGAGTAATAGAAGAAGTTTAAATTTCAAATTGTATTGCTAACATAGTAAATTTAATTAATAAAGGTATAATTTTACATAAATACAACCCTAAGAGGTAATTAATGGAAGCTAAATTTTCAAATCGTGTTAAAGAAGTAATCTCCCTAAGCCGTGAAGAAGCGCTCAGGTTGGGCCATGACTATATTGGCACCGAACACCTGCTTCTCGGAATGATCCGTGAAGGGGAAGGTGTGGCCATCAGCATCCTGAAGAAACTTGGCGTTTCACTGGAAGAACTGCGTGGTTCCATCGAACAGGCTACTAAGGGAACAGCAATCAGCAATGTTAAAAATCTGGCCAATATTCCGCTGACCAGGCAATCGGAAAAGGTATTGAAGATCACCTATCTGGAAGCCAAAATCTTCAAAAGTCAGCTTATCGGAACAGAACATCTCCTGCTTTCCATCCTTCGCGATGAAGATAATATTGCCACGCAGATACTGGAGAAATTTGATGTCAATTACGATGTGGTTAAAGAATTGCTGGAGTATCAGGCCGAGAATCCCATGGCTTCATCCGATACCGACGAAGGTGATGAAGATTCATCCGGCATCTTCTCAGGTTCATCAAGAAGCGAACCAGGATCCAAAAGCACCGAGAAGAGCAGAACGCCCGTTCTCGATAATTTTGGAAGAGACCTTACCAAACTGGCAGAAGATAATAAACTGGATCCTATCGTCGGCCGGGATAAAGAGATCGAGCGGGTAGCTCAGATCCTGAGCAGGAGAAAAAAGAATAACCCGGTGTTGATAGGGGAGCCGGGGGTTGGTAAAACAGCTATAGCGGAGGGACTGGCCCTCAGGATCATACAGAAAAAAGTTTCACGCGTCTTGTTTGGCAAAAGGGTAGTTACCCTCGACCTTGCTTCACTGGTAGCGGGTACGAAATACCGTGGTCAGTTTGAAGAAAGGATGAAAGCCGTGATGAATGAACTTGAAAAATCACCGGAGGTCATCCTCTTCATCGATGAATTACATACGATCGTCGGTGCCGGCGGCGCCTCAGGTTCGCTGGATGCTTCCAATATGTTCAAACCCGCCCTGTCAAGGGGTGAAATTCAATGCATCGGAGCCACTACCCTTGATGAATACCGGCAATATATCGAAAAAGACGGCGCCCTGGCCCGGCGTTTTCAGGTAGTCATGATCGATGCCACCACACCGGAAGAAACAATGACGATCCTTAATAATATCAAGGACCGGTATGAAGATCATCACCATGTGAACTACACGGATGAGGCGATAAGTTCCTGTGTGAAGCTCTCAGACCGCTATATCAGCGACCGGTTTTTGCCGGATAAAGCTATCGATGTGCTGGATGAAGCAGGCGCCCGTGTACATATTAATAATATCCATGTCCCCAAGGAGATCGTGAGACTGGAGGAAGCTATCGAGGATATTAAAAAAGAAAAGAACCGCGTCGTTCGCAGTCAGAAATATGAAGAAGCAGCCCAACTGCGGGATAAAGAGAAAAAACTGATCGACGAACTCGAAAAAGAAAAAGGACGCTGGGAAGAAGAAACCAAAACAAAAAGATTTACGGTCACCGAAGATAATGTTGCCGAAGTAGTGGCAATGATGACCGGCATACCCACCAGCCGGGTGGCTCAGAATGAAAGTATCAAGCTGCTGGGCATGGGGGAAGAATTGAAAAAAAGTATCGTTGGCCAGGATGAAGCCATTAATAAACTGGTGAAATCAATACAACGAACAAGGGTTGGACTCAAGGATCCAAGAAAACCAATCGGATCATTTGTCTTCCTCGGCCCTACCGGCGTAGGCAAAACCGAGATGGCTAAAGTACTCGCTACCTATATGTTCGATAAGGAAGATGCCCTCATCCGGATCGATATGAGCGAATACATGGAAAAATTCTCGATTTCCCGGCTTGTCGGCGCACCTCCGGGTTATGTGGGCTATGAAGAAGGTGGCCAACTGACTGAAAAAGTGAGACGGAGACCCTATAGTGTGGTACTACTGGATGAAATTGAAAAAGCTCATCCGGATGTGTTCAATATCCTTTTGCAGGTGCTGGACGATGGTTCACTGACCGACGGACTGGGAAGAAGGATTGATTTTCGTAATACCGTGCTCATTATGACATCGAATATCGGCGTACGTGATCTTAAGGACTTTGGCGCCGGCATAGGGTTTGCCACCAGGTCAAAAGAGACCAGTATGGACGATATCATGAGATCGACTATACAGAATGCGCTGAAAAAAACCTTCAGTCCTGAATTTCTCAACCGGCTCGATGATGTGATCATCTTTAACTCACTGAACAGGGAGCATATCCATAAGATCATTGATATCACACTGGATACTCTCTTTGAAAGGATACACGGTCTGGGTTATCAGGTTGAACTATCCAAAGCAGCTAAAGATTTTCTGGCTGAAAAAGGATACGATCCGCAGTATGGTGCGCGCCCGCTGAACAGGGCAATCCAGAAATACCTCGAAGATCAGGTAGCTGAGGAGATCCTTAAAGGAGATGTTAAAGAAGGCGATGTAATCCTGGCCGATTATAAAGAAAAGGATGAATACCTTTCCATTTCCGTAAAAAAGGCTAAAAAGAAAGAAGGAAAGCCGAAGGCGGATAAAAAAGATGACCCGCCGGATAACCCGGAAAAAGAACA
The DNA here is from genome assembly GCA_964645995.1 of uncultured Roseivirgaceae bacterium. Classification (GTDB taxonomy): domain Bacteria; phylum Bacteroidota; class Bacteroidia; order Cytophagales; family Cyclobacteriaceae; genus JAGTVG01. The sequence continues at coordinate 8,565 of CAZYDB010000140.1, forward strand.
GAAACAGGAGAAAAATTAAACAACTGTAAAAGCCCCGGACAACCGGGGCTTTTTTTTATCTTTTGCCACAGATTATCTAACCTGAAAAATTCACGAATTTTTCACCCCATCAGGGTTAACCTGGCGAAGTATCTTATTGAATATCACCTATATATCTTAAAATTACGCCGAACAACAAAAATTTATGAATAGGTCAGGCTAAGGGGGGATAACCGCAGCCAGCCCTGTAAAATGTATTATAAAAAAAATTTGAAAAATTACTTCCTCATCTGAACATATGTTCATATGTTTGCGTTTATATTACTAAAAAGTTGAACATATGACACAGGTTGAACAAGTAAAAGACATCGATCTTCAGTCCATTGCGGATATTGAAAAACTGGAAAAAGTTTCCTTTATCCTTAAAACGATCGCCCATCCTTTACGGATAGGAATTATCGGGCTGCTGGTAGAGCATGAGAAAGTATGTGTGAACGACATCTGCTCAAAGCTTAAATCAGAGCAATCACTTACATCACATCACCTCTCCAACATGAAACTTGCCGGGATACTGGGCAGCGAAAGAAGCGGTAAGAACATGAACTATTACCTGAAAATGCCCGAAGTGGTGGAGGTCATTAAATGTATGAACCAATGTGAAGTACTTTAACCCGCTTCACTTTTTTTATCATATCATATGAATAGATAATCATATAATTTAATGGATACGTTAGGATTTATAGTAGCAATAGTGATCGGTTTTACCCTTGGTTTGATCGGAGGGGGCGGATCTATCCTGACCGTTCCCGTGCTTGTCTATATGTTCCATATCGAACCGGTGCTGGCTACGGCCTATTCCCTGTTCGTTGTAGGCATTTCTTCCTCCGTAGGCGCCTTGAATTATATGAAAAAAGGATTACTCAACTATAAAACGGGGATCGTATTTGCCGTACCTTCCTTCATTGCGGTCTTCCTGACCCGCAAATTCCTGGTTCCTGCCATACCCGAACAGTTATTTTCACTGGGTAAGCTCGATATCACTACGGATGTATTATTTATCCTCATCCTGATCATCACGATGCTGGGTGTGTCGCTGTTCAGCCTCAACAAAACATTCAGAGGAAGCAAGAAACACGTAAAAGCTTTTTTGCTGGTCACCCCCGCAGCCATCATGGTCTTTGTTGTCAGGCAGTTCATCATTCCTGAAATACCTGACGATCTGATCGTTCTGGGTGATTTCACCCTTACCAAAAACACGGGTATCATGTTGCTGTTTGCCCTGATCATGTTCCTTGCAGCCTTTTCGATGATCAAAGGAAGAAAAAATACCGGAGATGAAGATCCTGATAAAGGGCTGGATTTCAATTATCCGGTGATCGTGGCGGAAGGCGCCGTCGTGGGAACACTTACCGGGCTGGTAGGCGCTGGTGGCGGATTCCTGATCATCCCCGCACTGGTACTGCTGGCCGGTCTGCCAATGAAGATGGCTATCGGCACATCATTACTTATCATATCCGTCAAGTCATTACTTGGCTTTCTGGGAGATCTGGGAAACCAGGATATAGAATGGGTATTTCTGCTGGCATTCACAGGATTGGCAGTGCTGGGAATATTTGCAGGGACCTATACATCAAAATTTGTTGACGGCTCAAAATTGAAAAAAGGCTTTGGCTGGTTTGTGCTGGTCATGGCAGTTTATATCATATTCGCTGAATTATTCATTTGAAACAAACAATAAAAAAAATAGAATCATGGAAATCAAACAATTTTACGACGATACACTAGCACATGCATCGTATGCTGTTTACAGTGAAGGAGAGTTAGCGCTGGTCGATCCGGCCCGTGATCCTCAGCCTTATTACGATTATGCGGCGGAGAAAAACGGCAGGATCGTTGCGATCATCGAAACGCATCCTCATGCGGATTTTGTCAGCTCCCACCTCGAAGTTCGGGAGAAAACCGGAGCTCCCATTTATGTAAGCAAGCTTCTCGGCGCTGATTATGAACACAAAACCTTTGATACCGGCGATCTACTTTCCGTTGGAGGCATTACCTTAAAAGCCTATAATACCCCGGGGCATTCACCGGATAGTATCAGTATAGTCGTTGCCGACGAACAAGGCAAGGACCAGGCCGTCTTCACGGGAGACACGCTCTTCATCGGTGATGTCGGACGTCCGGACCTTCGGGAAAATGCCGGTAATATTACGGCCAAGCGGGAAGCGCTGGCACGGGATATGTACCGTTCGACCCGCAATGTCCTTATGCAACTTGAAAAAGACATCATCGTCTACCCCGCTCACGGCGCCGGTTCATTATGCGGGAAAAGCCTGAGTAAGGACCTGTCGAGCACGCTGGAAAGACAGCTCCGGGAAAATTATGCCCTGCAGCCGATGGATGAGGAGGAGTTCGTGAATGTCTTATTGGAAGATCAGCCGTATATACCCAAGTATTTCGGTTTTGATGTGGGAGTCAACAAGACCGGTGCGGAAAATTTTGAAATGAATATCAAAAACGTTCCCAGGGCCAGCCGCAACACCCCCCTCGAAGAAGGAGTGCTGGTGATCGATACCCGCTCAAGAAAACACTATAACCAGGGCCATGTGCCGGGAGCAATCAATATCATCGAAGATGGCAAATTCGAAACCTGGCTGGGATCAATCGTTAGCCCGGAAGAAAAATTCTACCTAATAGCTGAAGATGAGGACGCCAGGGAAAGTGTA